>JBPCMW010000031.1:0-63790 GCA_051001875.1 Solirubrobacteraceae bacterium | reverse complement strand
CGCCACGAATGAAAGCCCCACACCGTTCGTGTGGACCGCCACCACCAACCAGATCCTGGAAAAGGTGCGCCGTGGAAGAGTCGCCCTCAATCAACCAGCAAATCAAAACTGAGACGCTGCACTAGCGAACCGGCCCCGGCTCGCCCGGTGCGATGCTAAATTCGCTGCGGTGCGAACGCCACCTCTGAGCAGGAGCTTTCGCCGGATCCTGCCGGCGATCCTCGCCGTCGGCGCGATCCTGGTGCTTGGCGCGTGCGGCAGCAGCGGTAGCTCCGGAAACGCTTCAACGCTGCTCAACCAGACCTTCAGCGGCACGCACGCCGTCAACAGCGGGAACCTCAGCTTCAGCGTCACCGTCAATCCGTCGGGCTCGAGCACGCTCCGCGGACCGATAAGCCTGAGCTTCGGCGGCCCGTTCCAGAGCCTCGGAAAGGGCAAGCTGCCCGCTTCGAACTTCAGCATCAGCATCGGCGCGCTGGGACACACCGGGTCGCTGTCGATCCTCTCGACCGGAACCAATGGCTACGTCACCCTGCAGGGCACGAGCTACCAGCTGCCGGCCGCGACCTTCCAGAAGCTCGAGTCGAGCTTCGCCCAGGTCACTGCCTCTGGAGGCGGGTCCGGTTCCGGCGCCCTCGCCAAGCTGGGCATCAGCCCGCTTCGGTGGTTGACCAACCCCTCCGTGGTGGGCAAAGAGACCGTGGGCGGGGTCGACACGACCCACATCCGGGCTGGAATCGATGTGAGCGCGTTCCTCAAGGACTTCAGCACGGTCCTGCAGAAGGCCTCCACGCTCGGAGTCTCCGGCGCCAGCAGCCTGCAGGGAGGGATCTCGGATTCGACCCGAGCTCGCATCGCGGCCTCGATCAAGAACCCGAGCTTCGACGTCTGGACCGGCAACAGCGACAAGACGCTCCGGCGCCTGGCGCTGAACTTGACGGTTCCCGTAACCGGCCAGATCTCGGGACTGCTCGGAGGCCTCCGCACCGCGCAGATCGGCATGAACATGAAGTACGCGAGCCTGAATCAGCCGCAGACGATCAGCCCGCCGAGCACCGTGCGCCCGTTCAGCGAGTTCACCACCAAACTGCGTTCCTTCCTGGCCACTGTGCAGAGCGCCGGATCCGCCGTGACGGGCGCGGCGGCGAGCGGTTCTCCAGGCGCCGCAGGCTCAGGCGCGCCGGCGACGGGTTCGGGTGCCGCTACCGGCAGCGCGACAGGCGCCGGGACCACCGGGACGAACTCAAGCGTTCAGCGCTACAGCGCGTGTCTGCAGGCGGCGGGGCAGGACGTGGCGAAGATGCAGAGCTGCTCGTCGCTGCTGAGCGCCAAGTAGTCGCTAGTCCTCCTGATCGGCGTCGAGCTCCTCGTTGACCTCGTCGTCCCCGTCGTCATCGTGATCGGTCGGGAGCGGCTGGGCCTCGACCTGAAAGCTCTCGAGTAGCTCGTCGCGACGGTGCTCATCCACCGGCACCTCGTCGGAGATCAGCACCCAGTCGGCACCTTCGTACTGCTCCATGTTGAAGATCTCGGCGTCGAGCTCCGGGGAGTCATCGACCACGATCAGGACCTCGGTCTGAGGGCTGAAGTAAGTGCCCGGCCGGATGGCCAACTCATCGAGCTCGAATTTGCGTCCGTCAGCCATCGCGGGCAGGGTACCGATCGACCGGCTGGCGTCAAACTCCGTGCAGGCCCAGGATCTCCCGCTCGATTTCCGCCTCGACGTCGAGCGGCGGCTTGCCGGTCCGGGCGCGGCGGTGGTTGCGGGCGATCACCAGGTCACGAATCTCCTCCCGCAGCTCGGCATCGATCGCCGGCGCGGTCAACCGCCGCAGCTCCAGCTCGACGTCGACCGTCGCCTCGCCGCGGCGCTGCCGGCGCAGGTTCCGGGCCTCGAGCAGCTGGCGGATCTCGGTGTCTCGTTCTACCAGCGCGGCCGCTGAGCCCTGTTTGGGATCCCGCGGCGAGTCGCCGTCCATGAGCAGGGCATTCTTGCCGTATTCCTCCCAGGTCTTACCGCTCAGCGCCAGGGCCACGAGCGCGATTACCACCGCCAAACCACAGACGACCCAGAGGACAGTGGCAAACGCTTGCTGCACGACCGCTTAAGTGTTGCGCACCGCGGCGGTTGAACGCTCAACAACTGCGTTGCTAGAGCGTTCAGGAATCGGGTATCCTTCGTATCGTCACGGTTGACTGACTAGTCAATCTATTCCCGCGCCAGCCACCATGCCAGCCGGCGCTTCCCGTCTTCAAGGAGCAATCCACGTGGTCGATTTCACGCTCACTGACGAGCAGAAGAGCATGCGCGAGATGGCGCACGAGTTCGCGGAGAAGGAGATCCGTCCCGTCGCCTGGGAGTACGACAAGGAAGGAACCTGGCCCCAGGACATCATCGAGAAGGCCTGGGAACTGGGCCTGATGAACAGCCACCTGCCGGAGGAATACGGCGGTCCGGGCCTCGGCTTCCTGGACGGCGCGCTGATCGAGGAGGAGATTTCGTGGGGTTGTTCGGGCATCGGCACCTCGGTGTCCTGTAACGGACTGGCTACCGCACCGATCATCCTCGCGGCCTCCGAGGAGCTCAAGAAGGAGTACCTCGGTCGGCTCTCCGAAGCCCCGCTGCTGGCCTCGTTCTGCCTGACTGAGCCCGACGCCGGCTCTGACGTGTCCGGGATGAAGACGACCGCGACCCGCCAGGGCGACAAGTGGGTCATCAACGGCTCCAAGTGCTTCATCACCAATGGTGAGTACGCCAATTACTACACCGTCTACGCGAAGACCGACAAGGAGGCCGGCCACCGCGGCATTTCGTGCTTCATCGTTCCCCGGGACGCCGGCGTCGTCGTCGACAAGCACGAGGACAAGATGGGTCAGCGGGCCTCGAACACCGCGACCATCACGTTCCCCGAGTGCGAGATCCCGCTCGACCATCTGGTCGGCGAGGAGAACAAGGGATTCAAAATCGCGATGATGACGCTTGACCGCACCCGCCCAGGGGTGGCGGCGATGGGCGTCGGCGTCGGCCGGGCGGCGATGGAGTTCGCAGTCGACTACTCCAAGGAGCGTGTCCAGTTCGGCGTGCCGATCGCCATGCACCAGGCGATCCAGTTCATGATCGCCGACATGGCAACCAAGGTCCACCTGGCTCGCTTGGCGACCTGGAACTCAGCCGTGCTGCTCGATCAGGGCAAGCGCAACACGCTCGAGTCCTCGCACGCCAAGCGCTTCGCCGCCGACGCCGCGATGGAGATCACCACCGATGCCGTGCAGGTCTACGGTGGCTACGGCTTCATCAAGGAGTACCCGGTCGAGAAGCTGATGCGTGATGCCAAGATCCTCCAGCTCTACGAGGGCACGGCTCAGATCCAGCGTCTCGTGATCGCACGTGAGACGCTGCTCCCGCGCCGGGTCGAGGAGCCCGCCACGGCCGGCGCGGCCGCGTAGGTCAAAGGCCGGGAACGATGTATGGGGGCCGCCCTTTCGAGGGGCGGCCCTTTTTGCGTCGGGCGGCGATGGTTCAGTTGCGGAGTGCGGAAACTCGTGCTCACCTCGGTACTGCTTGTGCTCGCCGGAAGTGCGGCCACGGAATGGGTCGTCGCCTACCGGCGGCTGTTCGGGACTACTCCGTAGTGCTGAATTCCCAGATCGCGATCGCCAGCATCAGCAGTCCGAGCAGGGCGATCATGCCGGCCTCGATCAGCGCCGGCACGTGCCAGCCCCACCACGTAACACCGGGATCCAGCGCGTGACGGGCGGCGGGGGAGATGGTGATGTGATTGAAGACCAGGCGCCGCATCGGGTCGACCGCGTAGGTCAGCGGGTCGATCCGGTTGAGCACCGTCAGCCAGCCGGGAAGTCCGGAAGCGGGGAACAGCGCCCCGGAGATGAAGAACATCGGCATCACGATCATCTGCATGACGCCCATGAACGACTGCATCTGCTTGATCCGAACGGCGATCATCACGCCGAAGGCGGTGATCGTGAACGCCAGCAGCAGCTGAAGAGTGAAGATGCCGAGAATCAGTAACGGGTCGTACGGGACGTGCACGAGCCCGGCCAGGCAAATGATGATCACGCCCTGCAACGACGCCACGGTGGCGCCGCCAAGCACCTTGCCGATCACGATCGAGCTGCGGCGCACCGGCGCGACCATCATCTCGCGCAGGAAGCCAAATTCCCGGTCCCAGACAATCGACGCGGCCGAGAACATCGCGGTGAACATCACCGAGATGCAGAGGATTCCCGGGTAGATGAAGGTCTTCAAGTTGACGCCGTGTGTGCCCGCGCTGGCCAGGCCCTGAAGTCCCGAGCCGAGTACGAACAGGAACAGCAGCGGCTGAACGAGGGCCGTGACCATGCGCATCCGGTCGGCACGGAACCGGCTCAGTTCGCGGCGCCAGACGATCCGGATCGCGCGCAGCTCACTCGCGAGACTTCGTTGCGGTACGGAGACCCGCACGACCTGCTGCGGCTCGGCCGGCGGCGCCTGGGCCGTGCGATCCGTAGTCGTGCTCATCGCCTGCCTCCGCCGGTCATGACCTGCATCATCACCCGGTTGCGCTGCTTGCTCTGGTCCTCCTCAGCGTCCCGGATCGAGCTGCCGGTAAACGACATGAAGACATCGTCGAGCGTCGGGCGGGATACGCTGACCGAGCGGATCGGGACGCGCAGCTCCGCGAACAGCCGGGGCAGGAACTCCTCACCGGACAGGATCCCGAACGAGACCGCACCTTCGGAGAGCCCGGCCTCGATCCCGAATTGGTCGGCGATCGCGGTGATCGCCGCTTCGTCGTCGTCGGTGTGGATCGTCACCCGGTCGGTCCCCACCCCGGCCTTGAGTGTCTCGGGCGAGTCGAGCGCGACAATCTGGCCATGATCCATGATCGCGATCCGGTCACACCACTCGGCCTCGTCCATGTAATGGGTGGTCATGAAGATCGTGATCTCCTCGCGCTCCTTCAGCTCGCGGATGTAGGTCCAGATCGACCGCCGCGTCTGGGGGTCCAGGCCGATCGTCGGCTCGTCCAGGAACAGCACGCGGGGGGAGTGCATCAGCCCGCGGGCGATCTCGAGGCGCCGGCGCATACCGCCTGAGAATGTGGCCACCACCGAGTCCTTGCGGTCCCACAGCCCGATCATCTCCAGCACCTGACGCATCCTCGGCTTGACCAGGTCCGACTGGACGCCATACAGCTCAGCGTGCAGGCGCAGGTTCTGCTCGGCGGTCAGATAGCCGTCGAGCGTTGGATCCTGAAACACGAGGCCGATGTTTCGCCGCACGTCGTCGCGTTCGCGAACGACATCGTGTCCGGCCACGGTGGCCGAGCCACTGGTGGGCTTGGCCAGGGTGCAGAGCATGTTGATCGTGGTGGTCTTGCCGGCACCGTTCGGGCCGAGAAAGCCGAACACCTCGCCCGTCTCGACGGCGAACTCCACGCCGCGCACCGCCTCGATTTCCCCGTAGCGCTTGACCAGGCCGCGAACGTCGATCGCGGGTGAAGGCCCGGGCGGTTCGGTCATCGCACTGAACGTTACGGGGTCAGTCACCGGCGTCTCCCGCGAGGATCCGGTACAGCCCTCTCCGCGTCTGCGTCAGCAACTCCTCCGCCCGCGTGATCTGCTGCGCGTCTCCTGCCTGCGCGACCTGTGAGATCGCGACATGCAGGCTGTGCGTGAGCGAGCGCAGCTCGTCGTCTGCTTCGGACGCATGGCCATCATGACCGTGCCACGGCGGTTCGCCACCGGCCTGGCCGGCCAGCAACTTGCGACCCGCTGCCGTCAGCTCATAGAGCTTCGATCCCTCGTGGTCGGTCGCGCGGATCAGCCCCCCGTCCTCGAGCGCGGCCAGCGTCGGATACACCGACCCGGAGCTGGGACGCCAGCGTCCCCGGCTGCGGGCCTCGATCAGCTGCATCAGCTGATAGCCGTTGAGCGGCTGCTCGGCCAGCATCAGCAGCACCGCTTGGCGCACGTCGCCACGTCGCCGGCGCCCGCGGCCCCCGCCGAACGCCTGCCGGCTCCAGTAGCCATCGATGGCTCTTGCGCGCAGCGCAGCGAGCTGCTCGTCGGTCTCGTTCAGGTGATCGCGATCCATCACGATAGGTAACGATATATCGCTAGGTTGGTGATTGTCAAGCACTTCCTCGGGGCCATGGGGGTGTCGCGCGGCGCGGGATGGGACGCACGGACGCACGAAACGTCCGCTATGCGGACGTAACTGCGCATCCCGACGCCGACCGGAGGATCTCACTCACCCCGCCCCGCCAGTCTCCCCGTGGTTGACTTGAGGCAGCGCTTGGATGGTCCTTCAATGCGATTTTGGGTCGAAGCAACGGCGGCTGGGGAGGGGTGACGTGGAGTCCCCGGGGACCGCCGCGGCGCCGGCTGAGGCTCGGCAGTGGCGTGCGAACCTGAACAGCACGACAATGCGTAGCCACGCGGCACGGTCTGGCGCGTTCTTCATCCATATCCTGAACAGCTCGTCAGACGGGGCGGGATGTGCAGCGATTGTCGGAATGTGCAGGCACGGGCGCCGGGGACGACCAAAACGCTCCATCGACGCCGATTCCCGGCGAGGCGGTGCGCGTTAGGGTCGTCCAACGACCAAAGTGCTACATCGGTCCGCAGTACCCGCAGCAGTTGGAGCGTTCTGGTTCTCGCCAGAGCGCTGGGCCGCGCCCCGCCGGCGCCGCGCCGCCTAACCTTCGGACGGCGAGCCCGACCCGCCGCCCCGCGTGCGGATCCAGTCCGCCAGCTGCTGGCTCACATCGCCGACCTGGGAGCCGAGCGAGGTGACGTTGTCGCCGGCCTCGCGGAAGAACGAGCGGAAGCGCTCGGCGTAGAACTCCATCGCGTCGCCGGCTTCCTCGCGGGTGTCGGATTTCTGGTCGCGGGTCCGATATTCGCCGCGCACGATGCGGTCGTACTCGCCGCCCTGGACCCACTTCATCACCTCGGAGACCCGCCGGACCGAGTAGGCGTGGCTCTGGCCGATCTCATTGAAAAAGCGGCGCACGCGGTCGCTCGGGTCGTCCCAACTCTCGTACTCGATGGCCTGCGCCATGAACGAATCGAGGTTGAGCTGATCGGCGGGCATCGCGCCCGCGGTGACCCTCAGGCTCGAGCAGACGATCCGGGGGTCCCGCACCGCCCGCGTGGCGGCGCGGTCGCAGTTCAGCTCGGCCGCGCGATACCACTCGAGCAGCACTGCGCGGACAGCCCGGAACGGGAGTCCGAGGAAGGACGGCAAGCCGCTGCCGACGCTGAGCAGAATGTTCAGGGCCGTCATGTACAGCACGTGATCGGAGAGGATGTGCCCCAGCTCGTGAGCGAGGACCGCGCGCTGCTCGCCCGGGCCCAGCCGCTGGAGCAGCATCGAGTCCATCACGATCATCGGATTGCCCGAACCGATCGTCTGGGCGCCCCCGCGCACGCCCGCGGTGACGTACAGGTCGTACTCGTCCGGCATGTCCAGCACGCGGGTCACCCCGCTCAGCGACGTCCACAGCTGCGGAAGCTGGTGCTCACCGACCCTGACCGAGTTGCCGAGGTAGAACTGGCGCAGCGCGCGCTCGTAGCGCCACTCGACCAGGTTGCGCGCGACCGTGTCGAGCATCGGGACCGCTTTCAGCGCGGCGGTGGCGGCCCGGTCCGCGGGGTGCTCGTACGCCTTCGACGAGATATCCGGGTAGGGCCGGACGGTGTCGGGCAGGTTGTCGGCCATGACCTCCGTCAAGCCTACTCGTGCACCGTCCGGTGCACGAGTCCTCCACGATCCGACAAGGCAGCGATAATCAGCACGATGAAGGCGGTGAGTGCGGCGCAGACATTTCGGGGTTCCGTGAGCGCGGCGCAGTCCCACTGGTACGACGTCACGCGGTGGGCCTCTTGGGTCGACGGTTTCGACCACGTCGTCGAGACCTCGGGCGCTTGGCCGCAGGTCGGATCCAGCGTGACGTGGCAGTCAGGGCCGGCCGGGCGCGGGCGCGTGACCGAGCGGGTGACCGCGTACGCGCCGCTGGAGGGGCAGACGCTGGAGGTCGAGGATGACGCGATCAGGGGGCGCCAGCAGGTGGCCTTCACCCCTGCGGACGAACACGTCGAGGTCAAGCTGAGCCTCGAGTACGAGATCAAGAAGAGCTCGTTCTTCACCCCCCTGATCGACCTGCTGTTCATCCGCCGGGCGATGACGGCCTCGCTGCACGCCACGCTGGAACGGTTCCGCGGAGAGCTGTCCGAGCGCGCCCGCTGAGGCGCTTGACCGGAACGCCACCGGCCAGACGCGCGCCGGTAGACTCCGGCGGGCTCCGGCGGTGCTGGGGCAGGCCACCACCGACACCACATCTGAGAGCGCATGTTCGTCTTCAAAGCTGCAGTGGTCGGCGCCGGCACGATGGGCGGGGAGATCGCGTACACGATCGCCAACGCCGACATTCCCGTCGTGCTCAAGGACGTCGATCAGAGGTTCGTCGACACCGGGCTGGAGAAGGCGCGGTCGCTGTGGCAGGCGCGCGTCGATTCGGGCAAACTCGACGCGGCCGAACTCGATCGCAGGATCGGGCTGATCACCGGCACGACCGGGTACGAGAGCTTCGGGGACGTCGACTTCGTGATCGAGGCCGTCCCGGAGCGGATGGACATCAAGCAGGTCGTGTTCGCCGAGCTCGACGAGGTCACGCCCGGCCACGCGATCCTGGCCTCCAACACCTCGTCCCTGTCGATCACGCAGATGAGCGAGGTGACCAGCCGCCCGGACAAGGTCGTCGGCTTTCACTTCTTCTATCCCGCGTCGCTGATGCGGCTGATCGAGGTGGTCGAAGGGGAGGACACGTCGCTCGAGACCGTGCAGGCGGCCAGTAACTTCGCGCAGACGATCAAGAAGATGGCGATTCGTTGCGGGGAGGCGCCGGGTTTCGTGGTCAACCGGATCCTCAACGCGAGCGTCTCGGAGCTGTGGCGCTTCCAGGAGGAGACCGGAATCGAGATCAAGGAGCTCGACCGCATCCTCAGCGAGTCGAAGGCCGCCCCGATGGGTCCGTTCTTCCTCGCCGATCTGCTCGGGCTCGACACCGTGCTCCACGTCGCCGAGCATCTCAGGGAGTCATATGGCGAGCGCTTTCACGTCCACGGCCAGATGCAGGAACTGGTGTCGAATGGGAATCTGGGTGCCAAGACCGGAAAGGGCTTCTATGAGCACGGCTGAGACGCCGATCGACACCGACGCGCTGGTCGAGCGGTTCACGCTCAGGGCGCTGGTCGAGAGCTGCCTCGTGCTCGAGGAGGGCGTCGCCGCGATGAAGGACATCGACCTCGGAATGATGGCCGGTGCGGGAATCATCCCGCCGCCGTTCGCCCGAGCAGATCAGATCGGTCTGGACGAGGTGCTGGCCAAGCTTCAGCGGGCGGCTGCCGAGTGGGGAGAGAACTTCGAACCACCGATGATCCTGCGCCGCCTCGTGGCCCAAGGCCGGCTGGGTGTGAAGAGCGGCCAGGGGTTCTTCCCCTACGCGCGTCCGGAGGCCGGCTGGGAGGAGAGCCCGGTCAAACTCGAGCGGCGCGGGGACACCGCGGTCGTGTGGCTCGACCGGCCGCCGGCTAACTCAATTTCACCGGAGGTCGTGGAGGCGCTGCACAAGCTGTGGCAGGCCGTGAACGATGACGGCACCGTCCGCGCGCTGGTCTTCACCTCGGCCAATCCGATGCTGTTCTGTGCTGGGGCGGACATCAAGGCGTTCACGAAGATGGACGCGGCCGCGGGCCGGGATCTGCTCGATCAGATGCACGGCTTTCTGCGCGACATGGAGCGCTCGAAGATCGCCACGATCGCCGCGGTCAACGCGCTGGCGTTCGGCGGAGGCTGCGAGCTGGCGATGGCCTGCGACTTCCGGATCGTCGCCGAGTCGGCGTCCTTCGCCCAGCCCGAGATCAGTCTCGGAATCATCCCCGGGTTCGGAGGGACGCAGCGGCTGCCCCGCTTGGTCGGGGAGGCCAAGGCGCTCGAGCTGAATTTGAGCGGCGAGCCGATCGGTGCCGACGAGGCCTACCAGCTCGGACTGGCGACGAGGGTGGTACCGGACCACGAGCTGCTCGACACCGCGCTCGCCTGGGCGCGCAGACTGGCCGGACAGGCGCCGCTGGCGGTCGAACAGATCAAGCGCGTCAGCGCAGCCGGGGACCTGGACGACGGCATCGAGCAGGAGAAGCTGGGCTTCGCGAGCGTGTTCGCGTCCGAGGACGCACACGAGGGCATCTCCGCCTTCCTCCAGAAGCGCACGCCATGGTTCCAGGGCAAGTGAAGGCACTCAGCACCGCAGCCACCCGACTCGCCGCGCTGATCCGCGGGGCCGACTCGGTCGTCGCCCTGACCGGCGCGGGCATCTCGGTTCCGTCGGGGATCCCGGATTTTCGCTCCCCCGGAACCGGTCTGTGGGCCAACGTGAATCCGATGGAGGTGGCCCACATCGACGTGTTCCGGCGTGATCCCGAGCGCTTCTGGCATTTCTACGGTGAGCGATTCCAGGCGCTCGAGCACAAGCGTCCCAACCGCGCCCATGAGGCGCTGGCCGAGCTCGAGCGCGCCGGGATGCTCGACGCCGTGATCACCCAGAACATCGACCAGCTGCACGCACGTGCCGGTTCGCGGACACTGGTCGAGGTGCACGGCACGATCGCGCACTCGTCCTGTCTGGCCTGCGGGCACCAATTTGCGCTGGCGGACGTGCGATCGCGCCAGCTCGACGACTGCCAGGGCGTCCCCCGCTGTGACTGCAACTCGCCCCTGAAGCCCGACGTCGTCCTGTTCGGCGAGTACCTGCCCGCCGAGACGCTGGCCCGGGCCGAACAGCTGGCCGCGGGTGCCGACCTGATGCTGTGCATCGGCTCTTCGCTCGAGGTCTATCCGGTCGGTCAACTCCCGGCGGTGACGTTGTCCCGCGGGGGCCGGCTGGCGATCTTGACCCAGGGCTCAACGCCGTTCGACGACCGGGCGGTGATCCGCTGCCATGGTGACGTGGTCGGTGAGCTCGACGCGGTCCTGGCGGCGCTTGATCTGGCATCTGCGGCTGCACAATGACCCAGTCCAACGACGTCGACATCGTGATCGAGCGTGGGACGGAGGAGGTCAGGCTGACGATCACCGGGGACATCGACCTGGGCGGTGTCGCGGCACTCGAGCGCGCGCGCGCGAAGGCCCTGGACGGACACCCGGAGAGCCTGTTGATCGACCTCCGCGGGGTGAACTTCGTCGATTCCTCCGGCCTGAGGTTCCTGCTCCAGACCGAGCGGGCGGCACGTAGCCGGGGATGCACGCTGCGTCTCCTGCGTCCCGCGGGCAGCGCGATGCAGGTGTTCGTGGTCACCGGCGCCGAGCGCCATCTGCCGTTCGTCGACGACGAGACGGCGTGAGCGAGCGCCGTCTCAGCTGACCTGCACGACGACGGCGGTCACATCATCGTGCAGCGCGTCGGCTGGCAGTACGCGCTCGAGGATGTAATCACGCAGGGCGTGCGGCTCCTGGGGCCCTGAGCTGGCGGCGTCGATCAGCCGGCTGAAGCCGGCGTCGAGGGACTCCCCGCGGCGCTCGACGAGCCCATCCGTGTAGAGCACGATCGTGCTGGGGATGGGCAGGGAATGCTCGAACGACTCGTACTGAACCTCCTCGATTCCCATCAACCCGTTGCCGCCCTCGAGCAGGCCGGCCTCGCCCGAGTCAGCTCGCAACAGTGGGGGAAGGTGTCCCGCGTTCGCCCAGGTGACGGTCCGGGTGGCGCGGTCGATGATCGCGTAGAGGACCGTGAACAGCTCCTCGGCCCCGAGAGCGAGCTGGTGCCGGTTCAGTCGCGTCAGCACCTCCCCGGGTGCGCACTCGCCGTCGTCGGAAAGCGCAAATGCCCGGCTCACGCTGCGAAGCTGGCCCATCGCCGAGGCGGCCGGAATGCCGCGGCCGGCCACATCGCCGAGCACGACGCCGAGCCGATCTCCGCCCAACTCGAAGGCGTCGTACCAGTCGCCCCCCACCTCCACTCCGTCCCCCGAGGCCTGGTAATAGGGGGCGATCTGCAGCCCCTCCAGCTCGGGCAGGCGCTTGGGCACGAGTCCCCGTTGGAGCTCGGCGGCGATGCTGTGCTCGCGCTCGTGGAGCCGGGCGCGACGGATCGCCAGGGCTGCGCGCTCCGCAGCATCGCTGAGCAATGAGCGGTCCGCGGCCGTAAAGCGCCGATCGGGCGTGAGGATGAGTCTCAGGCACCCGAAGCGCGTGTGCTCGATCACGATCGGGGCCTCCTCCGCGTGGGCGTCTGCCGGCCGGAGGAACTCCTCGGCGGCGCCCAGCACCCGTGAACCCGCCACGCGGACGCGGATCGGGTCATCATCGCCGGTCAGCACCTCCACCTCGGCGAGCTCGGCCTCGAACAGCTCCGCCAGGCGTACCGCCAGCTCGGGCAGGACCTCGTCGAGGGCCAGCGAGTCGATCGCGGCGCTGAGCGTCTGCAGCTTGTCCAGCCGGTCGGCGATCGCCTCAGCGTTGGTCCGGGCGGCGTGCTCGAGCAGCAGGTCGGCGCGCGCCTGCTCCGCTCGCCTGCGGGAACTCAAATCGACCCACTGCACGAGCAGCAGCGCGTCAGCGAGCTCGGCCGGATCGATCGAGGAGGCCACAGCCGCCACCCAAACGTCCGTGCCGGAAGGGGAGAGCAGCCGGACATCCGTCTCGGTCGGCTCGGCTTCGGCAATCGTCCGCTGGTCGCCGGCGATCCATGCCAGCGCGCCCGTAAGCCGCACCCGGTCGTCGGGATGGCACAGCGCGTCGACTTCGACACCCGCCAGCTGCGACGCGTCGCGGCCCAGCAGCCGGCCGAACGCCGGATTGGCTCGCACTATCCGACGGGAGCCGTCGAGCACGGTCTTGCCGATCGGCGCCGCCTCGAAGGCACCGCGCAGGAATGCCTCGGACCGTTTGAGCGTGCGACGACTGCGTTCGAGCTCGCAGAAGACGCTGACCTTCGAACGCAGCAGCTCGGGATCGAACGGCTTGAGCACGTAGTCAATCGCGCCGACGTCATACCCGCGGAGGATCTCGTCGATCTCGTTGCGAGCGGCGGTGAGAAACACGATCGGGACGTCCTGACTGCGCTCGCGGCCCTTGATCAGCCCGGCGGTCTGCAAGCCGTCCAAGCCCGGCATCCGGACGTCGAGCAGGATCAGGGCATAGTCGCGCACGAGCAGGCGCCGCAGCGCCTCCTCGCCGGAGGTGACGCTCTCGAGCGGAACCGCGAGCGGTTCCAGTACGGCCTCCAGCGTGCGCAGGTTCTCCACGCGGTCGTCGACGAGCAGGATCGGCAGCACCTCGCCCGCGGTGAGACCAACCAGGGCGTCCGGAACGGCGGCAGCGGCGTGGCTGCTCAGGCGTCCAGCCACACGCGCATCATCGACACCAGTTGATCGATGTCGACCGGCTTGGTGATGTAGTCAGAGGCGCCGGCCGCGATCGCCTTCTCGCGGTCGCCCCTCATCGCCTTTGCGGTCAGCGAGATGATCGGCAGATGCTCAAATCTCGGCATCGAGCGGATCGCCCGCGCGGTCTCGTAACCGTCCATCTCGGGCATCATGATGTCGAGCAGCACGAGGTCGGTGTTCGGATGCTGATGCAGGCGCTCCACCCCTTCGCGTCCGTTCTCGGCGAACACCACCTTCATCCCGCGCTGTTCGAGTGTCGAGGTCAGCGCGAACACGTTGCGGATGTCGTCGTCGATCACCAGCACCTTCTTGCCCTCCAGCGGAGCATCGCCGGTTCGAAGATCGCCGAGCATCATGCGGGCCTCCCGCGGCAGCTGGGCTTCGACGCGATGCAGGAACAGGGCGCATCGATCCACGAGCCGCTCCGGGGAGTCGGCGACGCAGATCACCGCGGCCTTGGCCAGCGCGTCGACTCGGGCGCGGTCGGCGCTCGGGAGCTTGCGAGCAGTGTAGACGACCATCGGAAGCTCGCGCAGCGTCTCGTCGGTCGAGACTTCGCGCAGGAGGGCCAACGTCTGCCGGCGCTGACGGCCGGCGAGGACCACGGCGAGATCGAACCCTCCCGCTTGTAAGGCTGCCGCGGCGCCCTGCGCAGGGATTCGCTGCACCTCGGCGTCGTCTCCATTCAGCAGCTCGATGATCTGCCCGTCGGGCCCCGCGTTTTCGTCGATCAGGGCGATCCGCCGCACGCGACCCGCGCGCCTGTCGGAAAGCGACAGAACCTCCTCTAGCGACCCGTCGCTGACGGGCTCCGCCAGGAAGGCGACTGCCCCCGAGCGCAGCGCGTCGATCCGCGCGGACGCCTCGGAGATCACGATGACGGGGAGATGGCGCGTGTCGGGGTGCTTCTTGAGCTGGCCGAGCACGGACTCCACGCGGGCCGGGTCGCCGGCGAGCACGATCGACTCAGGCCGGTGCTCCCGGGCGAGCGAAACACCGGCGCTGGGACGGGGCGCGACGATCCCTTTGGCTCCGTGCCGATGCGCGGCGTCGAGCAGGATCCGAGCGCGGGGCTGGTGGGAGTCGAGGACCAGCACGACGCGGTCGTCGCGCTCGAGCGCCAGGCTGTCGTCGGCCACGTCCTGGGTTGCCGGACCCGCGCCCTTGGGGGGTACGGCCAGTGGTCCGCCGGAGTGGCCGTTCGGGTCCGTCGGAGACTCGACGACCCGCTCGGTGAGCGGCAGGAACAGGGTGAACCGGCTGCCGGAGCCGAGCGTGGACTCGACGTGGATCTCCCCGCCGAGGAGCCGCGTGATCTCTCGGGAGATGGACAACCCGAGGCCGGTCCCACCGTACTTGCGCGACGTCGTGCCGTCCGCCTGCTGGAACGCCTCGAAGATCGCTCCGAGCTTGTCGTCGGCGATGCCCACGCCGGTGTCGGCGACCGAGAACTCGATCACCCGCTCGGCGGCGCTCAGCGTCTCGTTGCCAAACAGAACCGTCGAATCCGGCCTCCGAATCGACAGCGTCACGCCCCCGTCGTGAGTGAACTTGAACGCGTTCGAGAGCAGGTTCTTGAGAATCTGGTTCAGACGCTGCTCGTCGGAGACGATCGACGCCGGGAGGGTCGGGTCCAGCTCCACCGAGAAGGTCAGGCCGCTCTCCTCGGCGACCTGGCGGAATGCGCGCTCGGCCCCCTCGTAGATCTCGGCCAGCGGCACGGACGCCAGCTCCAGTTCCATCCGGCCCGCCTCGACCTTCGACAGGTCGAGGATGTCGTTGATCAGCGACAGCAGGTCGTTGCCGGCGGAATGGATCGTCTGGGCGAATTCGACCTGGCGCTGGTTGAGCTCGCCGTCGTCGTTCTCGCTGAGCATGCGGCTGAGGATCAGCATCGAGTTCAGGGGCGTCCGCAGCTCGTGCGACATATTGGCCAGGAACTCGGACTTGTACTTGGAGGACAGCGCGAGCTGGGCCGCCTTCTCCTCGAGCCCGCGCCGGGCCAGCTCGATCTCCTCGTTCTTGATCTCGATGTCCTGGTTCTGCTCGGACAACAGCCGGGCCTTCTCCTGGAGCTCGTCGTTGGTGTTGCGAAGCTCCTCGGACTGCTTCTGCAGCTCCTGCGTGAGCCCCTGGGACTGCGACAGCAGCTCCTCGGTCCGCATGTTGGCGCGGATCGTGTTGAGGACGACGCCGATCGTCTCGGTGAGACGATCGAGAAAGTCCCGGTTGACGTCGGAGAACGGCCTCAGCGCGGCCAGCTCGATCACGCCAAGGACCTGGTCCTCGAACAGCACCGGCATCACCAGCAGTCCCGCCGCGCCGGACTCCCCGAGGCCCGAGCCGACCTTGATGTAGTTCGGCGGCAGGTCGGTCAGCGCGATCGTCTTGCGCTCGAAGGCGGCCTGACCAACCAGGCCCTCGCCCACGTCGAAGCGGCTGTGCAAATCGCTGCGGCGTGGGGTGTAGCCATAGGCGGCCGCCAGCACCAGCTCCGTGCTGCCGTGGGTCCCCGGCTCGGCCACGAAGAAGGCGCCGTGCTGGGCGCTGACGGTTGGCGTGACCTCGCTCATGATCAGCTGGGTGACCGCGGCGAGATCCCGCTGGCCCTGGAGCTTGCCGGAGATGCTCGCCAGGTTCGTCTTCAGCCAGTCCTGCTCGGCGTTGCGCTGAGTCGTCTCGCGCAGGTTGGCGATCATCTGGTTGATGTTGTCCTTGAGCTCTGCCACCTCTCCCTGGGCCTCGACCGAGATCGAGCGGGTCAGGTCGCCCTGGGTCACCGCGGTGGAGACCTCTGCGATCGCGCGCACCTGGGTGGTCAGGTTGCCGGCCAGCTGATTGACGTTCTCGGTCAGCCGGCGCCAGGTGCCGGACACATCCTCGACCTCGGCCTGGCCGCCGAGCTTGCCCTCGGTGCCCACTTCTCTCGCGACGCGAGTGACCTCGGCGGCGAAGCTGGACAGCTGCGCGACCATCCGGTTCAGCGTCTGCTTGAGCTCGAGGATCTCGCCGCGAGCGTCCACGGTGATCGTCTGCGTGAGGTCCCCGTTGGCCACCGCCGTCGCGACCTGCGCGATGTTGCGCACCTGGTCGGTGAGGTTGCGGGCCATGAAGTTGACGTTGTCGGTCAGGTCCTTCCAGGTGCCGGCGACGCCCGGGACCTCGGCCTGGCCGCCCAGCGCCCCTTCCGTGCCTACTTCCCTCGCGACGCGGGTCACCTCAGCCGCGAACGAGCGCAGCTGATCGACCATCCGGTTGATCGTCTCGGCCAGCGCCTCGACCTCGCCCTTCGCGTCAACGGTGATCTTCCGCGAAAGATCGCCATTGGCCACCGCGGTGGTGACCGTGGCGATGCTCCGGACCTGCGTGGTCAGGTTGGAGGCCATCTGGTTGACGTTCTCGGTCAGGCCCTTCCAGGTCCCCGACACGCCACCGACCTCGGCCTGGCCGCCGAGGGTCCCTTCGGTGCCCACCTCTCGCGCGACGCGCGTGACCTCGGCGGCGAAAGAGCGGAGCTGGTCGACCATCGTGTTGATCGTGTCCTTGAGCTCGAGGATCTCCCCGCGGGCGTCGACGGTGATCTTCTTCGACAGGTCCCCCTGCGCGACCGCGGTGGTGACCTGGGCGATATTGCGCACCTGAGAGGTCAGGTTGGAGGCCATGAAGTTGACCGAGTCGGTCAGGTCGCTCCACGTGCCGGACACGCCGGGGACCTCGGCCTGGCCGCCGAGCTTGCCCTCGGTCCCGACTTCCCGGGCCACGCGCGTCACCTCGTCAGCGAAGGCCGAGAGCTGGTCCACCATGGTGTTGACCGTCCGCTTGAGCTCGAGCACCTCGCCCTTGACGTCGACGGTGATCTTCCGCGAGAGGTCGCCGTTGGCCACCGCGGTGGTGACCGTGGCGATGTTGCGAACCTGCTCGGTGAGGTTGCGAGCCATGAAGTTGACGTTGTCGGTCAGGTCATTCCAGGTGCCCGCGACGCCGGGGACCTCGGCCTGGCCGCCGAGCTTGCCCTCGGTCCCGACCTCCCGGGCCACGCGCGTCACCTGATCGGCGAACGCCGACAGCTGGTCGACCATCGTGTTGACGGTGTTCTTGAGCTCGAGGATCTCGCCCCGGGCATCGACCGTGATCGTGCGCGAGAGGTCGCCGTTGGCGACCGCTGTCGTCACGTCGGCGATGTTGCGCACCTGGTCGGTGAGGTTGCGGGCCATGAAGTTGACGTTGTCGGTCAGGTCCTTCCAGGTGCCCGCGACGCCGGGGACCGTAGCCTGGCCGCCGAGCTTGCCCTCGGTGCCTACCTCTCTCGCCACCCGGGTCACCTCTGCGCCGAAGCTCGAGAGCTGATCCACCATCGAGTTGACGGTGGTGCCGATCCGGGCGAACTCCCCCTTGACCGGACGCCCCTCGATCTCGAGCGCCATCTTCTGACTCAGGTCGCCCTCGGCCACCGCGACGATCACGCGGGCCACCTCGGTCGTGGGTCGCACGAGGTCGTCGATCAGGCCGTTCACCGAACCGATCGTGGTGGCCCACCCGCCGTCGGCGTTCAGCCGGGCGCGCTCAGTCATCCTGCCCTCGCGCCCGATGATCTGTCCGATGCGGACCAGCTCCGCCTCGAGCGCGGCGTTGCGGGCGACCAGGTCGTTGTAAGCCGCCTCGAGCCTCCCGATCTCGTCCTTGCGCCGTGCGGGGAGCCGCACCTGGAAGTCGCCACCGGCCGCCGCCCGGAGTGCCTGCTCCACCCGCTCGAGCGCCGGATCGACGCCGCGCTCCTTGGACGGACCTTTGGACGGACCTTTGGACGGACCTTTGGGCGGACCCCCGTTTCCGCGTACCGCGCGTCCGGCCGCCGTCTTCGCCATCGCCCCTACAGACTCACCGCGCTCGCCATCTCGCTACGAACTATGTCAGGAGTGGGGGTGAATGGGTAGCCGTTCATGCGTTCGCGACTGCGCGGGCGCGCAGCGCCGCCTCAATCCGCCCCACCGCGAACGCGACCGTCTCGCGGTGCGCCGCCGACAGCGGCCCGGACAGGGCGGCCTGCGCGGCGATGGCCGCCGGGTCACGCTGAGCCCGCAGCTCCGCCAGCCGCTGTCCCAGGTCGGCGATCGATGATGTGCCGGCGAGCTCTGCCAGCGCAGCGTCGAGGGCGACCAGCAGCTGCAGCGCAGCCTCCCGGTCGCGGCCGTGGTCGAGGTCGCTGCGGGCTCGCAGCACCAGCTCCTCACACACCAAGGCGGGCTCGCGGCGGTTGAGGACGGCCGCGAGGCGAGCCTGCGGATGCAGGACCTTGGAGCGGGTCTCCCGGCCGACGGCTGGCAGCAGCTCGAGTGCATCGGTCCAGAGCCCGTCGGCGACCTGCTCACCGGCCCCGTAGCCGATGCGCGCCACCAACAGCTGCCGCCGCGTCACCGGATGGACGCTCGGGTCCGCGGTGACCTGGCGGAAGGCGTGAAGGGCCTGGTTGAGCACCGCCAGTCCGGCCGCGAGTTCATCCTCGCCCGCCTGGGCGAGCCAGCTCTGCGCGTCGCCGGCCCCGGGGAGCGGCGCGGCCACGTCGATCACTGTCACTCGACCGGTCGCGACCGCGGAAGGCTCAGGCTCAGGCTCCGCCTTGCGTCTACGCCGCTGGGCTAAGCCGCGCCGGCGTTCTGGCGCCCCCAACGTCGCCAGCACCAGCACGTGGCCGGGAGCCGACCCGGACACGCCGGCCGGCTGCCGGAACATGTAGCGGCCGTCGGGCGGGCCCAACGCCCAGGGCACCTCGATCTGGCTGAAGCGAAAGAGGGGACCGGGAGCGGTCAGTGGGCGCCGGCCGTACGGAGCGCGTACTTGCTCGGCGTGATCGGGACGACCGGTTCGGGGATCTGGCTGATCCGGCTGATCAGCTGGATCCACTGGGCCGGCTTGAGGATCGTCTTGATCTCGTCCGACAGCTTCTTGTTGTTGCCGAACAGCGGCGTGTAGGTGACCTGGATCCGGTTGTTGTGATCGGGCAGCGCGAGGGTGCTGTTCTGGCCCTTGTAGCTCATCAGGCTGACGATCTGGTCGGGCTTCATCGCACCCTGGAGAGTCAGCAGCCGGCGGATCGTGATGTCGGCGATCGATCCGGGGCCCTGGTGGCCGAGCAGCGGGATGTTGTTGATCTTGGAGATGTCGACACTCGATCCGCTCGCCCCGGCGGCGTCGGTACCGCTCGAGCCCGTCAGGCTGTGACCGCACTCAAGGCCGGAGACCGTGGGGTCCAGCCCGGACGCCGACAGGAACTCGACGGTCGCCATCACGCGACGGTCGATCAGGCCGGCCTGGATGTCCCGGCGGCCGCATGAGTAAATCTGGACGTGCGGATCCTGCAGGATGCGGTTGGTCAGCTGCTCCTTGCTCATCAGCAGGATCTGGCCGATCGTGGGGTTCTTGGCGCCGGGGCCGAAGAACGGATCCACGCCGGATGCTCGGTACACCGCGGTCGCCTCGAGCAGCTTCCACCCGTCGAGGATCGGCTTGGGATCGATCTGCGGGGCCGACTTGCCGGCCGGCTGAATCATGAACTGCACGTGCGAGGCCTGTCGCGAGCTCCCCGGCCCGATCCGGCCCAGCACCGTCCCGGCGACCACGACCGCACCGGCCTTCAAGGGCTCCAGCGTGTACTGGTTCTTGCCCAGGTGTAGGGCGTCGGAGAAGTAGTTGTGGAAGCTCGAGATCTGCGCCCGCGTGTTGCGCAATTGCAGCTGACCCCCGGCGGCGTACGAGCCGGGCCGAGGGGGATGGGCGAACAGCCGCTCCTTGACCAGCGGCGCGGCGGCGTTCGCGGCGCTCGTGGTTGTCGACGTGGAGGTCGTGTGCGGCAGCGTCGGGGCGGTCTTGGCCTCGCGGGTTGCCTGCTTCGTCGAGACGGTGGGAGCGCTCTGCTGCTGTCCCGCGCTCGCGGGAGACTTGGGGGAGGGGAGTGCCGGCAGTGAGAGCTGCTTGGCCAGGTCCGCCGCCGAGAGCTTCACCGGCTTGGGCACCGGATAGAGCTTGGGCACCGAGCCCAGGTGCGCGTAGGTGTAGGTGTTGCCGGTCTCGTCCTGGAGCTTGACGAACCGGCCCAGGCTCTGGCTCTCGCCGACCTGGACGATCTTGCCGTCATTGACCGCGATCACCGGTGCGTGCTGGCTGGCGTAGATCGACACCGACCGGCTGGGGGTGGAGGCGACCGGCAGCGCGGCATTGGCCGTACGGACCCGGCGCGTGGCCAGCTGCTCGACGCCGTCATCGGCGTACCGGGCTTTCGACGCCACGGGGAAGTGACCCTGCACCAGGCCGGTCAGCGCCCCGATCAGCTTGTCCGGCATTCCGCCGATCAGCTTCGCGCGGAGCAACACCGACTGCACGTACCAGCTCGCGTGGTTGTACGCAAAGATTCCCTGGGAGAGATTCGTCGAGCCGCCCGCCGCGTGCAGATACCGTGCCGCCGCGAAGATCGCATCCACCGGGTTATAGGGATCGGCCACGCCGTCGCCGTTAGCGTCGACCCCCCAGGTCTTCCAGGTCGAGGGGAGGAACTGCATCCAGCCGACCGCGTTGGCGCTGGAGACCGAGAGGTTGCGCCCGTAGTCCGTCTCGATCTCGTTGATCCCGGCCAGGATCTGCCAGGGGATGTCGTACTGGATGCCGGCCGCCTGATAGATCGGAATCAGGAACGGCGGGATCCGGAACGAGTCGATGAAGAAGTTGGGAACGCCGATCGGGGCGGCGCCGGGCAGGGCGAAGGAGAACGTCGGGTTTGAGGCGGTGGGCATTCCGCCGCTGCCGCGCAGCGCGGGCGGCTTGGTCGGCGTGGCGGCCGGCTTGTGACCCTTGGTCTTGCCGGTGCCCTTCCCCTTGCCGGTCCGTCGGCTGCCGGAGTGCTTGCCGGCTTTCCCGCCGTTGTGTGTGGACGGCCGCTGGGTCGTGCTCGGACCAGTCGGCCGCGGCGGGGGCGCCTGCTTGTGGGTCGTGGGGTGAGAGCTGCTCGTCGTGGTCGTCGTCGTGGTCGTAGAGGTGGTGGTCGGCGGCGAGGACGTGGTCGTCGACGAAGTGGTCGTCGCCGCGCAGGTCACGCCTGGAATCTGGAGCCCCGGCGTGCTCACGCACGACGGGAGTGCCCCGGAGGCAGTCGGGATCGCGGAGAGGCCCATCACAACCGCCGCGGCGCCTGCCGCAGCAACAGGGATCCTCAGCTTCCTTCGCCTGAACACTGTGGTCTAACTCCTCCCGCCAATCGGCGTGCGCATCTCATATATCGCCGCTGTAGGGCGGCGACGCAAACGGCACGCTACTGATTGAAATCGGGCTTTGCAACGACGAACCGTCGTGGTCGCTGGGTTTCGTCGGAGAGCAGCGGGAGCACGGGGGATCGGGGGGGATTTTGCCGGCACGGACTTCCACCGGCGCGGGAACGCTGTCACTTGTAGTGATCTCTGCGCAAAAAATCCGGGAAGCAACCCCGAGAAACCGCATGCCTAACCTTCAAGTTCAGCATGAGAGACGTAGGAGCGCAAGAGATTTGGCCTAGGGTGCGACCGGTTACCGGATTACCCAGGAGGCGAACGCCACGATGAGCGATGAAAAAGGACTGAAGGAACGGATGACCCGTCAGGGCGAAGAAGCAATCGGTCGGCTGGCCCAGGAGTTGCTCGACAACCCGATGGTCAGCGGCGCGCTCTCCCGAGCCTTCGAGACCCGCGAACGCGCGATGCGGGCCCAGGAGGTGGCGATGGGCGCCTTGAATCTGCCCTCGGCCAGCGACCTGGAGCGGCTGACACGTCGCCTGCGTGGGGTGTCGCAGCGCTTGGAGGGAATCGAGGATGGGCTGGACCGCCTCGAGCAGCGGATCGACGGCCTTGGGGCGCAGAGCGCGGTCGAGCAGCGCTTGAGCGCGATCGAGGAGCGACTGGCGGCGATCGAGGCTGCTGTCAAGCCCCGGAAGACCTCAAAGTAGCCCCGCCCAACCCCGCCCTGCCCCGGTCTGCCCCGGGGCGAACCGTGCACTCAGAGGACCGGTAACGCCGACAGCGCGCTGGCGGCGAGCTCTCCCAGGCTGTGCTCGGCTGCCGTCAGCGCGTCGGCGGCGATCCGGCGCCGCTCGGGCAGGATCAGGTCGGAGACGATCAGCACCGAGCCGGAACGGATCCCGTGGACTCCGGCCAGTGTGAACAGCACGGCGGTCTCCATCTCGACCGCGCTCGCGCCGGCCAAGCGCCAGCCCTGCTCGCGCCGGCCCGGGTCATAGAACAGGTCCGTCGAGACCACCGTGGCGGTGTGGGCATCCGAGCCGGCGGCGGTCTGTAGGGCCCTGACGAGCTCTGGGCTCCCCTCAACGCGCTCGGGAGCGCCGAGCGCCGCGCTGGCGCCGTCCGCGACCAGCGCCGCATCCGCGATCAGCAGCTCGCCGAGGCTCAGCGACTGCACCAGGGCACCGCAGGTTCCGACTCGCAGCATGGTCCTCGCCCCCAGCTGGGCGAGCTCGGAGATCACGATCGCCGCACTGGGACCGCCCATGCCCGTGCTCTGGATCGTGAGCTGCTCACCGTCGGCCGCGACCCCCGTATACCCCCAGAGCCCGCGATTGTGGTTGAACATCCGTGGCTCCGCCAGCAGCGACTGCGCCAGCAGCAGCGCTCGGCCCGGGTCGCCGGGGAGCAGCACCCGTCCAGCCAGAGGAGCCGTCGGGTGAAGGTGCAGCGTCTCGCTCATCGCGGGAATGAACCCTATGGCCTGCCGCCACCCGTGGTCTCCGACCACTTAGACTCCGCCGCCATGAGCCGCCACGGCAGGACGGGCCGAGCCCGATGAGTTGCTTTCGCTCCGCGCAGGAGTTCCGCGAGGTCATGGATCGGACGTTCATGCTCATGCGCGACGACCCCGACATGGGGCCGCAGCTGCGAGACGCCGACACCCCCCAGCGGTTCGAGTTCACCGACTTCGACCTGGTCGTCAACATTCGTGCCGGAGGCGGCGACGAGCCCAACCTGGCCTGGGAATGGTCCGATGAGGTGACCTGGGAGCCGAAGGTCCGCATGACGATGAACTCGGACACCGCGAATCGCTATTTCCAGGGCAAGGAGAACGTCGCGATCGCCATCGCGCGGCGGAGGATCAAGGCCGGTGGCGACGTCAAAGCAGCCTTGGCGATCATCCCGATCACCAAGCCGCTATTCGCTCATTACCGGGACATGATCGCCGCGGATTACCCGCACCTCGAAGTCTGAGGCCGCACCTTCTGAGTTTTCCGCGCCGCGTCAGTTGACATCCGTCCGCACGGCGAGTAGACCTACGTCATCAAGCAAGGCAACAGGCCGGATCGTGAGCGTGGTGACGGGACATCCCCGATACTCCGCTCGCGAGGCGCCGCCGGAAACGTGACGAGCGCCTACGGCCGACGCAGCGGGCCGTCTCGTCCGCAGGCGACGGGCCCTCGTTCTCCTCGAGGTCCCGCCGCCAACTGCTTGCCGCGAGCGACGGGCGGCTGCCACCCAGGCTGATCCGCCTCGGGCACGAGTCCAGCCCGGGCAGCACAATCTGTCGTATGTCGAGCACCAGGGACAACACCAAGGGGACGGCGTCCCTCAAGGAGGCCGCTCGTCGCGCGGGCGTCCGGCCCGAGACGCTGCGGCGCTGGGCGTCGCGGGGGGTGCTTCCGCAGTACGACGGTCACTGGAGCGACGCCGCTGTGGCCCATGCGCGCGTGGTGGCCAGGCTGCGCGAGCGCGGCCACTCCCTGGAGCGCATCCGGCAGGCCACCGACGAGGGACGGCTCGCCTTCGGGTACATCCAGGAGCTGTTCCCGCACGAGGATGTCGTCTACTCGCTGCAGGACGCCTCCCGGGAGACCGGTCTGGAACCGGCCTTGATCGAGCGGATCGTCACCGCCCTGGGCTGGAGCCCCACCCAGGCGCGCCTGATCTCCGAGGACGATCTGCAGCTGCTGCGATACGTGGCGGCGGTGCTGGCGGCCGGATTGCCGCTCGTGGCCATGCTCCAGCTCGTGCGGGTCTACGGCCAGGCGATGGCCCAGGTCGCCGACGCGGAGGTGAGGCTGTTCCATCTGTACGTCCACGAGCCGCTGATGCGATCCGGCTCCGATGGCCTGGAGATGGCCGAGGAGATGCTCGCGCTCACCCGCGAGCTGCTGCCGTTGGCCTCTCCGGTCATGGACCAGGTCCACCAGCGCTACCTGCAGCACTTCGTCGAGCAGGATGTGGTCGGTCACATGGAGACCGATCTGGCCGGCGACACGCTTGACCTCGGGCGGATGCGCGTCGCGATCGCGTTCGCTGATCTGGCGGGATACACCCGGCTGACCGAAGAAGAGGGCGAGTTGGAGGCCGTGGACGCTGTCGAGCGATTCGTCGAGGCGGTTGAAATCACCCTCCCGGACACCGCGCGCGTGATCAAGACGATCGGCGACGAGGCCATGGTGGTGGGCTCGGATCCCGCGGCGCTGACCGACTGGGCGGTCGGCTTCCAGCGCCTGCAGAGTGAGCGTCCGCTGCCGCGGATCGGCGTCCATTACGGAAATGCGCTCTATCGCGAGGGCGATTACTACGGCCGGGACGTGAACATCGCCTCTCGCGTGGCCGCGCGGTCCGGCGGGGGCGAGGTGCTGGTGACCCGCCCCGTGGTCGAGCACGCGGGATCGCACCTGGAGTTCGAGCGGATCGCCGAGGTCCGTCTGAAGGGGTTCAGCGACTCGACCGAGATCTTCATCGCCCGCCAGCGGGTGCAGAGGTGACAATGCTCCTTGACCAGGTTCAGGACGAGGGGCTGCTGGCCCCGGGGCGCGCGGTCCTGGTGATGCTGTCCGGAGGACGCGACTCCACCTGCCTGGCCGATCTCGCGGTCAGGATCGCGGGATCGGGTCTCGTTCGGGCGCTCCACGTCAACTACGGCCTGCGGGTTCAGGCCAGTGCCGATGAGCGCTGGTGCTCGGAGCTGTGCGAGCGTCTCCAGATCCCGCTTGAGCTCCGGCGCCCGGTTCGTCGTGAGAACGGCAACCTGCAGGCGTGGGCGCGGGAGGAGCGCTACGGCGCAGCGGCTCAGATCGCCCGGGCATGGCCCGCGGACGTCGCGGCCGGTCACACCGCCACCGATCAGGTGGAAACGGTCCTCTATCGGCTGGCGTCCTCGCCGAGCCGGCGCGCGCTGCTGGGGATGCATCCGCGCCAGGGCTCGCTGATCCGGCCGCTGCTGGCGTTCACGCGCGAGCAGACCGCCGCGTACTGCCGTGAGCGCGGACTGGCCTGGCGCGAGGACGAGAGCAACGAGTCCCGCGCGTACGCACGCGGACGCGTGCGCGGCGGGCTGCTCCCCGCGCTGCGGGAGATTCATCCCGCAGCGGAGCAGAACGTGCTCGCGCTGGTTGATGTGCTGCGCGAGGAGACAGCGGTTCTCGACGAGCTCGTGGACGCGACCCTCGGGGGAGTGCCGCAGATTGAGCTTGAGCGGCTGCGCGGGCTGCCCCCGGGGCTGCGCCGGCTGGTCGTCCAGCGGTTGGCCGACGGTGCGGCCGGGCGCCCCGCGCCGGGAACTGCCCGGCGAGCCGAGGAAATTGCGGCGCTCAGCGATCACGCCGCGCTCGATCTCCCCCATGGCGTTCGCGCGGAGGTCCGGCGGGGAACGCTACGGCTGGCCCGACGGAACGCGACGGTTCCGGCTGCTGCCGACCCCAACCAACAGGCGAGCGTCAGCTCGCCCATAAACTAAAACGACGTGGCCGACGACGAAGCGATCGGGGACATCCTGGTTCCCGCGGAGGATCTCGAGCGCCGGGTCGGCGAGCTGGCCGCGGAGATCTCGCGCGACTACGCCGGTAGGGATCTGATCCTGATCGGCGTCCTGAAGGGCGCGGTGTTCTTTCTCTCCGACCTGATGCGCCGGCTCGAGGTCCCGGTCGAAGTCGACTTCATGGCCGTGGCGTCGTACGGCTCGGCGACCAAATCCTCGGGCGTGGTCCGGATCCTCAAGGACCTCGACGCGGTGATCGAGGGACGCGATGTGCTGATCGTCGAGGACATCGTCGACTCCGGGCTCACGCTGCAGTATCTGCTGCGAAACCTCGAGGGCCGGAACCCGCGCTCACTCGAGGTGTGCGCGCTGCTGATCAAGCCCGAGCGGCGCAAGGTGGAACTTCATACTCGCTACGTCGGCTTCGAGATTCCCAACCGATTCGCCATCGGCTACGGCCTCGACCACGGCGAGCGCTACCGCAACTTGCCCTACGTCGCGGCGTTGAAGGAATGAAAGCACCCATGCAGCGCTGTCCTGAGCCCCAAACCCAGGTGCTACGCTTGCTTTCTCCCGCCTCCCAGCCGTCGCGCCGCATGCGTGGATTTCTCCTATGAGCAGGTTTTTCAAGAGCGCAGCTTTCCCGATCCTGATCGTCGTCGTGCTGGCGTTCTTCGCCCAGAAGCTGATCGGCAACTCGAGCAAGACGCAGAAGCAGACGTTCGGCAACCTGATCTCGCAGCTCAACGGCAACGAGGTCAAGAGCCTCACGCTGAAGGAGAGGGACAACACTGCGGACGTCACGCTGCTGCCTCAGTACGGCGGCCAGAAGTACAGCGTGGGGTTCCCAGATCAGTACACGCCGACGCTGATCACCCTGGCCCACGACCACATCGCCGACCAGAGCGGCTTTGACGTCCAGGGCAAGGCATCCAACGGCTGGCTGTCGCTGCTGACCTACATCCTCCCGTTCGTGATCTTCATCGGGTTCTGGATATTCCTGATGAACCAGGTGCAGGGTGGCGGGTCGAAGGTGATGTCGTTCGGCAAGTCCCGAGCCAAGCGGATGTCGGTCGATAGTCCGAAGATCACCTTCCGTGACGTGGCCGGCGTCGACGAGGCAGTCGAGGAGCTGCACGAGATCAAGGAGTTCCTCGAGAACCCAAAGAAATTCCAGGCCCTGGGGGCCCGGATCCCCAAGGGCGTGCTGCTGTACGGGCCGCCGGGGACGGGTAAGACGCTGCTGGCCCGCGCGGTCGCGGGTGAGGCCGGCGTCCCGTTCTTCTCGATCTCCGGCTCAGACTTCGTCGAGATGTTCGTCGGCGTGGGCGCGTCCCGCGTGCGCGACCTGTTCGAGCAGGCAAAGCAGAATTCTCCCTGCATCATCTTCATGGACGAGATCGACGCCGTCGGTCGTCACCGTGGCGCGGGCCTCGGCGGTGGTCACGACGAGCGCGAGCAGACGCTGAACCAGCTGCTGGTGGAGATGGACGGCTTCGAGGTGAAGGACAACATCATTCTCATCGCTGCCACCAACCGCCCGGACATCCTTGACCCGGCGCTGCTGCGGCCCGGGCGCTTCGATCGCCAGATCGTGGTCGATCGTCCCGACCGCCTCGGCCGCAAGAAGATCCTCGAGGTCCACACTCGCGGCAAGCCATTGGCGCGCGAGATCGACGTCGACACGCTGGCCGGCCAGACCCCGGGCTTCACCGGCGCCGACCTCTCGAACCTCGTCAACGAGGCGGCGCTGCTCTCCGCGCGCAACGGCAAGCGCGAGATCAGCCAGGTCGAGCTCGAGGAAGGGATCATGCGCGTGATCGCCGGCCCGGAGAAGAAGACCCGGGTGATGAGCGACAAGGAACGCAAGATCACCGCCTACCACGAGATGGGTCACGCGATCGTTGGGCACTACCTGCCCAATTCCGATCCGGTGCACAAGATCTCGGTCATTTCCCGCGGCCAGGCGCTCGGGTACACGATTTCGCTGCCGACGGAGGACAAGTTCCTTACCACGCGCGCGGAGCTCCAGGACATGCTGGCCATGACCCTCGGGGGGCGCGCCGCCGAGGAGATCGTCTTCGGCGAGATCACCACCGGAGCCTCGAACGACCTCGAGAAGGTGACCGCGACGGCCAAGCAGATGGTGATGCGCTTCGGGATGTCGGAGAAGCTCGGGCCGCGCGTGTTCGGCCACGACCACGGCATGCCATTCCTGGGCCGGGAATTCTCCGCCGAGCCGGACTACTCCGATGAGATCGCCCGGGAGATCGACGACGAGATTCGGCGCATCATCGAGTCCGCGCATGTGCTGGCCAAGGAGATCCTGACCCAACGCAAGGACTCACTCGAGAAGCTCTCGGAGATCCTGATCAAGCGGGAGACGATCGAGAAAGAGCAGTTCGAGGCGTTGCTCGACGACGGCACGGAGGAGTCCGTGTTCGGCGCCGAGGCGCCGCCTCCGCCGAAGGTGCCGATCCCGTCGGCGTCGGCGTCGGCGTCCGATCGCGCCGGCCGCGAGGGTCCGCGCCCGCTGCCCCGGCCGGGCCTGGCCGGCGGCACCGCCGAGTAGCCCTCTCAGGCGGGCGTCGTACCCATCAGCGGCAGCGCCGCAACCCGCAGGTCGGCGCTGACGCCGCGAACCTCGTCCGGGACGCGCGCCAGGTGGACATTGGTGGTGAACCCCATCGGAGCCTGGAGCGGGCGGAAGAAGTCGTCGTAATGGGTCGGCACGATCGTGTGCGGCTCGAGCCGCCCGATGATGCGGCGCCAGTAGTCCCTTGTGAAGCCGCGGCCGGCCACTCCGGCGAGAAAGTAGTCGACCCCGCGCTCGCGGATCGCGTCGTCGATCAGGTTCGCGCTGCCCTGGTGGTAGAAGCTGACGCCGGCCACCTCGATCCGGATGCCCCACACCTGTCCGCAGCGGTAGGCACCGGGGGTGAGCGCGTCGAGGTGCTCGCAGCTGAGCTCGCCGTCGAACGGGACCGCCAGGCCGAGCACCAGCTTGGAGTGCAGGCTGGGCGTGAAGCTGACCGTGAACGGACCGAGCTCGTAACGGCGGTAGGCCTCGATCTCGACCGCCTGCTCGCCGGCACCGTGGAGCTGCATCAGCGCCACCAGCGAGCTTGATCCGAACGCGGGACACCGGAAACGGCGGGCGATCGCTGGGGCATCGACCGCGTGATCGAAATGCGTGTGACCGACCAGCACGCCGGCGACCAGGCGCGGGCTGCCGAGGTAGCGGTCGATCAGCGACACGTCGGGCAGCGCCGGCTGGCGGCGCAGCAACGTGGTCAGCGGGACACGGGAAATGTATGGATCGATGAACAGCGTCTGGCCCTCGTAGGCCATCCGGTAGCCGGAGACCCCGAGCCATTCCACCTCGAGGCCGTCCGGAAATACCGGTGCCGCCGCCTCGAGCTCACGCAGTGCCTGCGAGTCTTCGCGTTCCTGACCGGGCTTCGTGGCGACGAACCGCACGAAGTCCGCGAGGTAACGTGCTTGCCCGAGCATGCGCATTCAGACCATTATCCGCTGGTGAGCGATCGCAGCGGAAGCCCTCCAGGCGTGATGCTGACCCTCACCAGGTTGTGGCTGCCGGTGATGATCGTGCTCGTCGGAGTGGTGGCGATCGTGCTCGGACACGCGCGGACGCCCCTGGCCGGCGCGGGCGTGGGCCTGGTGGTGATTGCCCTGATCGTGTGGATGATCAACTGGATGTTCCGGTTGAGCATCCAGAGCAACCGTGATCGTGAGACCGAGGAACACGCGCGGGAGTACTTCGACGATCACGGGCGCTGGCCCGACGAGGGCGAGCGGTGAGCCGCCCAGGCGGCCCGGGTCCCGACGGGCAGTTCGACCTGATGGGGGTGGTCAACGTCACCCCTGACTCGTTCTCGGACGGCGGCCATTACCTCGACTCCGCGGCGGCCACCGCCCACGGACTCCAGCTCGAGCGAGAGGGTGCGACGATTCTCGACATCGGCGGCGAGTCAACGCGCCCGGGGGCGATGCCCGTGCCCGCGGCGGAGGAGCTTCGCCGCGTGATTCCGGTGATCGAGGCGCTCGTCTCGGCCGGGACTCGCGCCCGGATCTCGATCGACACCTCGGAGGCGGCCGTCGCGGCGGCGGCGCTCGACGCCGGGGCGAGCCTGGTCAACGACGTAACGGCCCTGCGCGGCGACCCGCTGATGGCCGGGCTGGTCGCCGAGCGACAGGTGGAGCTCTGCCTGATGCACATGCTCGGCGATCCGCGGACGATGCAGCTCGATCCGAGCTACGACGATGTGGTGGACGACGTCAAGGCGTTTCTCGGCGAGCGGATGACGGTGGCCGTCGCGGCGGGCATCGCGCAGGACAGGATCCTGCTCGATCCCGGGATCGGTTTCGGCAAGACCGTCGCCCACAACCTCGAGCTGCTGCGCCGCCTGGACGAGTTGGTCGCGCTGGGGCGCCCGGTCGTCGTCGGGACCTCACGCAAGTCGTTCATCGGCAAGCTCACCGGACGCGACGTGGACGACCGAATCGCAGGCACGATCGCCACGAACGTGCTGGCGTATGAGCGCGGAGCCACAGTCTTCCGCGTCCACGACGTCGCGCCCGTGCATGACGCGCTACAGGTTGCTGCTGCTACGGTCAGCCCGCAATGGACCCCGACGGCGACGAGTTCGACGAGGTAGATCCGGACGACGACGACGGGGAGGAGCGCCCGGGTCCTGAGGTCGCGATCGAGGTCAGCGGCCTTTCGCTGTTCACTCACGTCGGCGTCAGCGCGGCCGAGCGCGAGGTGGGTCAGCGCCTGCTCCTGGACCTCCGGCTCGAGGTGGGGGAGTGCGACGCCACCGTCACCGACCGCATCGAGGACACGATCGATTACGGGCAGGTGTGCGACGCTGTCAACCTCGTCGCCCAGCAGCGCTCCTACAAGACACTCGAGCGACTGTGTGCGGCGATCGCGGACCGGCTGCTCGCGCAATACGACACACATTCGGTGTGGGTGAAGGCGGCCAAGCCGGAGCCGCCGCTCGCCCTGCCGGTGAGCGAGGTCTCGGTCGAGCTGTGGCGCGAAGCTGAGTGAGCGTCGGCGAGTGAGCGTCGGCAAGTGAGCGTCGGCAAGTGAGCGTCGGCTTCCTTGGGCTCGGGTCGAACATCGGGGACCGTCGCGCCCACCTCGCGGCCGCGATCGCCGAGCTGCCGGCCCAGGGGGTCGATGTGCGGCGCTCCTCCTCGGTGTATGAGACCGAGCCGGTCGGCCTGGTGCTCGACCAGCCGGAGTTTCTCAACGCCTGCCTGCAGGTTGATACCGAGCACGCGCCCGAGGCGCTGCTCGATGCTTGCAAGGAGGTCGAGCGCGTTGTCGGCCGCGCGGCCGGCGGGATCCGCCACGGCCCCCGCGTGATCGACGTGGACGTGCTGTTGCTGGCCGCGCTGGAGTACGTCTCCCCGCGTCTGCGGCTGCCGCACGCCGAGGTGCGCTCCCGGCGTTTCGTGCTCGTCCCGCTGCTCGAGCTCGAGCCCGAGCTGACACTTCCGGACGGCGTGGCTCTGAAGGACGCGCTCGCGGCGCTGGGTCCCGGGCAGGAGGTCCGGCTCGCCGGGCCGCCGCTGATCTGAGGTCTCATCCGGCCGGGGCGGGGGATAATGCGCCCGCAATGCTGCTCGTGGTCGACGTCGGAAACACCCAGACGCACTTCGGCGTGTACGCCGGCGACGACGACACGGTGACCGAGCACTGGCGCTTCGCCACGGTCCGCGAGTCGACGAGCGATGAGCTCGGGGCCGCGCTATCAAACCTGCTGGGCCTGCGGGGCATGGGCTTCTCGGAGATCGGCAGCTCGATCGTCTCCTCGACGGTTCCGCAGCTCTCCGAGCAGTGGACGGCCATGGCTCGCCGGTACCTGGAGCACGAGATGCTCGTCGTGGGTCCCCAGATCCGCACCGGGATGCCGATCCGGATCGACAATCCGCGTGAGGTGGGGGCCGACCGGCTGGTCAACTCGGTCGCCGCCTACGAACGGGTGCAGGACACGTGCGTGGTCGTCGACTTCGGTACCGCAATCACCTACGACGCGGTTTCCAATGCGGGTGAGTACCTCGGGGGGATCATCACCCCGGGGGCGGAGATCTCGATCGATGCACTGTACGAGCGAGCGGCCAAGCTGCCGAAGGTCGAGCTCGGTGAACCCAGGTCGCTGATCGGGAAGTCGACGGTCGATGCGATCCGCAGCGGGATCGTGTTCGGGTTCGCCGCCCAGGTGGAGGGAATCGTCGGGCGGCTGCGGGCCGAATTGGGAGAACATGCCACGGTGATCGCCACGGGCGGGCTCGCGGACGCACTGGTGCCGTTCACCCGGGAGACGATCGACGAGGTCGATGACCTGCTGACCTTGATCGGGCTCCGGCTGATCTGGGAGCGAAACCAGGACTGAACCGCCGGCGATGTCCGGCGGCTTCGGCGGCGGGGCGGCTCCGGCGGCTTCGGCGGCTTGGGCGGCTCCGGCGGCTTGGCGGGGGGGTAGGTCCGGCGATTTGTTCCTCCCGGCGGAACAAATCCCCGTAGGCGCCCGCTATCTCAGCGCGGGGATCGGTACTTCCGGAGTCCGTGCCACCGTGACGCCCAGGATCAGCGGCGTGATCCGGCGGCGGTTGTCCGGCTCCGCGGCGGTCGCCTCGTCGTAGACGTCGATCAGGTTGCAGATCGCGGCGAAGATCGGCGCGTCGTCGATCTCCTCCGGGACGTCGCAGGCCAGCCGGGCCAGCGCGAGCATCTCGGGGCCACCGTCACCGCCGCGCATCGTCGCGAGCGCGCCGAGCATCAGAAACTCGGACGCCCGGTCCAGCAGGGCGTGCGGCGGACGCTCGCGTTCGCCGACCGCCGCTCCGGCCTGGATCAGCGGCTCTCCCTCGGCGATCCGGAGCGCCTGCTCTGAGGCGATGCAACGGATCTGGTCGCCGCTCAGCCCGCTTTGCAGTGCGATTCGGAGCTGAAACGCCGCCGCCATCGCCGTGGAGCCGTACGGCGCGTCGCTGGCGAACAGGATCTGGCCGGGAGGAACGAGCGAGAACAGCGCGGTGAGATCGGCCGGCATCCACCAGGCGGTGTCGAACAGGAGGTTCGGATGGTCCGGAGCCACCCGCCAGATCCAGGACAGGTCGCAGATCGCGGCATGAGCCAGGATCAGGCGGGCGTCGGGAAACTCGCCTGCCAGCTCGACCGCATGAAGTCCCAGCGCGGGAATCCCCCGCCCGGCGTGGATCAGGACGGGAAGCCGGCGCTCGTTGGCCAGCGCGACGATGTTGCGGACCTCCTGGTGATCGAGCGTGAACTGCTCGGCGCGTGGGTGGAGCTTGATTCCCCTCGCCCCCCTGTCCAGGCAGCGTTCGGCCTCGCTCACCGGAGCGTCGTTGGGGTCAAGGCGACAGAAGGGCACCAGTCTGCCGTCCGTTTCCTCGGCCGCGGCGATCACCATGTCATTGGCGGGCGGGTACCCGCCGGGCTCATGCATCGGGAACACGAACGCCCCCCGGGCGTCTGCCGCGGCCAGAACCGAAAGCAACTCCTCCGGCGTCTGCTTCATCTCGTCGGGATCGTTCTGCCCGATGTGGGTGTGCGCGTCGAACAGGGCCATGCCGGGCACTTGATCGCGCACGACGTGAGCCCAGGGCATGAAGGCGGCGGCGAGGTCCATGACCGGATTCGTACCATGAAACGTTCATGACCCCGACATTGACCGACAGCTGGACCCTGGGCGCGGTCCCGATTGCCAACCGCGTGGCCCTCGCGCCGCTGGCCGGAATCGGCAACTGGTTCGTGCGCCTGCAGGCGCGGCGCTACGGTGCCGGCCTCGCCGTTTCGGAGATGGTCTCGAGCTTCGCCATCCATCACCACAACGCACGGACCTGGAACGAGCTGCTGCGGATCCACCCCGACGAGCATCCTGTGTCGGTGCAGCTGTTCGGCCATGACCCTGACGTGATGGCCAGCGCAGCCGAGGCGGTCGCGCAGGCGGGCGCCGATCTGATCGACATCAACATGGGCTGCCCGGTGCCCAAGGTCTGCAAGACCGGCGCGGGCGCCGCGCTGCTCGACGATCCCCACCGCGCGGTGGCCCTGGCCCGCGCGGCGGCACGCGGGAGCGGACTCCCGGTCACGGTCAAGCTGCGCTCGGGACAGCGGCCTGGGGACCTCGGTGGCGTTGAAGTGGCGCGGCGGCTGGTCTTCGACGCCGGCATCGCCGGCCTGTGCATCCATCCCAGGCACGCCTCACAGCGACACAGCGGAACTCCCGATTACGCGCTGGCTCGCGAGCTGGTGGAGGAGCTGCCGGTGCCGGTCCTGATCTCCGGCGGTCTGCGGACCGCCGCCAAGGCAAAGGCGGCGTTCGAGCAGACGGGGGCGGCGGCGGTGATGCTCGCGCGCGGATCGCTCGGGAACCCGTGGCTGTTCGAGGAACTGCTGGGCGGTCGGGTGGCTGAGCCGGCGAAAGCCGAGATCCTGGACGAGCTCGACTGGGTGATCGAGCGGGCCTGCGAGCACATGGGCGCCGAGCGCGCCGGACGCTACCTGCGCAAGTTCTATCCGTGGTACGTGGAGCGGCTCGGCGGACCCCGGGCGCTCCAGGCTGAGGTCCAGCGCGCGCCCTCACCGACTGTTGTGCGGGAGCTGCTGAGCGAGGCTGCGGCGAGCATGCCCGCGCCCGCTGCCGCCTGAGGCCCGGCGGGCGACGCCCGGGCTCGGCGCTCGTAGTAGCCTGCCCGGCCAGGAGAAGAGGAGCAATGGATCTGCCTTCAGCGATGGCGCACTGGCGTCGACGGCGTCTGTGCGGCGCGGTCGCCGCGACGTTGATGCTCGCCGGAGCGGGGGCTGTCTGCGCGTCCTCGGCTCTCGCCGCGGTCCAGCCCTACGGCACCAACGACTTTCGCGGGTTCCGCAACGTTCTGCCGCCCGGAACCAATGGGCTGGTCAACCTCCTTCAGCTGGCCGGCTTTGAGAGCGCGAAGTCACGACCGCCGCACAACAGCGATCAGCTGGCGATGTACTCCAACCTGACCACCGCCGCCCCGAACATCCAGCCGTCGCAGATCGGGCTGTTCTACAAGGACGCCACGTTCGGCGTCCAGAGCGGAAACGTGGAGAGCGTTCAGACGCCGGAGCCGGGCGCGACGATTATCCGCGACAAGCAATACGGGGTGCCCCACATCTACGGCGACACTCGCGCCGAGCTGATGTTCGGGATCGGGTACGCCACCGGTCAGGACCGGCTGTTCTTCATCGACGTGCTGCGTCACGCGGGCGAGGGCGACCTGGCGCAGTTCGCCGGCGGCGCCAACGTGGCCATGGATCGGAGTGTTTGGTCCAATGAGCCGTACACCCACCAGGACCTCGTCAGTCAGGTCCAGTACGGACGAACCCACCTTCCCGACGGCCCGCAGATCTCCGACGATGCGGCGAACTTCGTCGCCGGCATCAACGCCTACATTGCTGCCGCGCGGTCGAATCCGCTGCTGATGCCCGCCGAGTACGCCGCACTGGGGATCCTGCAAGGGCCACAGCCGTTCACCACCGAGGACCTCGTCTCGATCGCGGCGCTGGTGGGTGGGATCTTCGGCAAGGGCGGCGGTGCTCAGCTGTCCAACGCGGTCCTCTACGAGCAGCTGAGGCAGCGCTTCGGGGTCGAGCGCAGGGCCGTGGCGGGATCGCCCGAGACACCGGCTCGGAAGCGGGTGGTTCGCCGCCTGCGCCGTCGCCCGGACCACTCCGGCTTCGCCACGCTCCTGAGCCTGGTCGATCCCTCCGATCCCGAAGCGCCGACCACCGTACGGGGTCACGCGTTCCCCTATCAGACGCTGCCGAAGCCGACCAAGGCCGTGCGCTCGACGGTGGCGCTGCCTGACCCCGGCTCGGTTCAGTTCGTCAATCCGGTGGTGGCGGGAGCGGTGCCGCGGGCCGGCGCGCGCCAGGTCTCCGCGCGCGGGCATCGCATCGGACTCGCGCTCGGAGCCTCGGCCAACGCAGGGCCCGGGCTGATGGCCTTCCCGCGCGACATGTCCAATGCACTGCTCGTCAGCGGCGCGCACAGCGTCAGCGGCCACCCGCTGGCCGTGATGGGTCCGCAGGTCGCCTATTTCGCCCCGCAGATCCTGATGGAAGAGGACATCCACGGCCCGGGGATCGACGCGAACGGCGCGGCGTTCCCCGGCGTCAATCTATACGTGGAGCTCGGGCACGGCCAGGACTACGCGTGGTCGGCAACCTCGTCTGGTCAGAACATCGTCGACACGTTCGCGGTGCCCCTCTGCAGCCCCTCCGGCGGAGCCGTGTCGCCGGTTTCCGACTATTACCTGCTGGGCCGCTCCTGCGTGCCGATGGAGGTGCTCACTCGCACCGAATCCTGGCAGCCGAACCTGGCGGACGCGACACCGGCCGGCTCGATCACCCTCCAGTCCCGGCGAACCGCGTACGGGTTGGTGATCGCTCGCGCGCGGATCCACGGCCGCCCCGTGGCGTACACCAAACTCCGCTCGACCTACCTGCACGAGCTCGACTCAGTGGTCGGATTCGAGCACTTCAACGAGCCGGCGCAGATGCGCAATCCGCAGGCCTTCTTCAACGCTGCCAACGCCATCGGCTACACGTTCAACTGGTTCTACACCGACGACAAGCACATCGCGTACTTCAACTCGGGCCACAACCCGATCCGCGCGGCCCACACGAATCCGCTGTTCCCCACCTGGGCGAACTACGCGTGGCGAGGTCTGACGCCGGCCGCCGCGTCGACACCCGCCTCGTCGGCTTCGCCGCAAACCTCGCAAGGCGCGCATCCGCACATTGTCGATCAGTCCTATCTGACGAGCTGGAACAACAAGCAGGCCCCCGGCTACAACGACGCGGCGACGGCACAGCAGTTCTCCTCGATCTACCGCTCGCAGCTGCTCGATCAGAACATCAACCACTATCTCGCCCGCGGCCAGCGCAAGCTCACGTTGACCGATCTGATCAACGCGATGGGCAACGCCGGGACCCAGGACCTACGCGGGGTGGAGGTTCTCCCCTACGCGCTCCGGATCATCGGCCATCCGACTGACCCGGTACTGGCCGGGGCGGTGAGGCAGCTGCAGGCGTGGGTAGCCAGCGGTGCGCACCGGATCAATCGAGCGCATCCCGGCGCATCGGGAAACTACGAGCAGAGCGCAGCCATCCGGATCCTCGACGCGTGGTGGCCGCGGTTGGTCAACGCGGAGTTCGGACCGGTGCTCGGGACATCGCTGTTGAGCCAGGTGCAGGCCGAGTTCCCGATCAATGACCAGCCCGGACACGGGACCTCCGGTGAGCACCTCGGTTCCTCCTGGGATGTCGGCTTCTACGGGATCGTGCAAAAGGATCTGCGTGCGGCGCTGGGCCAGCGCGTCGCCGGACGTCTGAACCGTGTCTACTGCGGGAGCGGCTCTCTGCGCTCGTGTCGGTCTGCGCTGGAGTCCTCGCTGCTGGCGGCCGCGGCCGCGTCGCCCGCGCAGGTTTATCCGGCCGATGGCGTCTGCGCCGCCGGTGATCAGATGTGCTCGGACTCGATCCAGTTCCGGGCCATCGGAGCGGTCACGCAGCCCCTGATCGAGTGGGTCAACCGTCCTACCTTCCAGCAGGTCGTGGAGATCCAAGGGCACGGTCTGCGTTAGTCGGTGCCGTGTCCGCTGGGAGGCCCGCGCGCGGTTCCCCCAGGTCGCGCTCGGGGGCGTCTATACTAGCCGACCCACGCCAGCCGGATGCGTGGTCAGCCCCGCTTGAGAGAGCGGGTTTTCTTTCGCCCAAACGCCTCCATTTACAGGTCTTATACGCATGCCCAAGGACGTCATCCTCACCCGTGAAGGTCTAACCAATCTCAAGGCCGAGCTCGAGCTGCTGTCGACCACGCGTCGCCGCGAGGTCGCCGGGCGGATCAAGGAGGCTCGTGAATTCGGCGACATCTCCGAGAACGCCGAGTACGACGACGCCAAGAACGAGCAGGCGATGCTCGAGGCGCGGATCGCTCAGCTGGAGGAGCAACTCCGCTCGGCGACCGTCATCGACGCCTCCGATCTGAGCACCGATGTCGTACGTGTCGGTTCCGTCGTCCATGTCAAGGACGAAGCCGGCAAATCCACCAAGTACACGATCGTTGGCTCTGCCGAGGCCTCGCCCGCGGAGATGAAGCTCTCCAACGAATCACCGGTGGGCAAAGCGCTGCTCGGCCACAAGCGTGGTGAGACGGTTGTATTCACGACGCCGCGCGGCGAGCGCAAGCTGAAGATCACCAAGATCGACGTCGGAACGAAGTAGGCACGTTCCCGGTGGGGCCCACCAGCATGGGCGAGGAGCCGGCCGACGTCTTCGCCGCCCGCCGCCAGAAGCTGGAGGCGCTGCGGGCCGCAGGGATCGATCCGTTCCCGCACGAGTTCGACCGGGTGGAGCCGGTGGCGGCGGTGCGAACCGCCCACGCAGGGCTGGCGCCAGGGGATGAGACCGATGTGTCCCACCGCGTCGCGGGTCGTTTGGCAGCGCGCCGCGGTCAGGGCAAGATGGCGTTTCTGGACCTCGTCGACCGCTCGGGGCGGATCCAGTTGCAAGCCCGTGTCGACGAGTTGGGGGCCGAGGGCATGGAGCGGCTGCTCGACTTCGACCTCGGCGATCTGATCGGCCTCGACGGCACGGCCTTCTCCTCCCGCCGCGGGGAGTTGTCGTTGCGGGTCTCGTCGTTCGTGCTGCTGGCGAAGTCGCTGCGGCCGCCGCCGGAGAAGCACCACGGCCTGACCGACGTGGAGACGCGGTTCCGCCGTCGCGAGCTCGACCTGATCGCCAACGAGCAGGCGCGTTCGTTGTTCATCACCCGCGCGCGCGTCGTCTCGGCCGCGCGGACGTTCCTTGATCGCGCGGGGTTCATCGAAGTCGAGACGCCGGTCCTCCAACCTCTCTACGGGGGCGCCGCGGCGCGACCGTTCACCACCCATCACAACGCGCTCGATCGGGAGTTCTACCTGCGTATCGCCACCGAGCTGTACCTCAAGCGACTGATCGTCGGAGGGCTCGAGCGCGTCTACGAGCTCGGCAAGGACTTCCGCAACGAGGGCCTGTCGCACAAGCACAACCCTGAGTTCACGATGCTCGAGTGGTACGAGGCTTACGCCGACTATCTCGACGTGGCCGCACGGTTCGAGCAGTTGGTGGCCTTCGTCGCCTCGGAGATCGGTTACGCGGGCGAGTACGACCTGACGCCGCCGTGGCACCGGGAGACGCTGGCTGAGGCCGTTCTCTCCCGGACCGGCGTGGACATCGTGCGCTTTCGTGACCGCGACGGGCTCGCCGGCGAGATGCGAGTGCATGGTCTCGTCGTGCCCGACGGCGACACGTGGCCGCAGCTGGTCGACGAGCTGGTCTCAAAGCACGTCGAACCGACGCTGGTGCAGCCGACCTTCCTGCTCGACTATCCGGTCGAGCTCTCGCCGTTCGCCAAGCGGCACCGCTCCGAGCCCGGGTTGGTCGAGCGCTTTGAGGCGTTCGTCGGGGGCATGGAGTTCGCCAACGCGTTCACCGAGCTCAACGACCCGGACGAGCAGCGCCGGCGCTTTGAGGAGCAACGCGCGCTTGCCGGCGCCGGCGACGCGGAGGCGCAGCCCTACGACGAGGCGTTCGTCCAGGCGCTCGAGCAGGGAATGCCGCCCACCGGAGGTATCGGGGTCGGCATCGACCGTCTCGTGATGATCCTGACCGGCCAGCAGTCGATCCGCGAGGTCGTCCTGTTTCCGGCGATGCGGGACTGAGCCTTGATCAGGGGAGTTCGCGTGAACGCGAACTCCCGCAATCTGGGCTCAAAGATGCGGCTTGGGGCCGCTAGGCCTGTTGGTAGACTGGGGTATGGCAACCCACGAGACGTCCTGCTCATGAGTCTGCGTTCTTTGGCCGAAGCAGTGGGGTAGAACCGAGCATCGGCGTCCCCTCAGTCGGCAGCGCTACTCTGACTGATAGGGAGTTTTTAGCCAGGACCATCCCGCAACCGACCAAACCGTCCGCCGACACAGAGAGAAGTACTAAAGAATCATGTTCGAGCGATTTACAGAGCGAGCCCGCCAGGTGGTCGTCCTGGCGCAGGAAGAGGCGCGAACGCTCAAGCACAATTACATCGGCACGGAGCACATTCTGCTCGGCCTCCTGCGGGAAGAAGAGGGCCTGGCAGCACGTGTCCTGGAGTCCCTTGACATCACCGTGGAGCGCGTCCGCGCGCAGGTCGTCCGGATCGTCGGCTCAGGCGAAGAGGTCACCTCGGGACAGATCCCGTTCACCCCGCGGGCGAAGAAGGTGCTGGAGCTGGCGCTGCGCGAAGCGCTGAGCCTTGGACACAACTACATCGGCACCGAGCACATCCTGCTTGGCCTGGTGCGTGAAAACGAGGGCGTGGCCGCACGGATCCTGCTCGACTTCGACGCGGACTCAGAGAAGATCCGCAACGAGGTGATTCGGATGTTGTCCGGTCCCGGCAGCCGCCAGCGCGGTTCCGGAAGCGCCGGCGCGGCTCCGGCCGGCCAGGGCGAGGGCAAGAAGTCGTCCAAGCTGCTCGATCAGTTCGGTCGCAACCTGACCAAGCTGGCCGCCGAGGGCAAGCTCGACCCAGTGGTCGGGCGCGAGACCGAGATCGAGCGAATCATGCAGATCCTGTCCCGGCGCACCAAAAACAATCCGGTGCTGGTCGGCGAGCCAGGTGTCGGCAAGACGGCGGTCGTCGAGGGACTGGCGCAGCGGATCACCAATGCCGACGTCCCGGAGTTGCTGAAGGGGAAGCAGATCTACACGCTGGACCTCGCCGCGCTCGTCGCGGGCTCGAAGTACCGAGGAGAATTCGAGGAGCGCCTGAAGAAGGTGATGAAGGAGATCACCCAGCGCGGCGACATCATCCTGTTCATCGACGAGTTGCACAACCTCGTCGGCGCGGGCGCTGCCGAGGGCGCGATCGACGCGGCCTCGATCCTCAAGCCGGCGCTGGCCCGTGGAGAGCTGCAAACGGTGGGAGCGACCACGCTCGAGGAGTACCGCAAGTACCTCGAGCGCGACTCCGCGCTCGAGCGGCGCTTCCAGAAGATCATCGTCGATCAGCCGAGCACCGAGGAGACGGTTCAGATCCTCAAGGGCCTGCGCGACCGGTATGAGCAGCACCACAAGGTGAATATCACCGACGAGGCGCTCGAGGCGGCGGCCGATCTCGCGGACCGCTACATCTCGGATCGGTTCCTGCCGGACAAGGCGATCGACCTGATCGACGAGGCCGCGTCCCGCATGCGGATCAAGTCGATGACCTCACCTCCCGTCTACCGGGAGCTGGAGGACGACATCGAGGAGACCCGTCGGGCCAAGGAGGCCGCGATCGAGGCGCAGGAGTTCGAGAAGGCCGCGAACCTGCGTGATCAGGAACGCCGCTTGACCCAGCAGAAGCGCGAGCTGGCCGACCAGTGGGAAGCTGGGGAATCGACCGAGCGCCCCGCGATCGGCGAGGAGGAAATCGCCGACATCGTCTCCATGTGGACCGGCATCCCGGTGTTCAAGCTGACCGAGGCTGAGACCGCGAAGCTGATGCGGATGGAGGAAGAGCTGCACAAGCGAGTGATCGGCCAGCACCCGGCGATCGAGGTCGTCTCCAAGGCGATTCGTCGCTCGCGCGCCGGTCTCAAGGATCCCAAGCGGCCGACCGGCTCGTTCATCTTCCTCGGCCCATCCGGGGTCGGCAAGACCGAGCTGGCCCGCACGCTCGCCGAGTTCCTGTTCTGCGACGAGGACACCATGATCCGGATCGACATGTCCGAGTACATGGAGAAACACGCGGTCTCGCGGCTGGTCGGATCGCCTCCGGGCTACATCGGCTACGACGAGGGCGGGCAGTTGACCGAGGCCGTGCGGCGCAAGCCCTACAGCGTGCTGCTGCTCGACGAGATCGAGAAGGCCCACCCAGATGTGTTCAACATCCTGCTCCAGATCCTGGAGGACGGAAGGCTGACCGACGCCCAGGGCCGGACCGTCGACTTCCGTCACTGCATCGTGATCATGACCTCGAACATCGGGGCGTCTGAGATCGCTCGGAACACGCCGCTCGGCTTCGCGGTGTCCGACGACGAGACCGGGATCACCTACGACGACATGAAGAACCGGATCATGGGCGAGCTGAAGAAGGTCTTCCGGCCCGAGTTCCTGAACCGGATCGACGACGTCATCGTCTTCCACAAGCTGGCCAAGGACGAGATCAAGGAGATCGTCGACCTGCTGCTGCGGCGGATCCGGGAGTCGATGGCGGAGCGTGAGCTGCAGCTGGAGCTCTCCGAGGAGGCCAAGGACCTGCTTGTCGACAAGGGCTGGGATCCCGCCATGGGCGCCCGACCATTGCGCCGGGCGATCCAGCGCTACATCGAGGATCCGCTGGCGGACTTCGTGCTCCGCTCCCAGGTGCCCCCGGGATCGACCGTGCTGGTCGAGCCGGGTACCGAGGGCAGCGAAGAGGGCGACGTCAAGCTGACGGTGATCGCGCCGGCGCCGAAGCCGACCCCGGTTGGTGTGGGTGCTTCTGACAGCGGTGAGGAGTCCGAGCCGGAGCCCGCCGACGGCGAGGCCCCCTCGGAGGACGAGTAGCACCAGGCGCTTGCCGGTTCGGCTGACCGCGGTGCTCGCCGCGGGGGTGATCGCCGTCGCGACTCTCGGTTGCGGCGGCGGCTCGCATTCGAGGCGTGCGCCCGCGCAGGTCGATCCGCTCGCGCTGGGGACCGTCCAGATCGTCGGCAGCCAGTCGCTCCGCAGCGGAGGTGGGCCGGGTGCTGGGCTGCTGCGACGGCCGCTTCCGGCCCGGTTCGACGTCTCGATGGACGTCGTTCTGTCCAGGGGTGCCACGTTCGAACTGGACCTGGGCGCTCCCGGCTCTGCGCTCACGCTCGCGCGGCCCGCGAGCGGCCCCGCGCTGCTGCGGGCCGACGGGTCCACCTACCCGCTGCCGGCACGCCCCGGGTGGGGGCGAGGTGACGCGCGCCACATCGAGCTGACCAACGGAGCCCTCGCCGTCGACGGTAAGGCGGTGCCTCGCCCGCCGGGATCTCGCAGCAGAGCGCTGCTGGCACTGAGCGCTGTGCGCGGGCGCGCCCGGGTGAGCGGGCTGATCATCACCGACGCTCACCACCACGCTGCCCTGCTGCTGCACCGCTTGGCTGAACTGCACGCGCGCGTGCCACCTGGGGCGCTGCTGGCCGGTTCCGATCGCCGTGACCGTCTGCACTTCCGCTCGATCTGGACCAGCGGCTTTTTCGCCGGAGCGCTCTGGCAGGCGGCCTCGCTGGTGCCCGAGGCCGGGCTGTTCGCAAACTGGGCGCTGGCCGCGACGCTCGGCCACCTCGGTCTCGAGCATGCCGCCACGCCCGACGTTGGCTTCATGTACGGGCAGTCGTCGTTGCTGGCCTGGCGGCACCTCTGCCGCGCGGCCGGCTCTCAAGGCCGGATCTGCGCGCGCCTCCGGAACAGCGTGGTTGGCGCCGCAGATGAATTGACGCGGCTGGCTGCGACCAACCCCGGCGCCGGCACCATCCCGACCAGCGCGGCAAGCCCGGTGGCCCAGACGATCGTCGACAGCATGATGAACATCACGATCCTGCCGTGGGCGAGCAGGGTCACCGGCCAGCGCTCGTATCGGAAGCTCGCCTCTCATCAAGCTCACGTCATCGGCTCGCTGCTCGTGCGCCCCGACGGCTCGACGTTTCAAGCGGTGCACTTCGACCGCTCCAGCGGGCGGATCGTGTTCGTCGGGACCCACCAGGGGATCGCCGACGCGAGCACCTGGTCGCGTGGTCAGGCCTGGGGCTTGTACGGCTTCGCTCAGGCGGCGCAGGACCTGCACGACGCTGGCCTGCTGGCGATTGCCCAGCAGCTGGCCGGATACGTATCCCGGAGTCTCGCCGCCGGTGGCGTTCCGCCCTGGGACTACAGCGCTAGGGCCGGGCGACCGATCGACGTGTCGGCTGGGGTCATCCAGGCCGCCGGACTGCTCCACCTCCTGCTCGCCTGCAACGCCGCGCCGGGCACCTGCGCCGACACCTCGGCCTGGGGGCCGCTGTCGCGCACGCTGCTCACGGCCGCGCTGGGCCATGCGAGCACCCGCCCTCCGCTCGGCCTTCTCAGCTCGCAGGTGCTCAACGGCACGAGGCCGACATGTTGCAACGGTGGCGAGCTGATCTTCGGCCTCAGCTACGCCCTCGAGTCGTTGGCCCTGGAGCGCCGACCGGGCGGGTAGGTCAAAGCTCAGACTCACCGGGTGCCGAGACTGCAACGATCTGGGCGAGCCGCGGTGTGCTGTCGGGGGCGGTCCGTAGCCTGGTCTGACGATGGCCAGATCGTCCACCATTCACGTGTGCTCGGCGTGCGCTCACGAGACGCCTCGCTGGGCCGGGCAGTGTCCCGGCTGTGGCGAGTGGAACAGCCTCGTCGAGGAGGTGCGGGGCGCCAGCGGATCCGCCGGCGGGGCGCGCGCACGGGGGCCGGGCGGCGGCCGGCCGGTCGCACCGGTGACGCTGGCCGAGGTCGAGCGTCAGGAGCACGATCGGCTCAGCACCGGGATCACCGAGCTCGACAACGTGCTGGGCGGTGGCATCGTCCCCGGCTCGCTGGTGCTGATCGGGGGCGCGCCCGGGATCGGAAGGTCGACGTTGACGACGATGGCCCTGGCCAACCTCGTCGCGGCCGGCCGCCGGACACTATACGTCTCGGCGGAGGAGTCCGCGGCGCAGATTCGCCTGCGCGCCGAGCGCCTGACCGGAGGTGACGCGCTGCACATCCCGGTGATCGCCGAGACCGACCTGCATGCTGTGCTGGCGACGCTCGAACACGAGCGTCCCGAGGTGTGCGTGATCGACTCCGTGCAGACGCTGCAGTCCTCGGCGCTGGCCAGCGCCGCGGGATCAGTAGCTCAGGTCCGAGAGGTGGCGGCCGAGATCATGCGCATCGCCAAGACACGGCGGATCGCCGTGCTGCTGGTCGGTCATGTGACCAAGGAGGGCGCGCTGGCGGGCCCGCGGGTGCTCGAGCACCTCGTCGATTGCGTACTCCAGTTCGAAGGCGAGCGCGAGCGGACGTACCGAACCGTGCGAGCGATCAAGAACCGCTTCGGCTCGACCAACGAGGCCGGAGTGTTCGAGATGCATGATCACGGCCTGGTCGAGGTTCTTGACGCCTCGGCTCGCTTCGTCGGAGAGGCGACGCGCGCTCCGGGTAGCGTCGTGCTCTGCGCGATGGAGGGATCTCGCCCGCTGCTCGTCGAGGTGCAGGCGCTGGTCTCGTCGTCCGAGCTCGTTCCTCCGCGCAGGGTGGTGGCCGGGCTGGATCGCAACCGGCTCGCGCTCGTGCTCGCCGTGCTCGGGCGGCATGCCGGCGTCGGCCTCGGCGCCGCGGATGTGTTCGTCAACGTTGTCGGCGGGGTGCGGGTCGACGAGCCGGGCGCTGATCTGGCGGTCGCGCTCGCGGTGGCCAGCGCGGCCAAGCGGGTTGCCCTGGCCGGCGCGGACCCGCAGCGCCCGCTGGCCTGCTTCGGTGAGCTCGGCCTCACCGGCGAGCTGCGAACCGTTGCCCACGCCGACCGGCGGCTGGCCGAGGCGGCGAAGTTCGGCCTCGCCCCGGTGATCGAACCGGACGGCCATCCGACGCTGCGTTCGGCGGTCCGCGCCGTGCTCGGCGAGCGCCCAGCTGTCGCGGCGGCCTAGCCGGCCGGCGCGGCCAGACGCTCGCTGGCCGACCCGCACAAACCCGGCACATGCGATAGGCGGAATACCGGGTAAAATACGCCTTCATGGCGTCGCGTTCCGGGGAAGAGCTCAAAGATGAGCTCGAATCTCGACAGGAGTCCCGGATGGTCAGGGCGCTTGAGATGGTCGCGCCCGGGACCGCGCTGCGTGAAGGAATCGACAACATCCTCCACGCGCGGACCGGCGGGCTGATCGTGATCGGCGACGCGGAAGAGCTGGCATTCCTGTTCTCCGGCGGGATCAAGGTCGAGCTCGACTATTCCCCGGCGTTCCTCTACCAGCTGGCCAAGATGGACGGCGCGATCGTGCTGAACCCCAACGCGACCAAGATCGTCCACGCGAACGTGCAGCTGACGCCAGACCCGACGATCCTCACGCTTGAGACGGGGACGCGGCATCGCACCGCGGAGCGCGTCTCCAAGCAGACCGACTCGCTCGTGGTCGCCATCTCCGAGCGGCGCGAGGTCGTCTCGTTGTACGTGGACGGCGTCAAGTACATCCTTGAGGAGATTCCGGTGGTGCTGGCCAAGGCCAATCAGGCGCTCGCCACCCTCGACAAGTACCGCAGTCGACTGGACCAGGTGTCGACCCGACTGACCGCACTCGAGTTCGAAGGCGGCGCAACCCTGCACGATGTGCTCACCGTGCTCCAGCGCGCCGAGCTGGTCACGCGAATGGCGGTCGAGATCGAGCGCTACATCGTCGAGCTCGGGACCGAGGGCCGGCTGATCGAGATGCAACTCGACGAGACGATGGTCGGCGTGTCGGCCGACAAGACGGCCCTCGTCCACGACTATCTGATCGAAGACAGCGACGAGCTGTTCGCCACCGCGTTCGAGCAGCTCGTGCGCCTGCCCCATCAGGATCTCTTGGACTTCGGTCGGCTCGCCGAGCTGCTGGGCCATGACCGCAAGCTCAACACCCTTGACTATCCCGTTTCTCCACGCGGAATCCGCATTCTGGGTCGCATACCACGGCTGCCCAAGCTGGTAGTGCAGCGGATCGTCGGGGAGTTCGGGGGACTCGAGGAACTGCTCGCCGCCACCGACGGCGAGCTGGAAACCGTCGACGGTGTCGGCGAGATCCGGGCGAAGGACATCCGCGAGGGACTTCGCCGCCAGCAGGAGATCAATCTCGTTGATCGCTACCTGCAGACGTAGTGCAAACGCGTGGGCAGCACGCCCCGCCCTGTAAGGAAAGAGGAGGACACCATCACAGAGCTAATGGAAGAGCACCTGGACGAGGACTTCGACGACGTCGTGCTCCCTCACATTGAGTTCGAGATCGGCGACAACGTCGTGTACCCCCATCACGGGGCCGGGCAAGTGATCCGCAAGGAAGCCAAAGAGATTCTGGGCGAGAAGCGTGAATACCTGACGGTGAAGATCCTGCACAACGATATGACCGTCATGGTCCCGACCGAGAACGCACAGCTCGCCGGCCTTCGCCGCGTGATCGATGAGGAGACGGTGGAAAAGGTGCTCGCCGTCCTCCGGGACGAGTGTTCGGAGATGCCCAAGAACTGGAACCGGCGCTTCAAGCACAACCGCGACAAGATCAAGACCGGCGACATCTACGAGCTTGCCGAAGTGGTGCGAAATCTCGCGGTCCGTGAGGCTGAGAAGGGCCTGTCGACGGGCGAGAAGCAGATGTACACGCGCGCCAAGAAGATTCTTGCGTCGGAGCTGATGTACGCGCTCGAGATGAATGAGGAAGAGGTCGAGGCTCACCTCCACAACCTGCTCGTGGGCTCCTTGCACGGCAACGGCAAAGCGACGGCGAACGGAAACGGCAAAGCCGCGGTATCCGCGAACGGCAACGGCAAAGTCGCCGTGGCCGCGAAGTAGAGCTGCCTCCCGGGATCAGATGGCGGCGGTCGCGTTGATCGTGGCCGCGGGGCGTGGCGAGCGCCTTGGGTCCGGCCGCCCCAAGGCGCTCGTCACCGTTTCGGGGCGGCCGATGCTCGAGTGGTCGGTGCAGGCACTCCGCGGCGTGGCTTGCGTGGAGCGCATCGTGGTGGCGCTGCCCGGCGATCAGCTTGCCGCCGCCCCGGACGGCACGGTTGCGGTGGCTGGAGGGATGCACCGGTCGCAGTCAGTGCTAGCGGCTCTGCGGGCTTCCGGCGACGGCGATCCGGTGATCGTGCATGACGCGGCCCGCCCGCTGGCTGCGCCCGAGCTGTTCCTGCGGGCTCTGGCCGAACTCGAATCCTCCGGTGCCGACGCCGTGGTGGCGGCGATGCCGGTGTCGGACACGATCAAGGAGGTCGGCGGCGATGGTCGCGAGGTCGCCCGGACCCTGAACCGGGAGCGGATGTGGGCGGCGCAGACGCCACAGGTGTTCCGCCGGAGCGCTTTGCTGCGCGCGCTTGAAGCCTCGGCGCAGACCCTGCAGAGCGCGACCGACGACGCCTGGCTCGTGGAGGTCGGCGGCGGAACGGTGCGCGTGGTTCTCGGGGCGGCCGAGAACATCAAGATCACGACGCCGGTCGATCTACGCGTGGCCGAGCTGTTGCTGGAGGAGCGCGGGCAATGACCGTCACGACCGGCATCGGCTACGACTGCCACCGGTTCGCCGACGGGCGGCGGTTGGTGCTGGGCGGCATCGAGCTAGAGCACGACCGGGGCCTCCTCGGCCACTCGGACGCGGACGTGCTTGCGCACGCCGTGATCGACGCGCTGCTCGGAGCCGCGGCGCTGGGCGACATCGGCGATCACTTTCCCGACACCGATGAGCGCTACCGGAACGCGGACTCGATTGAGCTGCTGAACGCCGCGGTGGCGCTTCTGCGGGAGCGGGGATTCGCGATCCGCCATGTCGACGCAACCGTGCTGATCGAGCGGCCGAAGCTGGCGCCCGTGCGCGAGCGGATCCGGGCGTCGCTGGCGCAGGCGGTCGGATTGGACCTCGCCCACGTGAGCGTCAAGGCAACCCGCGGCGAGGGCATGGGGTTCGTCGGGCGCGAGGAGGGGGCCGCGGCGCTCGCGGTGGTTACTGTCGAGGCGTGACGTACTCAAGGTCGGCACGGTTCGGATCCGGACCCCGGGCGCCTCGCGCCGCCCCGCCTAGCCCGGACGGTCAGCCGGCCCGCGCGGCCCGTCGCTGCGCCGCGTGCTCGCGCATCTGCTCGTACTCGACCAGGCGCTTGAGCTGGTGCAGGGTGCGGCGCAGGTGGCCGCGCACCGTGGGGGCGGCGATTCGCTCGGCCAGCCACCCCGGCAGTCCGGCGCCGGCGACGCCGTACGCCAGCCGCAGCTCCACTCGGGTCTTTTGCGGAGCGGCGGGTCGCAGACGGAAGCGTCCGCGCTGGTCGATGCCGGTGACCGAGGTCCAGGCGTAGTCGCAGGGGGGGTCCCATTCGACGATCTCGATCAGGCCGCCGACCTCGGCGGAGCCCACGCGGAGCAGCATCCGATACCGCGCCCCGAGGCCGGTCGCGGAGTCGCTGACGACCTCCCAGCGCGTCATGCCGGACATGAAGCTGAGCGCACGCCCAGGGTCGGAGGCGATCTCCCACACCGCGTCGATCGGCGCCGCGATCTCCGTGTTCGCCTGCACCCTCATCCGAGCACCGGCAGCCGCCGCTCGGAGGCGAGCGCGTCAAGGGTCTCCTGCATCAGCCGCATCAGGTGGTCGTAGATTTCGTCCACGTCGGGATCGGGTCCGAATTCGGCCTCGAGATCGATCGGCGGCAGCGTCTCGATCGTGATCTTGGCCGGGGCCGGGATGTGGCCGAGCATGTCCCCGACGTTGAGGCCCCAGGGCAGCGCCAGCGAGATCGGCAGCACCTTCAGGCGGAACATCTTGTCCAGCCGCAGCAGGCGGGCGAGGCCCTCGCCGCGACTCAGAAACAGCGCCGTCTCCTGGCCTCCGATCGAAACCACTGGCACGAGCGGGACGCCCTGGTCCAGAGCCAGGCGAATGAAGCCCTTGCGGTTGCCGAAGTCGACGCGGCGGCCCTCCCAGCTCGGGCGATGCACCTCGTAATCACCGCCGGGATACACCAGCAGGGCAGCGCCGGAGCGGAGCGCCTTGCGCGCGTTCTCCGGTGACGCCGCGACGGTGCCGAACTTTCGCAGCTGGCCAAGTCCCGGCATCGACAGCACGAGGTTGTGAGCGAGCTGGAAAAACGCTCGTTCGACCCCGAAGTAGGTGTTGAAGGCGAGGGTGAACACGAGCGTGTCCGGGGTCAGGTTTCCTCCGGAATGATTGCCGACCAGCAGTACGGCGCCGGAGTCCGGGATGTTGCCGAGACCTCGCACCTCGCCCCGGTACCAGATGCTGGCGAACAGCCAGAGCAGCGGCAGCCGCTCCCGGATGAAGTCCGCAGCACGCTCGTCGAGATCAGCGCGGGGAATCCGGCGCTGGGCCTGCTGGGCCACCTCGCGCAGGGCGCGGCTGATCAGCGAGCGCTCGGGCGCCTCGCCGGGGTTTGCCTGGTCTTCGCTTGCTTCGACGTGCCCGTTGCGTCTCTGGGTGGCGGTGCCAATCTCTGCCACGGGACCTCCCGGGGTCGGAATCAGGCTGCTTGCGAGTCTGCGTCCGCGATCTCAGCGCCGGCCGGCAGCGTCCGCTCGGCGCGCGCGAAGAAGTTCAGCAGCAGCTGGTTGATCTGCTCGGGCCGCTCGACCTGCGGGACGTGCCCGCACGACTCGATCGTGACCTGCTCCGCAGTAGGCAGCCATTTCGTCACGTGACGGCCGAACGCGGCGGGCACCAACGGGTCATGCGTGCCCCAGACAAACAGGGCCGGTGGCTGAAGCTCGGCCAAGCGCGGATAGAACCCATCCCGTCCGAACGGCGCTTCGAGGTAGATGTTCCGAGCCGAGGCGAGAAACGCGTAACGCGCGCCGGCGGACTGGTAGATGCGGCGGAACTCGTCGACCATCAAATCGGCCACGGCCGGATCGATCACGTCCCGGTCTCCGAACATGCTCCAGAACTGTGAGGCGACGGTGGCCCGCCTGAAGCCATGTGGCAGAAGCCCGAACTCCGGACGCAGCAGCCTGACGATCGGGTGAAAGCCTCGGCGTAGCCACGCCACCGCCGGACACAGCAGGCCCAGCGCGCCGATCCGCTCGGGCGCGGTCAGTCCGAGCTCGATCGCCACACGGCCACCCATCGAGTTGCCGACCACGTGCGCGCGCTTGATGTCCAGCTGATCCATGAGACCGAGGATGTTCTCCGCGTACCAGCGAGCGTTGTACGCGCCACGAGCCGGCTTGCTCGAGGAGCCAAAGCCGGGAAGGTCAGGGGCGTGGACCCGGTAGCGGCGGCTCAGCGCCGCGGCGGGCTCGAACAGCGACGCGCGGGTGCCCCCGAGACCGTGCAGCAGCAGCACATCCGGCCCAGCCCCCATGGTCAGCGTCGAGATCTGATGGCGGCCAACCGGCACGTCATAGATCCGCAGCAACGGGGGTCGGCCATTGGGGAGACGGAACATGCCCTCGAAGCCGACGGCGTAGTCGAGATTTCCCCGCACGTTCAGGAGCCGGCGCTGAAAGGCCTGGACGCCGGAGAACTCGCCCTGGCGCAACCGCAGCCAGGTGTCGGCGTCGGTGGATAGCGTGACGTCAGGAGTCCGCCGGCTCGCGCCCTTGCACACGCGCGCACCGTGGCTGGTGCAGCGGACCTCCCAAGTGTGACCGAGATCACACAGCCGGACGTGGTAGGTCGCATCGAAGTCCGGGTCGGCGCCCAGATAGCGATCCGGAAGCGACCGGAACGCCGCGTCGACGACGGCCAGCCGCTGCGCGTGGGGAAGCTGGCCAGGCACCGTGGTCACCCTATCGACCGCCCCGGGCAGACGCGTCGCAGAACGCTAGGGTTGCCGGACCGTGGCCGATATTTCGCTGCATGACACGCGTTCGGGACGGGTGCTGGCGCTGGAACCCCGGGAGGGCCGCCGGGTCAGGATCTACGCCTGCGGCCCGACGGTCTACGGGCGCATCCATGTCGGCAACGCCCGTCCGTTCGTCGTGTTCTCCCTGATGAAGCGATTCCTCGAGCACGAGGGCTACGAGGTCACGTTTGTGGCGAACGTAACGGACATCAACGACAAGATCTACGCTGCCGCTAACGCTGCGGGCACCGACAGCGAACGCCTCGCGCAGGAGATGACCGCCGCGTACCTCGTGGACACCGATGGCCTGGAGCTCGGGCGACCCGATCACGAGCCACTTGCCAGCGAGACGATCACCGGGATCGTGGCGCTGATTGGAACCTTGGTTGAGCGGGGGCATGCTTACGCGGTCGAAGGGGACGTCTACTTTTCGGTGCGGTCCTACCCCCGATACGGGGAACTATCCCACCGGAAGGTCGACGACATGGACCAGGGGGAGGGGATCGAAGGTTCCGGCCGTAAGCGTGATCCGCTTGATTTTGCCCTCTGGAAGGCGAAGAAGCCCGACGAGGACTCCGCCTGGGATTCTCCCTGGGGCGAAGGCCGCCCCGGGTGGCACATCGAGTGCTCGGCCATGGCCGAAGCCCTGCTGGGCGTCGATATCGAGATTCACGGGGGTGGGTCAGACCTGATCTTCCCCCACCACGAGAACGAGGCGGCGCAGACCCAGGCTGCGCGCGATGCACCGCTGGCTCGCCTGTGGGTGCACAACGGAATGGTACGGCTCGATCACGCCAAGATGGCCAAGTCGGTGGGGAACATCTTCGTGCTGCACGATGCGCTGGCGAGCTACGGGCGTGACGCCCTGATCATGTACTTCTGCTCGGGCCACTACCGGCAGCCGATCGAATTCGATGACGAGCGCCTGACCGAGGCGACCGCGAGCGTACAGCGGGTACGCGAGGCCGGCCGCAGGCTGACCCCGGGCCCGTCGCCTGATTGGTCGGGTCCATTGCGAGAGCGCTTTTTCGCTGCTCTGGCGAATGATTTCAACACGCCGGCGGCGCTCGCGGCTCTGTTCGACTGGGTCAGGGAGGCCAATCGCTCGGCCGACGCGGTCGGGGACCGGGATCTTCGTGAGCTGCTCGGGGTGCTGGCCCTGGAGAACCTGTTGGATGACGACCAGCGCGCGCCGGAGGAGATCCGCCAGCTCGCGCAGGCGCGGGAGCAAGCCCGCGCTGTCCAGGACTTCGGGCAGGCCGATCGCCTACGCGAGCAGCTGAGGCAGCAGGGGTGGGAAGTCCGAGATGGGCCGGGCGGCCCCGAGCTGCTCCCCCTGCCGTGATCCTGTACGGGCGCAACCCGGTCCGCGAGGCGCTGCGAGGACCTCGCCAGGTGCAGCGGATCTGGGCGACGACCTCTACGCTGCGAGAGCCGTGGCTGGCGGCGGCCGCCGTCCCCACCCTGCCGGCCACCTCGGAGCAGATCGAAAGCCTGTCCGGCTCGCCGTCCCACCAGGGCATCTGCGCGGAGGTTGAGCCATATCGCTATGCGCGGGCTGAGGATGTGCTGGCAGCGCCGGCGGCGTTGATCGTCGCGCTCGACCAGATCCAGGATCCTCAGAACCTCGGCTCGATCTGCCGCAGCGCGGAGTGCGCCGGTGCCACTGCGGTGGTGATCCCCGAACGACGCTCGGCCGAGATCACCGCCTCGGTGTGCAAGGCCTCGGCGGGGGCGGTCGAACACCTGCGGGTGGCTCGGGTGCGCAACCTGGCTGACTTCCTCGCCGATGCCAAAGCGTCAGGCGCGTGGTGCTACGGCGCCGACGCTGCCGGGCCGGTCGCCTACGACACCGTCGACTGGAAGGGCACCGCGGTGCTGGTGCTCGGCTCGGAGGGCAACGGGCTCCGACCCCGGGTGGCGTCGGCCTGCGACGCGCTGGTTTCACTGCCGATTCGCGGCCAGATCGAGTCGCTGAGCGTCAGCGCGGCTGCTGCGGTCCTGCTCTACGCCGCCGCGCGCAGCCGGGGCTGAACTGCTCCAGATTTCTGGAGGAGCCGATGGCAAGGCTTGACAGCGATGCGTTGCTATGTCAAGCTCGCGCCGGAAGATAAGGATCAACTTGAGCTTTAGGGCTAGACTTGAATAAGGGTGCGGCAACAACAACCCGCATCCTGATTGTGAATAGGTGCGGCGCCAGGGGAGGTAACGCGCCACGAACTCCGAGATCTCGCGGCACGCCGCTGCGGGGCAAGAAGGGAACGTGTCGTGGCTCGACTATCTGCAAGTCCTCAGTCTCAACCTCAGGTTGAGGATGGGTTCCTGATCGCGCTTGCGAAGCAGGGACATCCTGACGCGTACGATCGAATCGTTCGCCGTTACTACGGATTCGTGCGGCTCAAGGCCTCGTCGTACTTCCTGGCCGGCGGCGATTCCGATGACCTGATCCAGGAAGGTCTCGTTGGCCTCTATAAGGCGGTCCGCGACTACCGCACCGATCGGGAATCGAGCTTCCGCAACTTCGCGGAACTGTGCATCACGCGGCAGATCATCACCGCCGTTAAGACGGCAACGCGCAACAAGCACACTCCGCTCAACCAGTACGTGTCGTTTTCGAGCACCCCCGGAGGCTCCGGTGGGGACAACGAGCCCACGTTGGACGAGATGCTTCCCGGCTCGACCGTCCACGACCCGGTCAATCAGGTGATTTCCTCAGAGGAACTGCGGGCGCTGGTCGCGTGCATCTCAACCACTCTGTCCGAACTCGAGTCGCGGGTGCTCGGTCTGTACCTCGATGGGCACTCCTACGAAGAGGTCGGGCGCCGGCTCGGGTGCGACTGCAAGACCGTCGACAACGCCCTCCAGCGCGTCAAGCGCAAGGTCGGGCACCATCTGGCGGAGCGCAGCGTGCCGGTCTGATCGAAGCGAAGGTCAGCCGGCCAGCCGGCCAAGGTTCGCTGCCCGGCCGTAGGTGCTGAACGCACGGAAGCGCGCGAACTGCCGGTGATGGGGGCCGTGAAAGTCAGACGATCCGGTGCTCAGCATCCCCAGATGCTCACAGTGGTCCGCCAGCAGCTCTGATTGCGGGCGGTCGTGGGTGGTGTAGAAGCACTCGACGCCCTCCAGCCCGATCGCGCGGAAGCGATCGATCGCGGCGAGGACCTCGGGCGGCTCCGCCACGTCCCAGAACGGATGCGCCCAGATGGCGACGCCTCCGGCCTCGTGGATCACCCCGATCGCCTGCTCGACTGACGGGGCCTCACGCGGGCGGAAGGCCGGCGCTCCCTCGATCAGGTATGCCACCAGGAAGGCCGTCGGATCGCGCCGGCCCTCTCGAGCCAGACGCTCGGCGTTGGCGGGATGTCCGACCGCGGCCTCGGCCAGGTGCGGACGACCAATCGACTTTCCCTCCTGGGCTCGCCGGCGCAGGATCCGGTCGTCGAGTTCGAAGCCGAGCTGCCTGATCGCCTCGGCCATCGCCTCGGCCCGCCGCTCGCGTTCACCGCGGAATGTCTCCAGACGCGCGCGCAGGGTGTCGTCACGCTCGTCGATCCCGTAGCCGAGGATGTGCAGATCCCCGTGGCCCTCATCGAGGGCCGAGATCTCCACTCCCGAGACGAGCCGCAGCCCCAGCGCTGTCGCGGCCTCGGTCGCCTCAGGCACCCCGTCGACACTGTCATGGTCGGTCAGCGACAGCAGCTCCACGCCGGCCTCCGCCGCCAGCCGCACCACGTCACTCGGCCTGAGCGCTCCGTCGGAATGCTCGGAGTGGCTCTGCAGGTCGAAGGTGGGAGGTGACTCGTGCAAGCGTCGCAGCGTAGTCCGTACCGACCGCCCGAGGCGAGCGTCGCGTAGCCTGCTGGAGGAGGGGACCCGACCCACGACGCCGCAGAGGAGCACCAGGTGGCCGTAGAGCACAACCCGCGCATACCCACGGCACCGATCGCGGCCGCGGGGCTGATTGCGGGCTACGCGGTCGCGGTTGGTACCGGCTCGCGTCCGCTGGGCGGTGTGGTGCTCGCCAGCTTCGGTCTGGGATGTCTCGCCACGTGGTTGCGCCGTGACGGCCGCAGGACCGCCGTGCTGCTGACGATCGCCGGACTGCTCGCCTTCGCGCTCTCGCATGTGCTGGCGCATGTCGTCGGGGCGTGGCCGGCGGTCCTGATCATGGCGGCAGCCATCGCGGCACTCTGCTGGCAGGTCTCCGATGGGCGTGCGCTAGCGGGGGCGCTACACGCTCGGTGGGTCGGCCGGCGCGCTCGTGAAGTTACGCACGGCCGGGACGGCGAGCCCGACGAGCCGAGGTAGTCCCCTGAGCTCACGCGTGAGAGTTCCTCAGCCGGGACGTGGTGCTGGAGCGCGGTGAACCAGAGAACGTTGAAGAGGACCCCGGACGCGCAGCAGCGTGAACTGACGGTGACGCAGCGGCCCGCGACGCACCGGGTAAGCCTACGACGCTCCTGCGCCTCCCGACTCAGGCGCGCTTGGCGTAGTAGCGCTGGAGATCGTCCACCGACCCCTTCATCACCCGCTTGTTGAGCATCCTCACGATCGAGCGGGGGATGATCCGGCCCGGGTCGATCTGCAGCCTGAAACCCGCTTGCGTCGTGCCGTCGCCGAGGTCGTCGAACGTCCACTCTCCGTCGCAATCGCGGAAGTCGCCTTCGACGTAGACGCTGCCGATCCGGCTGGGCACCTCATAGCTGTGGCGCAGCGTGTAGCGAACGACGCCGACGCGCACATCGATCTCGTAGGCGACCTCGTGCGCCCGTCCCTCGCGATCGCGCGAGAGCACGGTGGCCGACTTGACCGCGCGCTGCCACTCGGGTAGCCGCTCGAAGTCGAGCATCAGCGCAAAGATCTCCTGCGCGGACGCGCTGACGATTGCCTGGGATCCTCCGGCGTAAGCTGGCACGGGTGGGCTATACCCGTTCTCGGCCAGGAAAGCTGCTGGTTCTGCAGCACATTGCCTGTGAGCCTCCCGGCGCCTACGAGGACGAGCTCGTCGAGTGGGGGGTGGAGTTGACTCGGGTCGAGGTGGACGAAGGACAGGGCCTGCCTGATTGGCGGCGATTTGACGGGATCGTCGCAATGGGTGGTCCGATGGGTGCCTACGAGGATCAGCGCCTTCCGTGGCTCGGCGCCGAGAAGGAGCTGATCGCCGAGGCAGTTCGCTCAGACCTGCCGTTCTGGGGCGTGTGCCTCGGTGCGCAGCTGCTGGCCGCCAGCCTGGGGGCGTGGGTCGCGCCAGGGGCGGAACCGGAGGTCGGCGTGCTGCCCGTGCAGCGAACTCAGGAAGGCGCCGAAGACCCCGTATTCTCCCTCGCACCTGCGGCGTTCAAGGCACTGCAGTGGCATGGGGACACCTTTGGGCTCCCGGCGGGTGCCGTTCGGCTGGCTGGGTCGCACGCCTATGAGCAGCAGGCGTTCTCGTTCCGGCGGGCGTACGCGCTTCAGTTCCACATCGAAATCGATCGTGCGCTCGCGCAGGAGTGGGCAGAGGTGCCGGCATATGCGGACAGCCTGGAGGCGATCATGGGGGAGGGCGCCCTGCCCCGTCTGCTTGAGCTGGTCAGCGCCCACGAGCGGGAGATGACCCAGCTAGCGCGGCGACTATTCGCCGCCTGGCTCAGGCACGTCGTCGGGCTGCGGAAGCGCGCTTAGTGGCTCCTTTCGTAAATACGACGACATTCGAGCGGCCCCCGGCGGCGCCTGACTTTGTCCTCGGATGCTCATGCACCAGAGGTGCACATCGCATCCTGCGTCCTTGCCAGGCATCCACCGGTGACCGCTCTCGGTGTCGCCGTACTTACGAACGGAACCACTTAGCCTCTAGTGAATTCGGAAATCACCTGGGCGGTCTCCAGCGGGACATCGAGCTGCGGGCAATGTCCGACATCCGGGAGCTCGACCCAGTCTGCGTGCGGCAGCCAGTCATTTTGAAAGCGCGCGGCTGCGGACGGCCACCGCAGGATCTTGTCCTCGGTGCCCCAGACGATGCGGACAGGACAGCGGACCCGCTCCGCGTCGAGATTCCAGTTCTTGCTCAGCACGTACTCGATCATCGGCCGTGCTCCTGCGCAGTTCGCGGCGCCACGTATCTGGTGAGCGACCAGCGCTGGAGGAATGTGCTCGAAATTCGAGGTGGTGTAGAACGTCGCTCGTCGGCGTCCCTCCACAGTCGAGGCGATCTGCTCCGCATGCGGCGCCGCCGTGGCCACCAGGTCCAGCATCGTGGTGAAGTAAGTCTGCGTCTGCCTGTCCGTGTCGTCGTGCTCAGCCCAGCCACCCGCCGGGGCAAGCGCGACTACGGACTGCGCGCGCCCGCGCGCTGCGAGCTGGAGAGCCACGTAGCCGCCGAGCGAGTTTCCGACGATGTGCGCGGTCTCGAATCCGGCCGCGTCCATGGCCCGCTCGACCGCATCGGTGAGCTGCGACTCCTCGAACTCCCGGTCCAGCGGCGGACCTCCGGCGTGCCCGGGCAGGGTCGGCGCCAGAACGTCGTAGTCGCGCTCCAACCTCGGCAGCACCAGCTCCCAGGTCCGCCAGGTGTCGGTGAAGCCATGCAGGCATACCATCGGCGGTCCCGAGCCACCACGATGTGACGCGGAGAACCCAGAGAACATCCGGCAGACCTACGGTCGATAGCCCGCACGCACGACGACGCGGACCGGCCGCGTCGGCGACGCCAGGGAAAGAAAGTCACGGACGGCGGCGTGATGGCGGCAGAACGGGCAGGTGAGGTAATCGGCCAGCGACCGTCGGCCGGAGCCGATCGCGACCGGCGCGTCGCACCGAGCGCAGGCCAGCGTGCCCGCGGCCAGGCGGTCCGATCGGGTGGCCCGTCGTTGCTCTTCGTGGCCGACGGCGACGCGCGTGCCGTCCGGCAGGCCGCGTCGCGCCGACTGTCCAAGAGCCCGAGTAAGCGTCATCTACACGAGTCTAGGGCGCGCCACCTCAAGCGACGGCGGCCCGAGGACTCAAGACAGCCGGCCCGTGGACACGCGGTTGGCAGTCGGCGATCGATGGTCCATGCGGTACAGGCCGACTCGGAGGCGGCGGTGCGCGACACTCGCCGAAGATCCATGGAGTGAGGCGCATCTCCGGGTTGTCACGATCGATTCGTGGACGATCCGGCTCGACGCTCGCCTGCGCTAGTGCTTCAGATTCAGCCGGTGGCGACGGGAACGGCCGACGATCCCTCGTCGCGGATAGCCTGAGCCTGCTCGCGGCTGTCGCGTGAGGAGATCAGCAAGGCGGCGAGGACAGCGCCGGCGAGGGCAAATCCCGAGCCGACGAGGAAGGCGCGATCGAAGCCCTTGGTCAATGCGACGGAGGCGTTGTGAACACCGGCGTGGAACAGACTTTGCGTCCGGGTGTTGGCGATCGTCGCAAGGATTGCCAGCCCGAGGGCGCCGCCGACCTGCTGAGAGGTGTTGATCAACCCGGATGCGAGCCCCGCTTCTCCAGCCTGGGTGCCGGTCACGGCGGCGATGGTCACCGGTACGAACGCGAATCCAAGCCCGAACGCGGCCAGCAACGACGGGCCGAGAACATCGGCGGTGAACGAGCCGCCGGTCGCCGGCACCTGCGAGAACCACAGCAGGCCACCCGCGACCAGCAGCATGCCGGCGATCAGAGGGGGCTTGAAGCCGACGCGGGTCACCAGCTGGGAGGCGGCTCCCGCGGACACGATGATCCCCACCGCCAGCGGAAGGTAGGCGAGCCCGGTCCTGATCGCCGAGTACTGCAGGACCTGCTGGAGGTAGAGCGAGATGAAGAAGAACATCGAGAACAGGGACATGCCGATCAGCAGCCCGACGATGTTCGCCCCGCGCAGAGTGCGCAGACGGAAGATCGAGAAGGGCATCAGCGGGTGGCGCTCTCGAACCTCAATGACGAGGAACGCGACCAGCAGCACCGCGGCGATGCCGAGCCGCACCAGCGTGGTGGTCGAGCCCCAACCGGAGTTGACGGCGTCCACCACGGCGTAGACGAGCAGCGCGAGGCCGGCGGTAACGGTGATGGCGCCGGGCAGATCGAAGCTCCTGCGCTCGTCCTCTGATCTGCTCTCGAGCAGTGTCCGCGGGGCGAGTGCCGCGGCAAGCAGTCCGATCGGGACGTTGACGAACAGAACCCAGCGCCAACTCAGACCGCTGGTCAGGATGCCCCCCAGGAGCACGCCTGCCGCACCCCCGGCACCGGCGACGGCGCCCCAGATGCCGAGCGCGCGATTACGCTCAGCGCCCTCGGCAAAGGTCGTGGTGATGATCGAGAGTGCGGCCGGGGAGACGATCGCCGCACCCAAGCCCTGAATCGCGCGGGCTGCGATCAGCCACCCTTCGGATTGCGCGACCCCACCGGCGAACGAGGCGACAGAGAAAACCACCAGACCGAGCATGAACATGCGGCGGCGGCCGAGCAGGTCGGCCAGCCGGCCTCCCAGCAGGAGGAATCCTCCGAACGTGAGCGTGTACGCGTTCACCACCCAGGAGAGATCTGCTCGGGCGAAATGGAGGGCAGTGCCGATCGACGGAAGCGCGACATTGACGATCGACGCATCGATCACAATCACGAACTGCGTCATCGCCAAAAGGATCAAGGCGAGGTTCTTCGCGCGGGGGGTGTAGTCCGGCGCTGTAGTGTGGGGTATCGATGACATGGAAGCTGACCTCCGGTTCCGCTTGCGTTCTCGACGATAGTGAACTACGGTTCCGTTTGTCAAGCCCATCCGCGTGAAGAGACTGTGATGACCACGACCCAGGCCGAGCGCCCGCTCCGGGCAGATGCACGCCGCAATCGCGAGCGCATCCTGCAAAGCGCCAAGGAAGTATTCGCACAGCACGGCGCCGAAGCACAGATGGATGACGTCGCCGAACGGGCGCAGGTCGGAGTCGGCACCGTTTACCGCCATTTCCCGACCAAAGACGCCCTGCTGGCGGAGCTCGTGCGGCAGAAGTTCCAGTTTCTTCTCGACGGCGTGCGCGAGGCGCTGCAACGTGACGGCGAGCCGTTCGAGGTGTTCGCGGACATGCTGCGCCGCAACGCGGGAGAGTGCGCGCGGGACGCCGCCATGCAGCACGCGCTCACCGGTGTTGGCCAGCACATCTGGGACGAGGCCCTGACCGTGCAGGAGGAACTTTACGAGTGCACCGGCGAGCTGATCGCGCGCGTGCAACGAGCCGGTTCCATGCGCCCGGACATCGTCGCGAGCGACATCGCGATGTTGATGTGCGGGGTGTCGGCCACCACGGCTCATCAAGGGGCAGCCTTTGACTGGCGACGCCACCTGGAGCTCGTGATCGACATGCTGCGAGCACCGTGAAACGGGTCAGCTAACCAGGACCCACGTCGGTCCCGCGCCGGCTCTCAGCCACCGAGCGCGTGCAGAATTCTCGGGACGCGCTTCAGTCGGCGCGCGAACCGGCCGACAACCTGAGCAGCGTCACCCATCGAAGGGATTCAGCCCATGTCCGCAACCTTGACCAATATGCCGGTGCCGTCATCGACGGCCACCGTTTCACCTGAACCTGCGCGGGTCCGCCTCCGGGCGAAGATGATCGCCGTCGGCTGGTCGCCCGATGACATCCGCCGGGTCCAGGGGGCGCTGACCTCCGTGCGACTTCACGACACGTATCTGCGCGCCGGCTACTCCCCGGACGAGATCAGGCAGATCACGAGTCTTTACTGACGGTGCTGCCGGCTGAAGCCTGGTCCAGTTCGGGCTAGGTCTTCGGCCGTGCCGCCCTCTCCACCGCACGGCGAGCCGCCAGCCGCAGAGGCTCGCTCCCGATCAGGCCCTCGAAGCGGCCGATCAGCGGCCACAGACCCCGCAGTCGCAGCCGTGCGCTCCGGTCGATCGGAGCGATGCGAACCTCACTTACCAAGACTGCGCCCTCACGCGTGGGCGCCGCCCATTGGGCGAACAGGACCTTCACGGTCCCCGGTGCGCGCCACTCGCGGAAGTCCGATGGGGCCGTCAGAGTGGCAAGCGCCGGCCGCGCCGTCCAGATCGTGCCGCAGAGGCCGGCGAGCAGATGACGCTCGCCCTGGTCTAGCACCACGAAGGGATCGGCTGCGAACATATCGCGGTACGTCTGGTCGCGCGTGGCCCCGGGGATGCGCCAGCGTATGAGTCGACCGAGCAGCCCCGACTCTCCGATCTGCACGCTCCCGGCCGCGGCCCACAGCACCGCCGGGTCAGTGGCGGCCTCTCGCCGGTGGTAGGTCCGGACCGTGGGGTCGGGCAGCCAGAGATCCAGGTCGACGCTGTCGGGCGGGTCGCTCATGCCAGCCGCGCGGCGAGCAGGCCGGCGGCCAGCAGCGTGATCGCGACGGACATCGACCGCAGTGCACCGTCGAGTGGGGCCAGCAGCACCGACCGCGACAACTCGATCGACGTGCCATCCGTGAGCCGCTGCTCGCCGGTCACAGACTCCGTCCTGCGGCGCAGCAGTCGCGCGGCCGTGCTCAGGCGTCGTTGCAAGACGCTGAAGCCGACGCACGCCGCGGCGACGAGCACGCCGGCGACCGAGATGCGCAGGGCATTGACCCAGTAGCCGGTCACGGCCGGGAACGCCCCCCAGGCGAGCGCGAACCACGCATCGTTGTGGAATCGCCCGCCGAGCAGCTCGAGGTTGTAGGCCAGGCAGACCGCCGCGCCGAACAACACGAGAGGCGCGAGCGTGATCGACACCGTCACGATCCCTGCGACACCGATGCCGACCGCGCCAAGGAGCCCGGCAACGCCGATGACCGCGAGCGTACGGTCCGAGAGGCGGGTACGCAGCGGCCGGTCGTGGAGTTCGTCGAACGCGTGCGCCCCGACTCCCACGGCGAGGAAGAAGGCGATCAGCGCCGCCACCACGCGGTCGCCGTGAACTCTCGGGGCCGCCACCGCGCCGAGCACGACGTAGCTCAGATGCCAGGCGGTGTACGGCGGGTGTAGCAGCGTGATGAGATCGCTCGCGATGCCTCCGCTGCGAGCGTAGAACGCCGGGCGCTCAAGCGGCGGCGCCGAGATCCCGCTTCACCCCCCACATGACCACCCCACCGCCGAGGCTCATCTGTCGCACCGTGACGGGGTCGATGCCAGCATCACGCCAGAGTTCCACCACGCGCTCGAGCGGATAACGCTCGTAGAAGCCGGCGATGCTCGGGCCGAGGAACCGACCGACTTGATACCAGTCACGCGAGACCAGGCGGCCGAGGACCGGTAGGCCGACCCAGGTGTAGAGGCGCCAGGCTAGACGCGTCAGGCGTCGCGGGGGAACTGCGAACTCGAGCGAGGCAATCCGGCCGCCGGGCTTGAGGACGCGGCTGAGCTCGCGCAGCGTCGCTGCCGGATCATCGACGTAACGGAGTAGGTAGGTGAAGGTGAGCGCATCGAACTCGTTGTCCGCGAACGGGAGGGCTTCGGCCTCGCCCCGTACCAGCGAGACGCGGTCTCGGAGCATCGTGTCGTCCTCGATCCGGCGTCGCGCGCCCTCCAGCATGGGGGCGCTTTGATCCAGCGCCACGACGGAGCATCCGCTGCTGCGGACAAGTGCCGCCGCGACCATCCCGGTGCCCGTCGCCACATCCAGCACCCGGTCCTCGGAGGAGGGGCGCAGCGCTGCGACCATCGTCCGTCGCCAGCGGGGATCCTGTCCAAAGCTGAACAGCGCCGCGATCAGGTCGTAGTGGCGGGGCAGTCCTGCGAACAGGTCCAGCGCATGCCGCTTTCGCTTCGACGATCCGCGGGCTGGAAGCATTCCGGTGAACATAGTCGGTCTCCGTTGGGATGTGCGCGATCAGCGGCCACCGCCGATGCGGTCCCACCGCGGTTGCACGAACTAGTGGTTCATCCTTCAAGTTCGTTGAGTCGTGTAGGTGTCCTGCCTGTCACCCAGAACTTCTTGTCGACTTGTTCGGCGAGACTGGAGCTGGCGATGGGTGTCATCAAGCAGATCACGGTGTCGG
>JBPCMW010000030.1:0-12458 GCA_051001875.1 Solirubrobacteraceae bacterium | reverse complement strand
ACGTGGAGACGCTGGAGGTCGCCGATCCCGACAAGGTCGCCTTCATCTCGCAGACGACCCTGTCGGTCGACGAGACCCAGGCAATCATCAACCGCCTGCGGCTGCGGTTTCCGAAGATCACCGGGCCTCGCACAGATGACATCTGTTACGCCACGACCAACCGCCAGGCCGCCGTCAAGCAGCTCGCACGCCAGTGTGATCTGGTGCTCGTGATCGGCTCCCGCAACTCCTCCAATTCGAATCGCCTGGTCGAGGTGGCGCGGGAGCACGGCGCCGACTCGCACCTGATCGACAACGAGGCGCAGGTGCGGGAGGAGTGGCTCGTCGGCAAGAGAGTCGTCGGCATCACCTCGGGCGCGAGTGCCCCTGAGGAGCTGGTCCAGCGCCTGGTGAAATTCTTTACCGAGCGTGGCACGAGCGACGTCCGTGAGCTTGAGGTCGTGCAGGAGGATGTCCGCTTCATGCTTCCCAAGCAGATCCGCCAGGCGATGGCGGCGGCCTCCGCCTGACGGGACGCGGCGCGCTGCGTACGCTGGTCGTCTCTGACCTGCATCTCGGCGCGCCATCTGGCCGTGATGTACTGCGCCAACCGGACCCTCGTTCGCGGTTGCTGGACGAGCTCGGCCAGATCGATCGGCTCGTGCTCCTCGGGGATGTCCTCGAGCTGCGCCAGATCCCCTGGCGAGTGGCAATGGACGCCGCGCTGCCGGTGCTGAGGGAGATCGGGCAGGCGCTGGGGGCGGGCAAACAGGTGGTGATCGTCCCGGGTAACCACGACCACCACCTGCTCTCGGGCTGGAGGGTGCGGCGGACCCGCGCCGGGGCGCCGGAACCGATGACGCTGCAGACCGAGGTCGACTGGCGACCGGAGGAACCGCTGGCCGAGGTGGCCGCTGCGCTGGGCCCAGCCGAGGTGGCCGCCTACTACCCGGGCGTCTGGCTGCGGGACGACGTCTACGCGACCCACGGCCACCTCGCCGATCGCCACACCACGCTGCCGATGCTCGAGCGCGTAGCTGCGGGCGCGATGGCGCGAATCGTGGGCGAGCCGCCCGGCGGGCCCCACCGGGTCGAGGACTACGAGGCCACCTTGGCGCCGATCTACGCCTGGATCCACGCGGTTGCGCAGGCCGGGGACACCGAGCGCGGCCGCGTTCCCGCCAGCGCGTCGACCAGCGCCTGGCAGGCGCTGGCCGGTGCGGGCGAGCCCCGCGGGGTTCGCCGGTGGCGCCGCCGCGTGCTGGCCGCCGGATTCCCGCTGCTGATCGCCGCTCTGAACCGCGCCGGGCTGGGCCCGCTTCGGTCTCAGCTGTCCGGCGGAGAGCTCGGAAGGGCTTCGCTGCGAGCCCTGTGGGAGGTGATGGCCCGGCTCGGAGTCGACGCCGACTACGTGATCTTCGGGCACACGCACCGCGCCGGGCCGCTGTCCGACGCGCGGGCCGCGAGCTGGCGGGGACCGCAGGGCGCAGAGGCGATCAACACCGGCAGTTGGATCCTCGAACCCGCGTTCCTCGGGTCGCGCCCGGAGTCGAGTCCGTACCGGGCCGGCTTCTGCGTAGTGGTGAACGAGTCCGGCCCCCCGGAGCTCAGGAACCTGCTTGATCGGCCGGGGCCAGACCCGGGGTGAAGCACACGGCGTAGCAGTGGACACCCTCGCTGACCGACAGATCCAGCCGGTCCTCGGTACTGCGGGGATGCGAGATCAACCGGTAGCAGCCGGGCCCATCGACGGTGACCTCGACACCATTGGCGGTCGCCGAGCCGGAGCCGTCGAGCACCGCCCAGACCTGGCCCGCCACGTAGGGTCCGCTGTAGAGACCCTCGACGTCGTCGCTCTGCGGAACGAGCTGAGCGTCCTCGACGTCCTCTGGGCGCAGCGGCGGGAGCGTCGGGCGCTCGTCACCCAGCAGCTCCTGGATCGCTCGCTCGGTCTCGGCGTAGCCGCCCTCGCCGTAGTGGTAGTCGAACAGCAGGCCCTGCTGATTGAACAGGTAGCGGGCCGGCCAACCCAAGTTCCCGTACAGACCCCAGATCTCGTATTCGATGTCGACCACCACCGGATATGGCACCTCGAGTCGCCGGACTGCCGCCCGGACCGCCTCGGGATCCTGGGAGGGCTCAAAGCCGGAGGCGTGGACGCCGATGACACGGAGCCCCGAGCCCTCGTAGCGCTCGTGCCAGGCCGTCATGTAGGGCAGCGTCCGGACCGAATTCGCGCGGCAGAAATCCCAGAACTCGATCAGCACAGGACGGCCGAGCTGCTGGTCCATCCGCAGCATCGCGACGTTGATCCAGGGCAGCTTCGGCGGAAACGGCGGTGCGGCGATGTGGTCGACAGGTGAACGCACGGCGGGCGATGGTAGAGCGACGCCGCCCGCGGGCCGTCTACGGCTCGATCAGCCCGCGCCTGATCGCGTAACGGACGAGCTCGACACGGTCACGCATCCCGAGCTTGCGCAGCACATTCGCGCGGTGCGACTCAACCGTCTTCTCGGCGAGATGAAGGATCCCGGCGATCTGCACGTTGGTGTGCGCCTCGGCGATCAGCTTCACGACCTGCTCCTCCCGGGGGGTGAGCGGGATCGCCGGGCCGGCCGTGGCGTCAGACATCCATTCGCGGATGATCGAGCGTTCCGCGGCGTTGGTCAGAAACGCCTCACCGCGGCCGACCGCGCGCACCGCTCCCACCAGGTCCTGATCGGCTTCTCGCTTGAGCACGTAACCAGAGGCGCCGGCCTTGAGCGCCTCGAACAGGTAGTGCTCGTCGTCGTGCATCGAGAGCATCAGCACACGCGTATCGGGACGTTGCGAGCGGATCGCGCGGGCGGCCTCCAGACCGGTCATGAGGGGCATGCTCACGTCGAGGATGCACAATCCGGGCGACGCGCGGAGCGCCTGCTCGACCGCCTCGACGCCGTCCGCGGCTTCCGCCACCACCTGGAGATCGGGCTGACGTTCGAGCAGGAGCTTGATGCCGGCCCGCACGATGCCGTGGTCATCGGCCACGAGGATTCGCATCGCCGGACTCACGCGATCGTCAGCTCGACCCGCGTGCCGTGCCCGGGATCGGACCAGATCGACAGCTGGCCGCCGGCCAGCAACGCCCGCTCACGCATCCCGGACAGACCCAGGCCGCCATTGCGCGGCCCCGTGAACCCACACCCGTCGTCGCTGACCCGCAGGACTGTGCGGCCGATGAACGACAGCTCCACGTCGACGGCTTTGGCGCTCGCGTGTTGGACGACGTTGGACAGGCTCTCCTGGGTGACGCGATAGATCACGAGCTGCTGCTCGGGCGTGAGCCGCGCCAGCGAACCCCGGGCATTGAACTTGGCGCGCACGCCAGTCTGCTCGGCGAAGTCCCGGATCTGGCTGTGGAGCGCCGGGATCAGGCCGTGGTCGTCCAGCACCGGGGGACGGAGCTGCCGGGCCAGCGCGAGCAGCTCCTCCATCGCCTGTCCGGACAGTCGTTTCGTCTCGAGCAGCTCCTTGCGCAGCTCGTGAGGCGCTCGCTCGATCGAGGCCTGGAGCCGCAGAATCACCGCGGTCAGCGCCTGATTGACCTCGTCGTGAAGGTCCTGGGCGATCCGCCGCCGCTCCCGCTCCTGAGCCTGAATCGTCGCCTTGCCGGCCTGCCTTCGCTCCGCCTCCAGACGGGACACCATCCGGCCGAACGCCACCTCGAGCCGCTGCACCTCGGCGCTGTCGCTTCGGTGGTCCGGCAGGGCCGGGGTATGCGGCCCCGCCAGATCGGTCGTCTCCATCGCGGAGATCAGCTGGTCCAGGGGCTCGAAGCGGCGCCTCAGCAGCAGCCAGTTGCCCAGCAGCGTGGCCACGATGGCCAGGCCCAGCACCAGTATCTCGCGACCCCGGATCACGCTGCTGGCCTGTGCGTCGAGGGCGATCGTCACCACCAGCACCGTGCCCGCGACGAGGAGCAGGTTGACGGCGAGGACTTGGGCAAGCAGCGAACGTGACTTCATGGTGACCATCCACGAGGGCACGTTGGGCCGCCCGCGGTAAAGATGGGGTCTTCACCCGATATCGGCCAAAAGCCACCGGACCGATAATCCTCGTGCAAGCCAGAGAACTTCTCGAAACGACAGCACGGGCAGGCGGCTTGTCAGAAGCAGATTGGGTCTCTCTCCCGGGGCGCTCCAGATGGAGCGCCCCGGTGCGTTTAATCATCCCCAACGCCGGCCGAGGATAGGCTTCCGGTGCGAGGCATACGCCGCTATACTCTGTGAAGTATTGGAATCCAGACTGCCTTTGAGGAGTTTTCAGTCATGAGCCCGTCCGGAGCCGAAGTTCTCCGCTAGATCAAGAGCAGGATCGAGGAAGTCGATCCGGCTGACGTTCGCGAGCAGATCCGCAACGGCGCCGTACTGGTCGACGTGCGCGAGGCGGAGGAGTGGTCGACGGGACACATCCCAGGGGCGAAGCACGTTCCCAAGAGCTATCTCGAGTCCAGGATCGAGGGCGCCGCACAGGATCGCTCCCAGCACGTGATCCTGTACTGCCAGTCGGGCAACCGCTCGGCCTGGGCAGCTCGAACGCTGCTCGAGGATCTCGGCTACGAGAACGTCGAGTCGATGACCGGTGGCATCACGCTGTGGAAGGACCGCGGATACGACGTCGAGGTCCCACGGACGCTGAGCGCCGAGCAGCGCGAGCGCTACTCGCGCCACCTGTTGCTCCCGGAGGTCGGGATCGAGGGCCAGCAGAAGCTGCTCGACGCCAAGGTGCTGCTGCTCGGGGCCGGGGGCCTCGGATCGCCGTCGGCCCTGTACCTGGCCGCCGCTGGAATCGGCACCCTCGGGATCGTCGACAACGACGAGGTCGATCTCTCGAACCTTCAGCGACAGGTGATCCACTCGACCGACCGGATCGGTGTGTCCAAGGTGGACTCCGCGGAGCAGACGATCGCGGCGCTCAACCCGGACGTCAAGGTCGAGAAGCACAACCTCCGCCTCGGACCTGAGAACATCATGGAGATCCTGCCCGGTTACGACATCGTCGTCGACGGCCTGGACAATTTTCCGACCAGGTATCTGCTCAACGACGCCTCGGTGCGACTGCAGATCCCTGTGGTCTCGGCTGCGATCCTCGGCTTCGAGGGCCAGCTGTCCGTGTTCAAGCCCTACGACGGTCCCTGCTACCGCTGCCTGTTCCCGGTTCCACCCCCGGCGGAGCTGGCACCCTCCTGTGGCGCCAACGGCGTGCTCGGCGTGTTGCCCGGCACCATGGGACTCCTCCAGGCAACCGAAGTGATCAAGCTGATTCTCGGCGAGGGCGAGCCGCTGATCGGCCGCCTGCTGATGTATGACGCGCTGGCCGCGAGGATGACCGAGGTCAGGGTTCGCCGCGACCCCCATTGCCCGATCTGCTCGCGCCATCCCGAGGCAATCGGCGACGATGAGCTGGGCGTGTTCCCGGACTACGAAGCGTTCTGCGCCGGCGCGCACTAGGGTTAGGCGATGGCCACGGTTCGCATCCCACCCGTTCTCCGCGCGGCGGTCGGCGGGGAGAAGGAGCTGAGCGCTGACGGATCGTCGGTCGGCCAGATCCTCCGCTCCGTGGCCGAACAGCATCCTGAGACCCAGTCCCAGCTGTTCGCTGCCGACGGTGCTTTGAACCGGTACGTGAACGTGTATCTGAACGACGAGGACGTTCGCGTCCTGGACGGACTCGATACGACGGTGGGCAGCAGCGACACCCTGGTGATCCTGCCGGCGATGGCCGGCGGAGCGCGCTAGCCGCGCCACGCCTCGTCGGAGGCTGACACACCAGCACCTATTCCGTTCCGGAGCGCTAGCGGGCCCCACCGAACGGGCCTCCGCACGTCGCTACACTTCGTAAAGCAATGGCGGCGGAGCGGCTTCAGAACAAGCCCTGCGGGGGCCGGTACGGCGACATCGTCCAAGCGATTGGGCATACGCCGCTGATCGAGCTCAAGCGGCTAAGTCCCAAGCCCGGGGTCAGGATCTGGGCGAAGCTCGAGTCGCACAATCCCACCGGCTCGGTCAAGGATCGCGTGGCCCGTTCGCTGATCGAGGACGCCGAGGAGAAGGGGCTGATCCGCCCCGGCCAGACGATCCTCGAGCCGACCTCCGGCAACACCGGCATCTCCCTGGCCATGATCTGTGGCTACAAGGGATACCCGGTCAAGGTCGTGATGCCTGAGAACGTGACCCCGGAGCGGACCGCGCTGCTGCGCATGTACGGGGCCGAGATCGTCTATTCGGAGGGCTCGAAAGGGTCAAATGGCGCGGTCGAGATGGCACTCGATATGGCCGAGCGCGACGCCTCGTACTACATGCCCTACCAGTACGGCAACCAGGCCAACCCACTGGCTCACTACAACGGAACGGCGCTGGAGATTCTCGAGGAGCTTGACGAGGTAGCGGCGTTCGTCGCCGGACTGGGAACGGGGGGGACGCTGATGGGCAACGCCCGCCGTCTGAAGGAAGAGCTCGGCGACAGCGTCAAGATCGTCGCCGCTAAGCCGATGCAAGGTGAGCCGGTGCAGGGTCTGCGCTCCCTCGAGGATGGGTTCATCCCCCCGATCATCGACCTCTCGCTGCTCGATCGAAAGATCTTCGTCACCAACACCGACGCGATCGTGTTCACGCGCAAGCTGCTCGACGAAGAGCGTCTGTTCGCGGGCGTGTCCTCCGGCGCGATCGCCCGCGTGGCGGTGCGGATCGCGGGCGAGCTGGAGGAGGGCAACGTCGTCTTCGTGGTCGCAGACGACGGCTGGAAGTATCTGTCCTCCGGGATCTACACCCGGCCGGTCGAAGAGATCGAGAACCTGGACGCCACCGTATGGTGGTGAGCGCGGCCGGCGTCGCGCAGTCAACGCGACGCACGCTCCTGGGGCAGTGGCAGGTGGGAATCGGCGCGGGCGCGATGATCGGACTGGTCGGCTGCGGCAGCGGATCGACGAAGCCGAACCTCCGCGAGCTTCCCCGGGCGGCCAAGTCCGCGGACGTGGTCCTGCTCAACCAAGCACTCGACCTCGAGCACGAGGCCATCGCCGCGTACACGGCCGGGATCCCGCTGCTCGACGGTCGACCGAAGAAGGCGGCCCAGTTGTTCCTGGAGCAGGAACTCTCGCATGCCGGAGAGATGTCCGGCCTGGTCAAGCAGGCCGGCGGCCGCCCGCACAAGCCGAAGGCGAGCTACGAACTGGGCCACCCGAACACGTCGCTGGAGGTGCTCCGGCTCCTGCACGACCTCGAGCATCGCGAGCTCCGCCTGTATCTGAGCGCGATCACGAAGCTTTCTCCCGGCACCGTCCAGGCCGCGGTGGCCGCGGTGCTGGCCAACGACGCCCAGCACGTCGCCGTTCTGCGCTCCACGCTGGGAATGGCGCCGCTCCCAAGCCCGTTCGTGACGGGTGTCGAGTAAGCCCGTTCGAGGTGAGTGACGCTTCCTCGACGCGCCGGCAGTTGCTCGCGCGGGCTCTTGCCGGTGGCGCGAGCGCCTGTGCGGGAGTGGCGCTTGTCCCGCTGACCGAGCCGATCGACGCGCTGGCGGCGGCGCCGGTGTCCGACGCCAAGCTGGTTCAAGGCCTCCTCGCCGCCGAGTTGCTGGCGACTGCTGTCTATGAGCGGGTCCTGGCCACCGGGCTGCTGTCGGCTCGCTCAGCGTCCGCGGCTCACCAACTGCTGTCCCACGAGCACGCTCACGCCGCGGCTCTCCAGCCAGAGCTCAGGAGCCTGGGCGCGCCTGCTCCGCCAGCTCCGGCCGACAGCCAGGCGATCGATAACGCCCTATCCGAGCACCACGTGTCGCGTTCGGTCTCCGGTCTGCAGCACGAGCGCGACTGCCTGGATCTGCTGCTCGACCTCGAGAACCTGATGGAGGGGGCCTACTACGCGGCGATGTCCAAGCTGAGTCATCCGCGACTGCTGCAACTCGGCGCGCAGATTCTGGCCAGCGAGGCTCAGCACTACGCGGTGCTCGGCGAACTGCGACGGCACAAGGACTTCAGCCGAGCGGTTCCCTACGCCTTCGTCGAGGGCCGTTACTGACCTCACCGGTTCAGGAGAGACCCGGGATTGCGCGGCCGCCTGCTGGTAGCCTCGGATCAGATGCGAATTGCGCGCGGGCTCTATGAGGAGATGGTCTCCCACGCGCGTGAGGAGGCCCCAAACGAGTGTTGCGGCATGGTCGCCGCGCGCGACCGGGAGATCGTCAAGGTGTACCGCGCGACGAACGTAGAGGCCAGCCCGTTCCGCTTCGTGATCGACGGCCGAGAGCAGCTGAAGATCTACAACGAGATCGAATCGGCCGAGCTGGAACTGGGGGCCATCTACCACTCCCACACCCGGACCGAGCCGAAGCCGTCACAGACCGACATCAATTTCGGTAAGGCGTGGCCGGGAGTGCTGTGGATCATCGTTGGTCTCTCCGGCGACGAGGTGCAGGTGAGGACCTGGCGGATCGACGACGGCAAGGTCAGCGAGGCCGAGCTGGTCGTGGAGTGATGCTCGGGCGCGGCGCGGACGCTGAAGTGCTGTGTCCGGGCTGCGGACGCACGTACCCGTCCACCGAGCGCTTCTGCGCCTCGTGCGGGATCCCGCTCGTGCATCCCGGTGGCGTGCCGGACGGCTCGGCGCTCAGCGAGCGCCACGAGCGCGCACGGAAGGTGAAGCCCCAGCTGACGGAGGGCGCGCTGATACGTGTGGCCAGTGCCAGCAATCAGGCCGAGGCCGAGTTCATCCAGGGGCTGCTCTTGGAGGAGGGCGTGCCCAGCCTGCTCCGTCGCAGTGCCGGTTTCGACGTCCCTGATTTCCTGGCGGCGGGTCCCCGGGATGTGCTGGTGCCCGAGGCCGGCGTCGGCGCCGCCCGCGAGGTCCTGCTGGAAGCGGAGCTGATCTCCGATGCGCCACTGCGTCAGCCAGTCGCCCCGGGGCGGCTGTTGGGGGGGCTGATCGCGGCGCTCGCACTGGGTCTGCTGCTCGTGTGGCTCGTCGACGTTCTAACCCGTTAGTGGTCCACCCGTCCGGCACGCCAGTGCTCCCGGCTCGTCTGAGCGCTCAACTGCTGGCGGGGCCGGCGGCAGCCGGACCGGTGGAGGCCACCCGCCGCCTCCTCGCGGTCCAGGCGCAGGATCCGCGGGGTGTCCGATTGGCGATCCGGGCCCGCACGCCGCCCGGGTCGGTGACCGCCTTCGAACGTGAGCTGACGGACGCTCGCTCGCTGGTCGTCACCTGGCTCAATCGCGGGACGCTGCACCTGGTCGCCGCCGAGGATTATTTCTGGTTGCACGCGCTGAGCGCACCGCCTCTGTTCACCGCAAATGCCCGGCGGCTCACCGAGGAGGGCGTCAGTCCTGCGGCGGCCGAGCGCGGTGTGACGGTGATCGAACGGGCACTTGGCCACGACGGACCTCTGTCCCGCGCGCAGCTGCGGGAGCGCCTCCAGGCTGCGGGTGTTCCGACCGCGGGGCAAGCCCTGGTGCACGTGCTGATGCTCGCCAGCCTCCGGGGCCTCGCGGTCCGCGGGCCGATGTCCGGCGGGGAGCACGCGTACGTGCTGGTTCGGGACTGGCTGGGTGAGCCTCCGGCCGTCGACCGCGACCACGCCTTGGCCGAGCTCGCGCGCCGCTATCTCGCCGGCCACGCTCCGGCGGGTGAGCGTGACCTGGTGCGGTGGTCGGGCCTTACCCTTCGCGACGCTCGAGCCGGCCTCGGGGCGATCGCCGCGGAGCTCGTGGAGCGCGAGGATGGTCTGCTTGAACTCACGGACACGGGCCCGCCCGCGCCCTGCCCGCCTCCCAGGCTGCTGGGGGCGTACGAGCCGGTCCTCCTCGGCTGGCGCTCTCGGGAATTCCTGGTCGGCACCGATCAGGTGGTGTTCACGGTCAACGGTCTGTTCCGGCCGTTTGCGCTGGTGCGCGGGCGCGCCGCGGCCACCTGGCGGCTCAGGGGCGGGAAGGTTTCGATCGAGCCGCTGGATGAGCTCGCCGCGGACGACGCAGCGGCGCTGGAGCGGGACGCGAAGGACGTCCTGTCCTACCTGGCCGTGGCCTGAGCGGGCAGGCGGCGTTCAACTCGCCGCGGCCATACGAGCCAGGTGCGAGCGCCAGGCGCCCTCGGTGTGCACGAAGGCCCGTCCGCCAAACGCCTTGGACAGGGCCGCGCGAGCGCCCTGGGGATGCAAGCGGGTGGCGAACGTCGCCGTCGCCCGTTCGCCCTCCTCCCTGGCCAGGAGGTCGATGACGGTGCCCCCGAGCAGCGAGGCGTCACGCGGGCCGGGAGGAAAGCTGGGCGGGCCGCCCTCACGCAGGCGGCGGGCGATCGCCGGGCGCGCGTGTTCGATCTGTCCGGAGAACCAGCGAGCGGCCCCGTCCAGCAGCCACGCCCAGCGCAACTCGGCCGAGAACCGGCGGGGGGTGAACGCGCGGGGCAGATCATGGTTGTTCTCCGTCACGACCCGGCGGGCGTACACAGCCGATGCGCTCAGCCTGAGCATCTCCCGTGACCCCGGCACATTGGAGGCGCGCGCATCGAGCGCCGCGGGCGTGAGGACGTGGAGTTCCTCGCCGCCGGCCCAGCCGGTGACGTAGCGTCTCGCCGCCGGTGCGGTCCTCAGCCACGCGAGCGGAAGCAGTGGGTTGGCCATCACCAGCGAGCGAAAGTCGCGGTGCAGGACCACGGTCAGGTCGCTGACCGTGCGCGGAAACAGCTTGTCAAGACGCTCACGCGTGCGCTCGAGCGCGTCGAGGACTCGATCCGCGTCGTCGGCGTGCGCAGAGTCATGCCGCGCGCGGAACGACGGCGAGACTGACTCGACCCAGGCCATGAGGGGGGTGGACCCCCGGCTCCCAGAGGAGCCGGCGGAACCCGTTCCTCAGACGAGAACTGGCTGGCGGTCCGAGGCGACCGAGGCGATCTCCTCGGAGGCCCGCTCGAACTCTTCGTCGGACAGAACCGGCGTCCCCTCGAACGGGAGGTCGCGCGTCAGCTCCAGCCACGAGCGGCAACCGCCGTACTCGTCGCGCACCTTGACGGTGACCGGACGGGGAATCCGGTAGGTGCGCAGGAGGATCACATGGAGGGGGTGACGGCGTTTCCACGCCAGTCGCTTCTCCGCGTAGTCCGTGGTCCAGACGTAGAACGGCGAGAGGGCATCGACGGCGCGACGGTCAGTGACCGTGAAATGCGCCGCGACCTCCGCCCAGGCACGAATCCGCACCCGGTCCGGTTGTGAGATGTCGCCCTCTCGCAGAAGCGCGTTCGGCGACGGCTCACCGTCGCTCCAAACGCCTTCCTCGAGCGCGCGGGCGAGCTCCGGACGATGGGATTCGCGAACCAGGTCAGCTCGCTGATGATCGAACGTGGGGTACAGAAAGAACCGCTCGTATTCGAGTTTGAAGTGCTTGTCGGGCTCGCGGATACCGCCCTTACGAAGGGTCAGGAGCTGCTCGCCTTCGGCGAGGGCTCGCACGGTCACGGCCCATTCTTTGAAAGCAATCGGCATATTTCAGGTGGGAGGTTGGGGCTTAACGGATACCCGGTGCGCGCATGCAGTGCGATGCATGCAGTGCGACGGCGACAACCGGAGGGCTGATTCTACGGCAGAACTTCCAAATCCCCAAATGTTCCTGCAAATTTACGGGGTTACGCGGCTACGCCGCTATAGCTTCATGTTTTGGTGCGTTGGAGGAGCTCTGTCCCCAGCCTGCGATCAGCGTCCGCCTCGAGCACCTCGATCAGCGCCGCAAAGTCGGCGTCCCCATAGCCGCGCCCGCTCGCGGCGGTGAGGATTTCCCGGGTCAGCGCGGCGAACGGGAACGGCGTCCCGGCCGCTTGCCCTTCCTCCAGGCACAGCCGGACGTCCTTGAGCATGTGGTCCAGCTTGAACAGCGTGCTGTAGTCGTGCGACCGCATCGGCCGAAACTTCAGCTCGAGCATCGCCGAACCGCCTGACCCGGCTCGCATCACCGCCTCCAGCGCATCGAGGTCAACCCCGGCGCGGTCGGCGAACACCAAGGCCTGCCCGACTGTGGCGGCGTTGATCGCGGCCACCGCGTTGTTGATCAGCTTCACCATCTGCCCGTGGCCGAGCGGCCCAGCATGGACGATCAGCGCTCCCATCGCCTGCAGCAGCGGCATCGCCCGTTCCACGTCCTGCGGCTCGCCGCCGGCCATGATCGTCAGCGTCCCATCGAGGGCCTTCGGCGACGAGCCGGTTACCGGCGCGTCCACCATCCGGACCCCGCGCTCGGCCAGCCGCTCCGCGATCGACCGCGTCGCCCCCGGGCCGATCGTCGAGCAGTCGATGCATAGCGTTCCGGCACGGCCGGAGGTGAAGACGCCGTTCTCGCCTAGCAGCACCGCCTCGACCTGCTGGCCATCGACCACCATGGTCACGATCAGATCGGCGCTCTCCGCGGCGGCGGCCGGGGTGGCCGCGAGCGTTGTTCCATGCTGCTCGCTGAATTGCCT
>JBPCMW010000029.1:0-10916 GCA_051001875.1 Solirubrobacteraceae bacterium | reverse complement strand
CAAGACGCTCAGCGAGGCCCAATTGCTCGACCTGGCGGCCGCGATACGCGATGCCCGCCGCCGGCAGGCGGCTGAGCTGACGGCGGCCGGCGAGAAAGCTCTCGCCCACGTTCCGAGGCTCCTCCGCGCGCCGGTGCGCAGGGTGTTGAAATGAGCCAGGCGCTGCGATCGCGGGCCGAGGTCCTCCAGCTGGCGCGGCTGCTGAGGCGCAATCCGGCCGAGCTGGATTACCTGCGAGAAGTGCCCGCGGAGGACGTAGCGCGGCTGCGTGAGCAGGTCACCGACGTTCTGTTCGGAGCCCACGGTCACGTGCTGGGGAGGCTCGCCACCGCCAGCAAGCTGCTGCCGATCGGCGTCGTGGCGACGATCGGCGAGCGGGCCTTCGGACCGGTGCTCTCCGCGCGCGTGGCGGGTCTGCTGGAGCCGCCGCGAGCCATCGAGATGGCCGCCAAGCTCCCGGTCGGATTCCTCGCCGATGTGGCCGTCGAGCTTGACCCCCGCCGGGCGAGCGACGTGATCGCCGGGATCCCGCCGGCCCAGATCGCCGCCATCACCCGTGAGCTGATCGCTCGGGGCGAGCACGTGACGATGGCCCGGTTCGTCGGTTATCTGCGCCCTGAGGCGACCTCCTCTGCCATCGCAGTGATGGACGACTCGGCGCTGCTCGGAGTGGCTTTCCTGCTCGAACCGCGGGACGGCCTGGACGAACTGGTCGAGCTGCTGCCGCCGAAGCGAATGCATGGGATTGTCGATGTCGTCAGCCGAGAGGATCTCTGGCCCGAGGCGCTGGAGCTGGTCGGAAGCATGAACCAGCCGAACCGGTGCCGATTCGCGGAACTCGACGCGATCCAGGCCGACGGCGTGCTCGAGACGATCGTGGCGGTGGCCCGAGAGCGGCAGCTCTGGCCGCACGTGCTGCCGCTCGTGCCCTGCCTGCCCGAGTCGGCGATGACCCGCCTGGGATCGATAGTCCGGGGGCTCAACCTGACCGACGAGGAGATCGGACGGTTGGTGGGCGCCGCCGCCGACGAGGCGCTGCGCGAACCGGTGCTCCAGCTGGCCACGGCGGCCGGGCTGACCGAGCGGCTCGGTCCCCTGGCTCCCGCCGGTTGACGGGACCCTGAACTTCCGGGGGCATCCGGGGGCTTCCGGGACAGGCGGGCGAAGATGAGCCGTGAGCGTGAGTTTCCGCGACTCCGGGGGGTCAGACGGGTTAGAAGTCTCTATGTCGGCCCGGAGATCCACAGCACGTGGCACCATTGGGTGCGTGAGAAAGTGGACGTTGAACACGGTTCTGCTCGGCTTGGTCGCGTCGCTTGCCGCGCTGACCCCCTCTGCCGCGCAGGCGCTGACCAGCACCAACAACACTCCTTTCCCCAGCAGCACGGTGATCGCCGGGGCAAATTGGGAGAGCGCTCGCCACGGCGCGCCGAACAACCAATTCGGCGACATCCTGCCGACACCCTGGGGAGACGACGACAACCTCTACACGCTGATGGATGACGGCGGCACCAATGTGCCCACCCGCGGAGCGCTGTGGCGGAACTCGTTCGCCCAGATCACCGGAGGCCCGCTGAAGCTCAACTTCAAACGAATCGGCGCCTCGCCGCCGCCCGCCACCTGGTCGCAGATCCACAAGAACCCGAGCCTGTGGACCGGCCCTCTCGGACCGTATTACTCGACCGGCTTCGCCGTGGTGAACCACGTCTTCTACGCCACCCAGGTGCACGACTGGCATTGGGGCGCCAACGGTCCGTTCCACGGGCTGGCGGGCATCGCCTACTCGACCAACCACGGCGCCACCTGGCGCTTCCCCGGCAAGGCGTTCCCGGGTGCCACCGGGAACCTGAACTGGGTCCAGTGGGGGCGGGCGAGGCTTGCGCCGGATGGCTACGTCTACGCGATCGCCACCGAACGGGAGTTCAACGCCAGTTCCCTGATCCTGGGTCGCACCCGGCCCGATATTGCGGACATGACCGATCCGGCGAAGTGGCAGTGGGCCGCGGGCTGGAGGGCCGTGCCGACGCCGTTCCCGAATTGGTCGAGCTCGATCGCCCAGGCCACGCCGATTCTGACCTGGCCGAATCATCTCACGTACCCACGGATGGCCTACGACCAGGGCCTGCACCGGTACCTGCTGTCGTTCACCTACTCGTACGCATCCGCCCCTCCGGCGCTGTGGCGCAACGGCTCTGAGCTGGTGGTCCTGGACGCTCCGCATCCATGGGGACCGTTCTCGTTCGTCACGCGCACCACCTACTTCGGTCCGTCCAACGGCTATGACCCAGCGTTCCCGGTCAAGTGGATAAGCCGCAATGGCCAGGATCTGTGGATGATCTGGGCGGCGAACTTCGACGGCTGCGCCCAGGGGCTCAGGTGCTCGGCGTCGTATGGCTTCAACCGCCAGCGGCTGCATCTGATCCCCGCCGCGTCGGCCACGCGCAAGGTCCGCGCGGCCCGCGCCGCCAGGGCGACGAGCACAGGGCGGCCGGCGCCCCCCGCGGCCTGGCGCGGCCTCCCCGCCACGGCACCTCGCGTCCAGCTCCCGCGGCTGCTGGGCACCCCCGCCCCCTGACCGCCGCAGCGCCCGTAAAGCCTACGGTTTGGCGGGGCGGCTTCCCCGGGTAGATCGGCGGCGGTGCCAAATCGCGACCAGGTGCTGGAACTGCTCGACCACGGCCATTCCTATGAGACCGCGGCTAGAGAACTGGGAATTCCCGCCGGACAAGTGTTCATGATCGCGACGGGGCTGCCAGCCGACGGAGGCGATGGCCCCGCTCCCGAGGAGCTCCGCGACAAACGTCTGCTTCCCGGCAGCTCCCAGCACCTGGTGAATCCGCCGGCGTTCAATCCCACTCGCAGCGCCGAGGTGGTCGAGTGGGTGCGTGAGCGCGCAGCTCGGGAGCACAAGCAGGACACGTGAATACGCCCTGGACAGCCGCGTTCTCTGAATGGCCGCTGCTGCGCCAGCTGCGGGGCGCCGACAAGCTGGGTCGCGGTGCGGCAGTTCAATCCGCGCGCTCGAGGTCACTGGCGCCCCGGACGGCGGATGCCGATCGCGTGGTCAAGTCCGTGTGTCCGTACTGTGCGGTCGGCTGTGCCCAGAACGTGTTCGTCAAGAACGACAAGGTCGTCCAGATCGAGGGCGATCCCGATGCGCCCCACAGCCGGGGCCGGCTCTGCCCGAAGGGCTCAGCGACGCTCCAGCTGACCACCGGCCCGTCCCGCGAGCGTCACGTTCTCTACCGCCGTCCGCACGGGACCGAATGGGAGCGCCTGGACCTGGAGACGGCGATGGACATGGTCGCCGACCGGGTGGTCAAGACCCGGCGCGAGGGGTGGGAGTGGGAGCGAGACGGCAAGCGCACTCGGCGGTGCATGAGCGTCGCGTCGCTGGGCGGGGCCACGCTCGACAACGAGGAGAACTACCTGATCAAGAAGTTCCTCACCGCGCTCGGCGTTATCCAGATCGAGAACCAGGCGCGCGTCTGCCACAGCTCGACGGTGGTGGGACTCGGGACGTCGTTTGGCCGGGGCGCCTCGAGCACGCTCCCCGGCGATCTCCAGAACTCGGATCTGATCGTGCTCGAGGGCTCGAACATGGCCGAGGCTCACCCCGTCGCGTTTCAATGGGTGGTGGAGGCGAAGGCGCGGGGCGCGACGGTGATTCACGTCGACCCGCACTACAGCCGCACGAGCGCACTCGCGGACGTGTTCGTACCGATCCGGGCCGGCAGCGACATAGCGTTCCTCGGCGGGATCATCAATCACGTCCTGAGCACCGACTCAGATTTCCGCGAATACGTGCTGGCATACACGAACGCGCCGACGATCATCAACAAGGACTTCGAGGACGCCGGCGCCGACGGCCTGTTCTCGGGCTGGAATCCGGACACACGTGGCTATGACCCGTCCAGCTGGCAGTACGAGGGCGCCTACGTCGCCGCCGCCGCGGGACAGCGCGACCAGGAGGGCAACATGGAGGCCCAGGGCGCCGAGGGAGGCGGTCAGCGCGAGGACCCGCGCGGGAAGCCGAACCTCGATCCCACGCTCGAGCATCCGCGCTGCGTCTGGCAGATCCTCAAACGCCACTACGCCGGCTACACGCCCGAGATGGTCGAGCGGGTGTGTGGCATCCCGCAGGACCTGTTCGCCAGGGTGTGCGAGCTGTTCGTCGCCAACTCAGGCCGCGAGCGGACGACCGCGTTCGTCCACGGCGTCGGCTGGACTCAGCACACGATCGGCTCGCAGTACATCCGGGCAGCATCGATCCTGCAGCTCCTGCTCGGGAACATGGGCCGCCCCGGCGGCGGCGTCATGGCGATGCGCGGCCACGCCTCGATCCAAGGCTCGAGCGACATCCCCACCCTGTTCGACACGTTGCCGGGCTACATCCCGATGCCCCACGCCCACGCGCACGAGGATCTCGATGCGTTCATCGCCGCCGACGCTCCGGACAAGGGGTTCTGGGGCAACATGCGCTCGTACATGGTCAGCCTGCTGAAGGCATGGTGGGGCGAGGCCGCAAACGAGGGCAACGACTTCCGCTACGACTACCTGCCACGGTTGACCGGCAGCCACAGCACCTACGACACGGTCATGGAGCAGGTGGCCGGGACCGTCAAGGGCTACTTCCTGTTTGGCGAGAACCCGGCCGTCGGATCGGCCAACACGAGGATGCAGCGATTGGGCATGTCGAAGCTCGAGTGGCTGGTCGTGCGTGACTTCTCGTTGATCGAAAGTGCGACGTGGTGGAAGGACGGCCCGGAGATCGAGTCGGGCGAAATGCGCACCGAGGACATCGGCACGGAGGTGTTCTTCTTCCCGGCCGCCGCCCACATCGAGAAGGACGGGACGTTCACCAACACCCAGCGGATGGTGCAGTGGCACCACAAGGCGCAGGAACCGCAGGAGGAGCAGCGGAGCGACCTGTGGTTCATGTACCACCTTGGAAATCGCATCCGAGAGCGTCTACGGGACTCCGAGGACGAGGCTGACCGGCCCGTGCTTGACCTGACCTGGGACTACCCCACCGAGGGGGAGCACGGCGACCCCAACGCCGAGGCCGTGCTGGCCGAGATAAACGGGTGGAACTCAGACGGAGAGTTGCTCTCCGCCTACACCGAGCTCAAGGACGATGGCTCGACGTCGTGCGGATGCTGGATCTACAGCGGCGCTTACGCCGAGGGCGTCAATCAGACCGCGCGCCGCAAGCCCGCCAAGGAGCAGAACTGGACCGGCAGCGAGTGGGCGTGGGCGTGGCCCACCAACCGGAGGATCCTCTACAACCGCGCGTCGGCCGATCCGCAGGGCCGGCCGTGGAGCGAGCGCAAGGCGCTGGTCTGGTGGGATGCCGAAGAGAAGAAGTGGACCGGTCACGACGTGCCGGACTTCCAGGCCGACAAGCCGCCCGACTACCGGCCCGACGCTGACGCCACCGGTCCGGACGCGCTGGCCGGCGATGACCCGTTCATCATGCAGGCCGACGGGCGGGGTTGGCTGTACGCGCCGGCCGGGGTGGCCGACGGCCCGATGCCGTCCCATTACGAGCCCCAGGACTCGACGATGCGCAACCCGATGTATCGCCAGCAGCGCAATCCGGCCCGGCAGGTCTACCAGCACGAGAACAACCGCTATCACCCGGATCCGGAGGGCCCCGGCGCCGACGTGTTCCCCTATGTGGTGACGACCTACCGGCTGACCGAGCATTTCACCGCAGGGGGGATGAGCCGATGGACCCCGTACCTGGCTGAGCTCCAGCCCGAGTTCTTCGTCGAGGTCTCCCCTGAGCTGGCGGCCGAGCGAGAGCTCGAGCATGCGGGCTGGGCGACGATGGTCAGCGCTCGCGGCGTGGTGGAGGCACGGGTGATGGTCACCGACCGGATGACGCCGCTGCACCTCAACGGCCAGGTCGTGCACCAGATCGGCGTCCCCTACCACTGGGGGCCCAACGGCTACGCGCGCGGCGACTCGCTCAACGAGCTGTCGTCGATGTCGCTGGATCCGAGCTCCCACATTCAGGAGGTCAAGGCGTTGACCGCCGACATCCGTCCCGGCCGGCGCCCCCGCGGCGCTGCACGAGGAGCGCTGGTCGAAGAGTACCGCCAGCGGGCCGGGATCACCGCCCAGACGGGGATGGCGCCATGAGTGGCGACGGGCTGCTCAACGTGCTGCTGGCGGGTGGCGACCCGGCTACGAACGCCGGCTACGAGGACCACCCGCCGCGGATGGGCTTCTTCACGGACACGTCGATCTGCATCGGCTGCAAGGCCTGTGAGGTCGCCTGCAAGGAGTGGAATCAGGTCCCCGAGGACGGTCTCAACTGGACCGGGTTCTCGCACGACAACTCACAGGGTCTCAGCGCAGACACGTGGCGACATGTGGCGTTCGTCGAGCAGCGCGTGCCGGTCGGCGCGCACGAGTCGAACTTCCAGCGCGAGGCCGAGGGCTTCCGCTGGCTGATGGCCTCCGACGTGTGCAAGCACTGCACCCACGCCGCCTGCCTCGACGTGTGCCCGACGGGAGCGATCTTCCGGACCGAGTTTGGGACGGTGGTCGTGCAGGAGGACATCTGCAACGGCTGCGGCTACTGCGTCCCCGCGTGCCCGTACGGGGTGCTCGACAAGCGTGAGGACGACGGCCGGATCTTCAAGTGCACGCTCTGTTATGACCGGCTCGGGGTGGGCCAGGAGCCGGCCTGCGCCAAGGCCTGCCCCACCGACTCGATCCAGTTCGGCGAGCTCGAGGAGCTGCGCTCCCGGGCGGCCGGACGCGTGACGGAGTTGCAGGAGGCGGGCGTTCCCGAGGCCCGGCTGTACGGCCACGACCCGAACGACGGAGTCGGTGGCGACGGCGCCTTCTTTCTCTTGCTCGACGAGCCCGAGGTGTACGGGCTGCCGCCCGATCCGATCGTCACGACGCGTGACCTGCCGTCAATGTGGAAGCGAACCGCGGTCGCCGGCGTGGCGCTGCTGGCCGGCGCCGTGGCCTCATTCGCGCGGGCCGGACGATGAGCAGCGCCGAGGTCACCCGCGACGGCCTGGGCGGTGTCCGGCCCGGCCGCGAGGCCCGCACCTGGTCACACGACGCGGGAGGGCCGCACCGGGATCAGCCACGCGATCACCCCGGCTCGTCCTACTACGGCATGTCGGTGATCAATCCGCCCGTGTGGGAGGAGCTTGACATCGCCGGATATCTGTTCGCGGGCGGGCTGGCCGGGGCGTCGTCGATCCTCGCCGCCGGCGCCCAGTTCACCGATCGCCCGTGCCTGGCCGCGCGCTCGAAGAAGTGCGCCACCGCCGCCATCGGCGTGTCGCTGCTGGCGCTGATCCACGATCTGGGACGCCCGGCGCGGTTCATCAACATGCTGCGCGTGTTCAAGCCCACCTCGCCGATGAGCGTCGGCACCTGGATCCTCAGCGCATACGCCCCGCTGAACATGGCAGCCACCGCAAGCGACCTCCTCGGGCTCGCTCCGCGCACCGGGCGAGCGGCCGGTGCCGGCGCCGGCCTGCTGGGGGCCGCAGTCTCCACCTACACCGCCACTCTGATCGGCGACACGGCGGTCCCCACCTGGCACGGCGCCCACCGGGAGCTGCCGTTCCTGTTCGCGGGCTCGGCGGCCAGCACCGCCTCCGGTTATGGCCTGATCGCCGCGCCCCTGGACGAGAACGCCCCGGCGCGACGGATGGGAGCGCTGGGAGCGACCGCGGAGATGATCGCCGGGCAACTAATGGAGCGCCGGCTCGGGATGGTGGCGCAGACGCTGCACACCGGTACGGCCGGCAAGCGGATGACGGCGGCCAAGGTGCTCTCGGCAGGCGGCACGCTTGGTGCCGCGACCGTGGCCGGCCGTAGTCGCGTCGGCGCGGCACTGAGCGGCGCAGCCCTGCTGGCGGGGTCAGCGCTCACGCGATTCGGGCTGTTCGCGGCGGGGATGGAATCGGCGCGAGATCCGAAGTACACGGTTGAGCCTCAGCGTGAGCGGCTCAGCGCGCGCGCGCAGCATTCAGATCCGTAATTGGACCGTGGTGCGCCCGCTCGGTGGAGCTCACGATGGGAACCCGTCCCGCCAGCTCGCGTGCCGCGGCTGCCAGCCCAGCTCGCGCTTGGCCTTGGTATTGGAGGCTCCGCGCACCTCGGTCATCATCAGCGCGCCACCCTCCCCGGCGAACAGGCGGCCGACGAAGCGTGGCACCCGCCACGGTTTCGCCGCGCCGATTCTCTCTGCCATCGCCGGGAGCCACTCGGCGACCGGGGCCGGGTCATCGTCGACGATGTTGTAGATCCCGCGTTCGCCGCGCTCGACGGCCATGACCGTCGCCTCCGCCGCGTCTGCGACGTGAATGAACGACCAGATCCCGGCCCCGCTTCCGACCACCGGGAACTTGCGCGTGCGGATCATCTCGAACTGCTCGCCGCCCTCTGACAGGGACGTGCCCGGACCATAGAAGCCCCCGTAGCGGAGCACGATGCCCACCGTCCAGTCGGCCCCGGTCACGGCAGCTTCGAGGTGTTCGATCGCGGCCAGGGTCTGCACCATCTCGCGGGCCGGTGAGGGATCCAGCGGATCGTCCTCGCTCTTGAGCGGTCCGCCGGTGCGGGCGTAGGGCCAGCTCGTGTAGCTCTGGGCGATGAACCGTTTGACTCCCACCGCACGGCCAGCCGACAGCAGATAATCGGTCCCCTCGGTGCGCAGACGGTTGGTGAGCGCGAAATCACGGTCGAAGTGGCGCATGTCTAGCCCGCCGATGGCGGTCAGCTGATGGATTATCACCTCGGGCTGTGCCTGGGCGACCACCTCCGCGACCTGGTCGGGATCGAGCGCGTCCGCGATCACCGGCCGGGCTCCGAGCTCATGCAGCGCCGCCACCTTGGCCTCGCTGCGCGTCATCCCCACCACCTCGTGTCCCGCACCGACCAGCCTCGGCACCAGCTGCCTGCCGATGGCGCCCGTCGCGCCGGCGACCAGGATCTTCATTTTGGCTCCTCTCGCTCGTTGTCCCTGCTTGACGAGATAGCCGGGGCTGCTGTGACAGCCCCCGGACTAACGTCGTGAGACTAGAGGTCGCGCAGCTCCTCGATCGCCGGCCGGCGAAGCGCGCGTAGCGTGATCAGGCCGGCCGCCAGCACCGTGGCTAGAACCGCCACGAGGACGCCGGCCAGGTACAGCCAGGGAATCGTGAGGAAGTCAGGCGGCGGATCGAACACTCCGGTGAGTACGTCGACGAGCGTGGTCGAGGGCAGCGCGGCCATCGCCGCGCCCAGGATCAGACCGCCGCCGGTGACGAAGATCGACTCACCCCAGACGAAGCCGCCGAGCTGCTTGCGACGCGCCCCCAGCGCGCTGGCGATGGCGAAGGTGCGCCGGCGCTCCTGAAAGCCGAGGCCGAGCGCCAGCCCGGTCGCGGCGGCGGCGAGCACCAGCGCGAAGCCGAGCTCGATCCGCGTCAGCCCGGACAGCTCCACGGCGGTCAGGTTCGAGCCGACGACATGGCGCTGGTTGAGGATGTCCGTGACCAGCGCGCCGCTGCCCAGGCGGCTCGAGATCCGTTTCGAGACCACGCCGGGGCTGGTCCCGTCGGTCTGCACGAGGAACGTCCCGACGGCATCGGAGCCCGTGCGGGACGCGACGTAGGCCTGGTTGGCGACGAAGAACGAGTCCCTTGGGGCGGTCGGGAACTCCTTGGCTATCCCCTCATAGCGGAACGGGATGGTCTTGAGCGCATTAGTCCGGCCGTTCTGCAGCCGCAGGTTGATCCGGTCGCCCGGATGCAGCTGGTAATCGTGGACCGTTTCCTGGCTGACCAGGATCGCGTCGGGCTGCCGGGCGAGGGTCTGCATCAGTTCGGCGGCCGTGCCGCCGGCGAACCAGCCGTTCTGGAGCTTCCCCTGGTTGGTGATGGTGCTCGGCCGGACGCCGTACAGATCCTGGAGATCGGCGCCGATGTAGGCAAAGCGGTGCTGCATCGGCTCCACGGAGGCGACCCCGGGGACCCGCTTCAGCTGGGAGATCCCCTGCTGGGCCCCGACCACCACGCCGGGAGATTCGGTGACGGTCACGTCCGCGCCGTTGGAGAGCCGGGCATCAACCTCCGCCTGGGCCTGATAGGTGGAGTTGAACACCGAGGTTGAGCCGGCGAACGCGGCCGTGAGGGCCACCAGGGCCACGGCACGGGAGAGCAACCGGCGCTGGCGGCTCATCGTCGCGGACACCGTCGGAGCGAGCTCGCCCGCGAGCGGGCGAAGCGCTCCGGCCAACGGCTTGCGACCGCGGGTCAGGACCAGATCGGCGATCCGATAGGCGAGCAGGCCCAGGCCGATCCAGCCCAGCACCGGCGCGAGCAGCGCGTACCAGTTGACCGAGACCTGAGCCACGCCCTCGGGAGCGAGCACGAGCTGGTATCCATTCTGAGAGGCCTGCCAGTAGACAAACCCCGCAATCGCCAGGGCGATGAAGTCGAGTCCGTAACGCGCCCACAGGGGACCACGCGCGGTGCGGCCCACCTGGCGACGCTGTCCGGCGACAGTCAGCGAGCGAGCGTCACGGAGCGCGGGCAGCGCGATCGACACTGTGGCGATGCCGAGCCCGACGAGCGCCGCTCCGAGCGACCAGAGCACGGCAGAAACCGTGCCCGCGCCGAACGACACCGTGCCGAAGCTGCTCTGGCCGATCAGCAGTGCCGCTCCCAGATCCACGACGACGCCCAGGATCCCGGCGAACAGTGTCTCGGCCATGGCGATCCGCACGAGCGTCCGCGTCGAGGCGCCGCGCGTGCGCAGCAGTGCTGCGTCCCGCCGGCGACGATCAGCGCCGGCGGAGGCGATGAGCGCAGTGACCAGGCCGGCCAGGATCGCCCCGGGCACGCCGAGGAACAGGAACAGGATCTGCGCGTAGAGGGCGTCCTGGCGCGCGG
>JBPCMW010000028.1:0-11314 GCA_051001875.1 Solirubrobacteraceae bacterium | reverse complement strand
AGCACCAGCACGAGAAGTCTGGTGGCGGTGGCCAGCGCGACCCCCGCGGTGTTCGGGTCCCCGACCCGCGCGGCGCGTACCACCGCGGCCTGCGCGGTCAGCGGCTCGCCGTCCTCCCCGCGCGGGGCCTCCTGCGCGCGCGACTGGAACTGGATCGCGTAATCGACGGCCAGCCCGATCAGGATCGGCAGCACGGCGATCGACGCCATGGTCAGCGACCCGCCGACCACCGACAGCGCTCCGAAGGTCACGCCGGCGGCCGCCAGGGCGATGGCCAGCGGAAGCAACCGCAGACGACTACGGAACACGACCATCAGCGTCGCCGCCATCACCAGCACAGCGGCGATCAGCAGCCCGGCGATCGAGCCACTGATCTTCGCCGCGAGGTCGTTGACCACGACCGGCTCTCCGCTGACGATGTATTTGCCGTTGTAGGCACTGGCGAACATCGGCATGCGCACGGCCTGGCGAATCCAGGAGATCGCCTGGGCCTGCTGCGCGTCGCTCAGCGAAGCCCTCAAGCGCACCTGGATCAGGGCCGAATTGGCGGTGGGGAACAGGTAGGCGAAGCGAGATTTCGGCTGGTTGACCCCGCGGGTCTGGTCGAACACGATCTGGGGAATGAACTGCGGGTCGTCGATCTTCGGCGTGCCGCTGATGCCCGAGTTCAGATACAGCCGCTCCAGCGTCTGCGTCTGCTGAGCGGAGGCGAGCGACTGAGCGGAGCGGGCTGCCTGCGCGGCCTGCGCGGCGGTCATGCCGCGACCGAGGGCCACTGCCCGGGCGGCCGCGCCCGCGCTGGTGACCTGTTGCTGCGCGGCGCTCAGCAGTGCCCGCACCTGGAGGTTGACCGCGGCGACAGCCCGGTTGAGGAACGTGCCCGGCCCGTACACGACCTGGACCGGCTTGGCCTTCATCAGTTTTCCGCACGGGCTGTTGTAGCCGCCGTAAGGAGCATGGGCCCCGGGCGGTGCCGGCTGGAAGGACTGAAGCTGCGTGCTCGGGACGACGTACTGGCCGGCCAGGCAGGCCTCGAGGAACGTCACCGTGGCCAGATCCTTGGTCTGGACCAGGTCGGTCAGCGGCTCGCGGATCAGGATCACGACCGCATCGCCGCCGAACTGCCGGTGGTCCTGATCGGTCGCCTGGAAGCTGGAGGTCGACCGCGAGACGAACGTGTCGCTGCCGGCGGAGGGCTTCAGCCCGAGCGAGAGCAGGGTCCCGGCCAGAGCCAGGGTCAAGACGATCGCCACCGTCAGCGCGGGACGGCGTGCAGCGACCCGGACCAACCCCTCGAGCCTCTGCATCATGGAGGTCAGGCTATCGGGGCCAGGCAGATGTAGACGCCAGTGGTCAGCGAGCGCGGCCGCGCCGGCCGCTAATCCATCGTCAGGGGGCCCTGCGACTCCCCGGCGAGGAACTGGCGGATGAACGGGTTGTCGGAGTTCAGCATGTCCTCGGCTGGCCCGGCCTCGACGATCCGGCCCTTCCACAGCACGTTGATGTAGTCGGCCACGCGCCGCGCGCTCATGATGTCGTGGGTGACCACCGCGAACGTGGGGAGATGCGCCTTCTGCTTCTCCTTCGCCTCGTCCATCATGTCGCGATGAATCTCCAGGATCAGCTCACCGAGCAGCGCCGTGCGTACCGGGTCGAGCCCCGAGTCGGGCTCGTCGAACATCACGATATCCGGCTCGAGTACGAGCGCCCGCGCGAACCCGGCCCGCTTGCGCATCCCTCCGGACAGCTCGTTGGGCATTTTCTCGCGGGCGCTGCCGAGACCGACCTCGTTCAGCCGGCGCATGACGACGTCCTCGATCTCGTCCTCGCTCTTCTCGGTGTGCTGGCGCAGCGGAAACGAGACGTTGTCGAACAGGTTCATCGATCCGAACAGCGCGCCGTCCTGGAACAACAACCCGAACTTCTTGCGCATCTCGACCAGATCGTCGTCGGCCATGTTCGGCACCGACTCGCCGTGCACCAGGACATCGCCCTGGTCGGGGTAAAGCAGGCCGACGATGTGCTTGATGCACACCGACTTTCCGGTGCCCGACGGGCCCAAGACCATCGACACCATGCCCTCGGGCAGGCCCATGTTCAGCCCGCGGAGGATCCGCGCGCGCCCGAACGCCTTGTAGGTGTCGATGAACTCGACCGCGTCGGGGCGTCCCGAGGGATAAATCTTGTAGGTGTGCCAGCGATACTCCTCGTCATCCGCCCCGTCTGGGGGCGCCGGACGTGGCGGCTGCTCGTCGACCACTGACACGCGCGAACCGGATCCCTGGGAGCCGGATCCCGTCCCGGCCTCGGAATCACTGCCCTCGCCACCGGCTGCGCCTCGAGCCTGCGTTTCGGCGGTCGCCTGCGCTTCGCCGGCGGGCTGCGCCTGCGAGGCCTGGCCTCCGGCTACCGGGGCCTCGGATCCCGATGACGCGCCCCCGCCGCCGTGCTCGTCGCGCGCAGAGCCGTGCTCGCCGCCAATCGGAGCCGGTTCGTCACCGGGTTGCTCCCAGTCCTCGCGTCCCGCGGGCAGCCACGAGTCCGATTTCGGCTCGCCACCGGCCGCGGACTCTGCCGCGGTGCCCGGCTCGGAGGCCGGGGCTTGGGCCTCGCCCTCCGCCGGGGTGGACCCCCCGGCGTTCTCCTCGCCGTCGCCCTTGCTCTTGCCACCGAAATTGAACCGCCGCATTTCAGCCTCCGATTGGTGCCCTCGGATTGGCGCCCCAGAAGAGCTGCGTACCGAGCATGCCGATGAGATGAACCGAGACTATGTTGACGACCATGGATTTGGCCGTGGCGGTGCCGACCCCCACCGGGCCTCCGCTGGCGTTGTAGCCGTAGTAACAGCCGACGAGCACGATCACCGTCGCCATAAACATCGCCTTGGTCAAGCTGAATAAGAGATCGGGTGGATTCTGGAATTGCCAGAAGATCAGGAAGAACCCCCCTGAGGTGACATCTCCGATCTGCTGCACCACCACCAGATAGCTGGCGAAGAAGCCGGCGCCGATCGAAATCATGTAGACGAACGGGAGCACGAGCCACGCGGCGAGCAGGCGCGTCGCGCACAGGAACGTCATCCCGCTGATTCCCATCACCTCGAGCGCGTCGATCTCGTCCGAGATCCGCATCGAGCCGAGCTCGGCCACGATGCCGGTCCCGACCTTGGCGGCCATCATGTAACCGAAGCCGTAGGGGACAAGTTCCCGGAGGTCGCACCACGCCGCGAACACGCCGGCGTAGGCCGGCACGCCGTTAGCGCGGTCGAAGTAGGCCCCCTCGACTCCGCATTCGAGGCCGATGATAAACACGAGGCCCCAGATCACGATCGTCGAGGAGACGATCAGGATCCCTGATTGACGCAGGGTCTCCCCGAAGAACCTGAACACCCGCAGCCGGAAGACCTCGCCGACGATCTTCGAAGTGAACTTGATCATCTCGCCGAATGACTCGACCCAGCCCTTCGGCGTTGCGAAGATTTCGCCCATCAGCCGATCACTTTGCGATCGTGGTGATCTCGGGGTGGGTGGCCAGCAGCGTCTGGGTGAAGGCGTAGTTGAACGCGAACACGCCCAGGAACGCGATCACCACGGCTTGATTGACGGCGCGTCCCACACCCTCCGCCCCTCCGGACGCAGTCATCCCCTTGTAACAGCAGACGATCGCGATGATCGCGCCGAAGATCGTCGTCTTCACCACCGACCCCCACAGGTCGGTCGTGGACGCGTTGTTGAAGAAGGTGGCCCAGAACGGCCCGAGCGGTGCGTTGTTGACGAGCGTGGCCAGGATGCCGCCGAAGACGCCGAACAGCAGGGCATAGATGTCGAACAGCCCCGTCACGAGCATCAGGGCCAGGAACCGCGGCACGACCAGATTTTTGATCGGGTCGACGCCGAGCACCTGCAGCGCGTCGAGTTCCTCGCGGATCTTGCGCGCGCCGAGGTCAGCGGTGATCGCGGTGCCGGCCACGCCGGCCAGCACGATCGCGTCGACGAACGGCGCGAACTCCCGGATCGAGGCCAGCACGAAGAATCCGCCCAGGCGGTCGAGCGCTCCGAACAGCACCAGGAAGTTCGCCGCCTGCAATCCGGGCGCGGCGTATCCGAAGGCGACCGTCGAGATCAGCAGCGGGAACCAGCACAGCCTCATCGCGAACAGGAACTGCCCGACGAACTCGCTGCCGTACGGGTACGGGGGACGCACCGCGGACGTGATCGTCTTTCCGGTCAGGATCATCATGTTCCCGACCTCTTCCAAGACACTCTTGGTCGGCAAGAACGCTCGGTCGGCAGCTCCTCGGATCAACTGTGGTCTTCTCCGTCTGGGGTTGGGGCGGCCGTCGCTGCGGCTCACCGCCGATAAGCCTACGACAATGGCGCGGGTTAAACCAAGTGGGAACCGTCCGCCGGCGCGGCGGGCGCTCGATGGGAAGCGGCGTTCGGGCGAGGGCGCGCGTGGTATGTTGCCCCCGCCGTGACTCGGTGGAGAGTGAGTAGCCGCTGGACCATCGCCGCTGCGGCGCTTGCGGTCGTGAGCGGCTGCGGTGGTGGGGCTCGCCAGGACGTCAACGAGCCCACGGGTAGATATCAGGTCGCGGTCACGACGGCGCGCTTTCCGAGCACTCAGCGCCTGTCTCAGCACACCCACCTGGTGATCGCGATCCGCAACGCGAGCCACAAGACGATCCCCGACGTTGCGGTGACCGTCTGCAACGTCAGCTGCAACGCACCCGCGCAGCCAGGCTCGGGCACAGGAACCGCGGCGTTCTCAGAGAACATCCAGACGACCGGTCTGGCCAACCCATCCCGTCCGGTGTGGATCGTCGACCGGCCTCCGGGACCGTGTCAGTACAGCTGCCGCTCGGGCGGCCCGGGCGCTGCGGTGACGGCCTACTCGAACACCTGGGCGCTCGGCCGACTCAGGCCGGGTGCCACCGCCACCTTCGACTGGGGCGTGACCGCGATCAAGCCCGGACGGCACGTGATCGAGTACGCGGTGGCGGCGGGGCTGAATGGCAAAGCCAAAGCCGTGCTGTCCGGCGGCGGCAGACCGAGCGGCACCTTCAGCGTGACCGTGCTGAGCAAGCCCCAGCACTCCTACGTCTCCAACAGCGGACAGATCGTCAACGCGCCGTAGATGACTGACGTGCACTAGCGCTCCCGCGGCGCTACGCCGAGCTGGATGTCTCCCAGAGGTTGATACCGCCGTCCACCGCGTGGCAGTCGATCTCCTCCAGTTCGTCGGGGTCGAAGTCCAGTGTTTCGAGCGCCGCGACGTTTTGCTCGAGCTGCCTGACGCTGCTGGCCCCCAGCAGCGCCGAGGTCACCCGCGGGTCGCGCAACGCCCAGGCGACTGCCAGCTGAGCCAGCGTCTGTCCGCGTCGCTGCGCGATCTCGTTCAGCGAGCGCACCCGTTCGAGGTTCTCCTCCGAAATCAGTTCCTGCGAGAAGTGCAGGCCGCGACGCACGCGTGAATCGTCCGGGACCCCGTCCAGGTACTTGTCGGTTAAGAGCCCCTGGGCCAGCGGCGAGAACACGATCGCGCCGACCCCTTCGCGCTCGAGCACGCCGAGTAGCTCGCCCTCGATCCAGCGGTTCAGCAGCGAATACGACGGCTGATGGATCAGCAGCGGCGTGCCGAGCTCCCGCAGGATCTGGATCGCCTCCTCCGTCCGTCTGGGGCCGTAGGAGGAGATCCCGACGTACCGCGCCTTGCCCTGGCGGACCGCCGTGTCCAGAGCGCCCATCGTCTCCTCGAGCGGCGTCTCGGGATCGAACCGGTGCGAGTAGAAGATGTCGACGTACTCAAGGCCCATCCGCTTCAGGCTCTGATCGAGGCTGCCCAGGAGGTACTTGCGCGACCCCCAGTCGCCGTAGGGCCCCGCCCACATGTCGTAACCCGCCTTGGTGGAGATCACCAATTCGTCCCGGTACGGGCGGAAGTCCTCGGCGAAGATCCGTCCGAAGTTGATCTCGGCGCTCCCGTACGGCGGCCCGTAGTTGTTGGCCAGATCGAAGTGGGCGATCCCCAGATCGAAGGCGCGGCGGAGGATCGCCCGGCTGTTGTCGATCGGGAAGTCGTCGCCGAAGTTCTGTCACAGGCCCAGCGAGATCGCCGGAAGCTTCAGGCCGCTGCGACCGCAGCGCCGGTAAGGGATCTGCTCGTACCGGCTCGGGGCCGGGGGGTACACGTCGAAACCGAGCTTGGGATCGAAGGGCACGGCCTTGAGTATCTCACGGGAGCGCTTCGCCGAACGGCGAACAGCACGAGCCTCGGTTTGGCCATCGGGATAGTGACCGCGTCCAGGGGTATGGCCTACCCTTCGCGCTCACGCCTCGGGGAACGCCGGGGCCGGCTCTCTTACGCGTCGATGCCGCCGACGGCGCACAAAGGAAGGAAGGAACGACACCACGCATGCCTCGCATTCGCCAGCAGAACGTCCTCGCGGCCCAGTGGGCCCCTAACGGAAGCGCCCTGGGCGCGCCCGACCTGACGGTCTCGGACAACCAGATCTTCGCGTCCAACGTCTTCAGTCCGGCAATCCAGCGCCAGCGGCTGCCCAAGGACGTCTTCCGTCGCCTGCAGGTAACGCTTGCGCGCGGGGAGGCCCTCGACACGTCGCTGGCGGACGCGGTCGCGCTGGCGATGAAGGAATGGGCGCTCGAAAAGGGCGCCACCCACTACACGCACTGGTTCCAGCCGCTGACCGGTTCGACGGCCGAAAAGCACGACAGCTTCTACAACCCGACCGGAGAAGGCACGGCGCTGGCCGAATTCTCCGGTAAGGAACTGATCCAGGGCGAGCCGGACGCCTCCAGCTTCCCGACCGGCGGAATTCGCTCGACGTTCGAGGCCCGTGGCTACACCGCGTGGGACCCGACCAGCCCGGCCTTCATCCTCGAGAACCCCAATGGGGCGCTGCTCTGCATCCCGACGGCGTTCACTTCATGGACCGGCGAGGCACTCGATCACAAGATCCCGCTGCTGCGTTCGATGGACGCGCTGTCAAAGTCGGCCATCCGCGCGCTGAAGCTGTTCGGCAACACAGGAGCGCAGCGGGTGTTCACGACCGTCGGTCCTGAGCAGGAGTACTTCCTGATCGACGAGCAGTACTACTTCGAGCGGCCTGACCTGATCACCACCGGACGCACGCTGTTCGGGGCTCAGCCGGCCAAGGGGCAGGAGCTCGACGACCACTACTTCGGGTCGATCCCCGAGCGGATCCTTGCCTACATGCTTGAGACCGAGCGCGAGCTGGCCAAGCTGGGCGTGCCGGTGAAGACGCGGCACAACGAGGTCGCGCCCAACCAGTACGAACTCGCGCCGATGTTCGAGAACTCCAACGTCGGCGCGGACCACCAGCAGTTGACGATGCAGATCATGCAGAACGTCGCGCGGCGCTACGGCCTCGTCTGCCTGATTCACGAGAAGCCGTTCGCCGGCGTCAACGGATCGGGCAAGCACAACAACTGGTCGATGGGCACCGACGGCGGCGAGAATCTGCTCGAGCCCGGAGAAACCCCGCATGAGAATCTGCAGTTTCTGTTCTTCTGTGCGGCCGTGATCCAGGCCGTCAACAAGCACCAGGGCCTGCTCCGCGCCTCGATCGCCTCTCCGGGCCAGGATCACCGGCTGGGCGCCAACGAGGCACCGCCGGCGATCATCTCGATCTTCCTCGGCGCCCAGCTGGAGACGGTGTTCGGGGCGATCGAACGCGGCGAGGCGGGCGAGTCGACCCCCGAGTCGTTCCTCGGGCTCGGCACTCCGGTGCTGCCGCGGCTCCCGCTGCACGGTGGCGATCGCAACCGCACCAGCCCGTTTGCGTTCACCGGGAATAAGTTCGAGTTCCGGGCGCTGGGCTCGAGCATGTCCCTGTCACTCCCCAACACGGTGTTGAACACGATCGTCGCCCAGGCGATCGACGACCTCGCCGAGGAGCTCGAGGACTCGATCCAGGGCGGGAAGGAGCTCGAAGCCGCGCTCCGACCGATCCTCCAGCGCAGCTACGCCGAGAACAAGCGGATCGTTTTCGGCGGCGACAATTATTCCGATGAGTGGACCGCCGAGGCTGAGCAGCGGGGGCTGCTGAACCTGCATGGGACGCCGGACGCGCTGCCCTACCTGATCGCCGACGAGACCCAGGTGCTGTTCGACCACTACGGCGTGCTCTCCCCGCGTGAGCTCGAATCCCGCTATGAGGTATTCCTCGAGCAGTACGTGACCAAGCTCAACATCGAGTCTGAGACGGCGGCGGCTATCGCCCGCACGATGCTGCTCCCCGCTGCGGCGCGCTACCTGGTGCTGCTGCGGGACGCGCAGCTGCCCGACGTGCTCTCCGAGACCGAGGCGCTGGTGGCGAGGTTCGTCGAGGCGATCCGCGGGCTGGAGGCGGCCAACCTCGAGGACAACCAGCCGCACGATGACCTGCTCGTGCACGCGAAGTACATGCGTGAGGAGGTCATCCCCGCGATGGAGGCCACGCGCGAGACTGCGGACAAGCTAGAGAAGGTTGTCTCGGACGACCTGTGGCCGCTGCCGAAGTACTCGGAGATTCTCTTCATCAAATAGCGTTTCGTCACAGCGGTTGGAGTGCGAAAGCACCGTAACCGCCGGGCTTCCGTCGTCTCTTCGCCCGCCTACGACCGGGATTTGGCAGCAGAGTTGGCGGCGCGCTAGCTCGAACTCGCAAGCGAAGAGCCACGCACAGCGGCACCCTTATGACGCGCCGCGGCGCTTCGGTCGGAGAAGGAGCTGCCCTGGGACGGCTGGGCGGCGGAGTTTTGTCATGCCAGCGTTGACGCCGTCATCCATCGCCACGGCCTGATGTTCCTCGAGATCGGTCCACACGCGATCGAGGACACCGTGGCGCCACGCGCCTTGCTTGCCGCGCATATGAGAACCGCCGGACTCCGGGCTATCGAGTGCGTCCCGGACATCAAAGCGCGTCGGGAGGCGGACGATCGCTGGCGTGGCGATCTGATCGCAGGGCCGCCGGACGCTGGCCAGTGAAATCGTGGTCCCGCCTGCTTCCTGTCAGTGCGGGGTGCCGACGCTTGAGCTTTCGACTGATGACCCTGCCGAGCGCCGCCCCGGACTAGGCTGACCAGCTTGCGGTGCGATGGGCAAGGTGATCCAGATGTCGGCGCCGCCGAGCTTTGGGTTCGTCGCGTGGGCTTGACCGTGGTGTGCTTCTGCGATGGTGCGGACGATCGCGAGTCCCAGGCCCGCGCCGTTTTCGGTGCGGGCGGTGTCGGCGCGGGCGAAGCGCTCCCACGCGTGGGGTAGGAACCCGGGTGGGAAGCCGGGACCGTCATCGATCACGTGCAGTGCGACGAATGCGCCGTTTGGGCGTGCGCTGAGGCGGACGAGGGTGTTCGCGTGGCGCAGCGCGTTGGTCAGGAGATTGTCGATGGCTTGGCTGGCGCGGTCTTGATCGGCGAGGACCTCGGAGCCGGTGGATGCGTCGACGGTGATCTGTTTGTGGGCGGCGTTTGGCTGGCGGCGTGCACGGTCAGCGGCTTGGTGTAGGAGCTCGGTGGCGGCCAGGCGGCTGGGGGTGATCGTGAGCTGGTGGTCGTCGGCACGCGCGAGGAGCAGCAGGTCATCAGCCAGCCGGCTGAGCCGGTCGGTCTCCTCGACCGCAGAGCTGATTGCGCTTTGCAGCGCCGGACCGGTTGGACGTTCGCGGCCGATCAGCTCAAGTTCAGTGCGAAGCACGGTCAGTGGGGTGCGCAGCTCGTGGCTGGCGTCGGACACGAGTGTGCGTTCTCGGTCGACCGACGTGTGGATGCGGGTCAGCATCTCGTTCAATGTGCGGCTGAGGCGCCCAAGTTCGTCATTGCCCCCAGCGGGAGGCAGCCGCTGATCGAGATCGGTGGCGGAGATGTTCGCGGCCTGGCGGCGCATCATCTCCACGGGGCGCAGCGCCGCACCCGTGAGTAGATAGCCCGCGAGAGAGGCGAGCACGAGTGCGATCGGGCCGCCGACAAGGAGCACGCCGCCGAGATCGCTCAGGGCAAGGTTGCGCTCCTGCAGCGATTGCCCGACGACGATCACGAGCACTTGGTCCTGCGCGTGCGCTAGCCCGGCGAGTAGCCGAACCGGCTGGTCGCCAGCGAGCCGCGCATCGATCAAGACGGTGGCGCCGCGGCGCGTCGCGGCGATTGCTGCTGGGGTCAGGAGTGGGCGTGCTGGTAGGCCCGGGGTGCGATCGAGTACCCGGCCGGAGGAGTCGATCAGTTGGGCGAGCTCGGCGCGGTTGGCGCGACCCCCTCGGGGCCGAGCGTCTGAGAGCCCGGTGTCTGACTGCTGGGCGAGCGCGGCGACGTCAGCAGCGCGGGCGTGCAAAGCCCGGTTGATCGCCTGGTCGAGGTTCGTCGCCTGGCGTTGGTAGACGAACAGTCCAGTGGCGGTGAGCACAACGGCCATCACGGCCGCGAAAGCTGCCGTTAGCCGCCACCGCACCGCGAGTGCTCTCATTGCGCACCGTCCTCACGGAGCCGGTAGCCGCTTCCGCGGATCGTCTCGAGGCTGTGCAATCCGAATGGTCGATCGATTCGATCACGGAGTGCTCGCACGTGCTGGTCGACCACGTTGGAGCGGTTCTCATAGTCGCCCTCCCAGGCGCTCTCCAGCAGTTCGAAGCGAGTCAGAACGACACCGGGGTGGCGCATGAACACTTCCAGCAGCGAGAAGCACTTGGCCAGCAGGTCGATCGGCTGCCCATCGCGCGTCACCCGCCGCGCCGCAGGATCAAGTCGGAGTCCGCCGACCTCGAGCACGGTCGGCCGCGGGGCCGGCTCGCGGCGTGCCAGCGCCCGGAGCCGTGCCATCAACTCGGCAAGCTCAAATGGCTTGGTCATGTAGTCATCGGCGCCGCCGTCCAATCCGGCCACCCGGTCGGGCAGCCCGCCGCGAGCGGTCAGCATCAACACTGGTGTCCACACGCCGTCGGCTCGTAACCGTCGACAGGTCTCGATCCCGTCGATGCCCGGGAGCATCACGTCGAGGACGATCGCGTCATAGCGGGTGGCGCCAGCCATCCGCAGCGCGTCCTCCCCGCGGACGGCAACGTCGGCTGCGAGCCCCTCGCCACGCAGCGCGCGGCGCAGCAGAGCGGCCAGCTTGATCTTGTCCTCCACGACTAGAACGCGCATGTCAGCAGCGTGTCAGTGGGAGATGAAGCGCTCCTGAGCGTCAGACAAGATCCCGTCGTGGTATAGGCGGGAAGCGGTGCTGGGGGATTCCTCCCCGCTCGGAAGAACCCAGCCCACCCCGCGACATACACCACCCCCCCCGCCGGGGTGTCTGCTCT
>JBPCMW010000027.1:0-13366 GCA_051001875.1 Solirubrobacteraceae bacterium | reverse complement strand
GTCGAACGGTGGCAGTGGCTGCGGCCGTGGCGGAGGCGGCGGCACGAGCTCGATGCTCCGGGCCAGTTCGAAGCCGAGCCAGCCGAACCAGCCGCCGCCCACGGAAACCGGGTGGCGGACCGGCTCGCCGATCCCGCCGTCGCCATCGTCGACATCCACCGAGCGCGTCGTGCCCAGCAGCGCGAACGGATCCTGATCGGCGGCCATGACGGCCACCGGATGCGACGTCATCAGCAGACCCCCTCCCGCCCAGGCGCCGCTCAGCGCAACCCCGCGCGGCTCGCCCCGTAACCAGCGCACCGCGGCCAGCGGGTCCGCGTCGGTGTGCAGTGGCTCGCGCACCAGCCGCGCGATCTCCGTCCCGGTGGAGGCAGCGGGGGTGCGGTCGCCGGCGTTACCGATCATCCGCGCAAGCTACCGGCCGACCGCCACTAGGCTGGATCCATGCCGGAACTGCCTGAGGCCGAGCGAGCTCGCCAGACATTGGAAGCCGTGCTCGGCCGGCGAATCGTCAGCGTCGACGACCGCGACGGCTACGTCTGCCGCCCCCACGCTCCCGGGGAGATCGCCGACGCACTGATCGGCCACGAGCTCGCATCCGCACATCGGCGCGGAAAGTTCCTGTGGCTGCAGACCGACGACGGACCGACCCTCGGACTGCACCTCGGGATGGCCGGCCGGATCGTCCTCGATCCCGACACCGCTTCCGGCTGGGACCGCTTCACCGTCGGCTTCGAGGACGGCGGGCTGTTCGTGCTGCGCGACAAGCGTCGCCTCGGCCGGGCCATCCTCAATCCGGACTTCAGCCACATCGGGCCCGACGCCGCCGACGTCAGCCGCACCGATTTCCGGCGCCTGGTCGGCCGGGGTCGCGCCCCGGTCAAGGCCCGCCTGCTCGACCAGCACGCGATCTCAGGCATCGGCAACCTGCTCGCGGATCAGGCTCTGTGGCAGGCGCGCATCGCTCCCAGGCGCCCCGTCTCACAGCTGACCGACGAGGCCCTTGACCGGCTCCGGCGCGAGCTGCGCAGCGCCGTGCGCTCAGCCATCCGGCTGGGCGGGGTACACACGGGGAAGTTCGTCGCCGTCCGCGGCCCTGACGGAGCGTGCCCGCGCGACGGGCACGCTTTGCAGCGGGCGACCATCGGTGCCCGCACCACCTATTGGTGTCCGGAGTGTCAGTGGTGAGGGACGGCTACTACGTCGTCGGCAGCGTTGCCGTCAAGTTCGAGATCGTGACCGTGAACGTGCCGTTGCTGGCGCGATAGTAGGGCGCGTCCCGCCCCAGCAGCTCCAGCTTGACCGTGTCGCCGGCCGGGAACTCGTAGCCGTTGCCGTGCAGCTGGAACGTCACCTGCCCGGTTTGGTTGTCGATGAGCCGGTAGACCCCGCGGGTGATCAGGCGCTGCTGGCTGCCGTCCGAGGAAACGTCCCAGAGCCGTGCCGTCAGCTCGCCGAACGTGCCGACCGTGTTGATCGTGTTGATCGTGTTGATCGTGTTGATCGTCGCGGTGATGGTCGGGAGCCCCATCAGCGTGAAGCCCGGGCTGGTCATCGTGTACACGGCAGTTCCGGGGTCGGTCTCGGGCGCCACGGTCTTGCACGCGTCGCTCGTCCCCGCGATCGGGTCGAACGCCAGGGCGATCGCGGGATTGCCGCCGCCGAAGTCGACCGTCTGCGCGGCGGCGGAACCGAACGTCTGCGTGCCGGGGTGCAGCGCGGTCCAGCTGGCGGCCGTGTACGGGCCCCCGCCCGGGGCGGTTGCCGGGCACGTCTGCGTATAGGCGGTCACGGTGCCCGAAGCCGGCGCGGTTGCGGTTCCCCGCAGCTTCGCGTCGAAGAACGCGGCTCCCTGGTCGTTGAACGCCTGATTCGTGTTGACCTTGTTCGAGCCGCGGCTGTGCCCGAGGTCTCCGAACTGCAGCGCAACGTAGCCACCCGCCGCTTGGGCCTGGTTGTAGATCCGCAGCGACTGCTCGGGCGGGAACAGGTCGTCGGTCCAGCCACTTTCGCTGAGCATCGGGGCGGGAGTCCCGGACAGGCCGTAGCCCTGGTGGTAGTTGTAGATCTGGTCCGCGATCGCCTGAGCATCGGCGCCGTAGGGCTCGCCCGCGTTGATGATGCCATACCAGGTGGAAATATCGGCCTGGGGATCGGCGCCGGGCGGCGCGACGTAGCCCTTGGACTGGCCAAGCGCGTAGAGCCCGCTGATGTAGCTCTGGATCTCGACGCCGATCGGGTTGCGGCTCTGGTCGGGCGGTGCCACCTGCGTGTCCAGAAAGCGGCCGTTGGGCAGCAGCGCGTCGACCAGGTCAGACCACGGCCAGCGTGGATACGCGGCGCGGATCGAGAGCTTCTTCCCGCTGGGGCTGGTCCACGGGGCAAAGCTGCCATTGGGCAAGCGGATCCGGTTCTTCAGATACGCGAGCTCGATGCTCTGGCCGCCGCCGTAGGAGATACCGGTGACGCCGAGGGCCCTGGAGTCGGAGATGTGCTGATCGACGAGATCGCCGAGCAGAACCTGCGTATCCCGGGCCTCATAGCGCTGATCGGCGAGGTGAATCCATCCCTTCGCGCAGTCTGGAGTGCGAGAGCTGGACGAGCCGCAGGAGTCGCCCCAACCGCGCGCGCTGTAATTGACGACCGCATACCCGTGCTGGGCGTAGTAGACGTTGTTGTAGTGGTAGGTGACGTTGCCATTGCCCTCCGGAGCGCTCGACTCAAACGAGGTCTTGTCATTGCCCCAGCCGTGGATCATCACGATCGTCGGGAACGGGCCTTTGCCCGTCGCCGGGAGGGTCACATCGACATCGAGTGGGACACGGTCGAAGGAGGGCACGCGCTGGGCCAGCGTGGTCGTCGGACAGAACAGAACACCGTTCTGCGGGATGCATGGATGGCCGAACGGCGCCGGCGGGGCCGCGACGGCGGAGGCGGCGCCCGCCAGCGACAGCGTCGCCACGAGGGCAAACGCCGCCAGTTGCGTTTTGACTTGGAGCGTCCAGCCGCCGACTCGGTGCATCTCTCTCTCCTCTGATGAATCCGCCCGAAGAACCAGGCTACCCGCAAAGTACTAAGAACTAGCGTCGCCCAAGTCGAGCAACTCATGTCCGCATGCAGACGTCGGCGCGGTTACCGGCCGGCGTCGGCCCACTCGGTCAGCGGGGATATATGAGCTAACCCCAACCCGGAGGTGGAAATGCTTCTCGCACTTGCCCTCATCCTGCTGATCCTCGCCGTTGTCGGCGGTGTCGCAGTTCACCCGCTCTTGTTCCTGCTCGCGATCCTGGCCGTTCTGGTGCTGGTCAGCCATCGGGGCGGTGGGCGCGGGCTGGTCCGCTGACGCGGGCGGTCCTGACCTCTGCGGCCGGTCCCTCCCCGGGCCGGCCGCGGGTCGTTTCAGGGCGCAAGGCCGCGGGTCGTCTCAGGGCGCAACCCACACGCGTCCGCCGCGACTCAGGTCATCGCCGCCACCAGGCGATGGTGGCGCAGTTCCTCGGGCGGCGAACCGTGCAGGATCCAGGTCCCATCATCGCCCCGGCTGAGCGACCCGGCGCGTCCGAGGTCCCCGATCGCCGTGGTCACCGATGGCCGGTGGGCGCCCACGAGATCTGCCAGCCTCTGGTGGGACAGCGGCAGCGGCACGGCGATCCCGTCCGAACGCACCCGTCCCCACCGTTCGGCCAAGTGCCAGAGCGTCAGCAGCAGCCGGTCATCGATGCGCTGGTGGTGGGCGATCGCCAGGGCGACGGCCAGCGCGTGGGCCCGGCGGGTCCCGCGCGCGAACAGCTCAACCCCGAGCTGCGGCCACAGGTTCATGCGCTCCACCCGGCCGTGGTCGAGCACGGCCAGCCGGGTCGGTTCGAGCACCACCCACCCGACTTCGGCCTGAACGTGGGAGCCGTCCGCATCCCAGCGCCAGGGCCGCAGCACGTCGCCCTGCCCGAGCAACTCGACGCAGGTGCGGCCGAGCACATCGACCTCCCGGGCGATCAGCCCGTCGATGATCATGAACCCGCGGTGGTGCTTTTCCGGCTCGACCGCCTTCGCGGCGTCCCAGGCGCCCGGCGAAAGTTGCCGGACGCGGGTCAGTGCCTGGCGGCGAGCCCGCTCGCGCTCGGGTTCGTCGAGCAGCTCGGCCAGGTCAGGGTCGGCGTCGACGATGCTGATCAGATCGGTTATCGAACCCACGGCCGTCTCCAGGCTACCCCCAACCGCAGGAATTAGGATCTCCGCACACCACGACGGAGGAGCGACATGGAAATCGGAATTGGACTGCCGAACGCTGTTCGCGGCGTGGGCCGCGAGGGTATCGTCGACTGGGCCCGCCGGGCCGAGGCGGCCGGCTTCGGCTCGCTCTGGACGATCGACCGGATCGCCTATCCGAACTTCGAGTCGCTGATCTCGCTCGCCGCCGCGGCCGCGGTCACCGAGCGCATCAGGCTGGCCAGCGACATCCTCATTGCGCCGCTGCGCACGAACACCGGGCTGCTGGCCAAGCAGGCGGCCACCATCGATGCGCTCTCGGGTGGGCGGCTGGTGCTCGGTCTGGCGGTGGGCGGCCGTGAGGACGACTTCACGGTTTCGAAAGCGGATTTCGGCTCCCGCGGGCGCACCTTCGAGGCCCAGCTCCGCGAGCTGAACGAGCTCTGGGCGGGCGACGTCGTCGGACCCGATCCGGCCAACGGCAAGCGCCCGACGCTGCTGATCGGAGGCAGCTCGGACGTCGCCTTCCGCCGCGCCGCCGAGCACGGGGACGGCTGGACGATGGGCGGCGGCACCCCGGACCAGTTCTCGCAGTCGCTGGCCAAGCTCAAGGAGGCCTGGAGCTCGGCCGGCCGCGACGGCCAGCCGAAGACGATGGCCCTGTTCTACTTCGTGCTCGGCGACGGCGCGGAGCAGATCGCCCAGCACTCGCTCGGCGACTATTACGCCTGGCTCGGCGAATACACCCAGCAGGTCGTGCAGTCGGCGGCCAAGGATGCCGACACGCTCAAGGGCTACCTGTCGGCCTTCGAGCAGGCCGGTGTCGACGAGGTCATCTGCTTCCCCGCCTCCTCCGATCCAGCTCAGGTGGAGCTGCTGGCGGAGGCGGCCGGCTTGTAGATCAACCGGTGTTGCGCAGACCGCTGGCGATGCCGTTGATGGTCAGCAGGCTCACCCGACCGAGCTCCTCGCCGTCGTCGGCGTCGGTCCGCCGGAGGCGAGACAGCAACTCGACCTGAATGAACGACAGCGGGTCGACGAACGGATTGCGGCGGTCGATCGAGGCCTGCAGCACGGGCTCGCCGTCGAGCAGTCGCTGGTTGCCGCGCACCTGCAACAGCTCGCGCTCCGCCAGCTTCAGCTCTGCCTCGAGCCGGTCCCAGATCCGTTCTCGAGCCTCACCGTTGTCCCACAGCGCGACGTAGCGCCGGGCGATCCGCAGATCGGCCTTGGCCAGCGCCATCTCGGCGTTGGCCAGCAGGGTGGCGAAGAACGGCCAGTCGGCGGTCATCTCGCGCAGCAGCTCGACGCCGTGGCGCTCGCGGGCGTCGGCCAGCGCCGAGCCGAGTCCCAGCCACGCGGGAAGGACGATCCGCGACTGCGTCCACGAGAACACCCATGGGATCGCCCGCAGAGCGTCGATCCCGCCGTCCGCGTGGCGCTTGGCGGGGCGCGACCCCAGGCGCAGGCGGGAGATCTCCTCGAGCGGCGTGACGGCGGAGAAGAACTCGGGGAAATCCGGATCGTCATGGACCACCGAGCGGTACACCCCGGCCGAGCGTTCCGCCATCTCCTGCACGACGCGGTCGAACAACTCAGCCCGCTCGTCTCCCGCCGCTGCGCCTTCGGCCCGCGGCGCGCTCGCCGCAAGCATTGCGCTGGTGGCGAGCTCGAGCTCTCGGTGCGCGATCTCCTGCACGGAGAACTTGGCCGCCAGCACCTCCCCCTGCTCGGTCATCTTCAGACGCCCGCCGACGGTTCCCGGCGGGAGCGCGAGGATCGCGTCGTTGGTCGGGCCACCGCCGCGGCCGATCGCGCCTCCGCGGCCGTGAAAGAACACCCACCGGGCGCCGTGACCCGCGATCACCTCCGCGAGCTGGGTCTGCGCCCGGTAGGCGGCCCACCCCGATGCCACATAACCGACGTCCTTGTTCGAATCCGAGTAGCCGATCATCACCTCCTGCTCGTCGCCGATCGCCCGCAGGGCCTCGCGGTACGCCGGCTCGCGCAGCAGGCGATCCATCGTCTCCGGGGCTCGGGCCAGCGTCTCGCCGGCTTCGAACAGCGGCACGACCCTCAGCCAGGCTCGCTCCCCGCCGGCCCCGGCCAGGCTGGCTTCCTTCATCAGCAGCAGCACCTCGAGCAGATCGGCCGGTCCCTCGGTGCCCGAGACGATGTAGGTCTGAATCGCCCCGCCATGGATGCCGGACAGCGCGGATCGCAGCATCCGGAACGTGTCGATCGTCTCGCGCGTGCTGTCGGAGAAGCCGGCGATGTCGGTCGGCACGAGCGGCCGGCGGTCGGCGATTCCCCGGCACAGCAGCTCGATCCGCACGTCCTCGTCGAGCGCCTCATAGTCTCCGCAGATATCGAGCGTCGCGTAGATCTCGGCCAGCGAGCGGCGGTGAATCTTGGCGTGCTCGCGGATGTCGAGCCGCGCGAAATGAAATCCGAACACCTCCACCTCACGAATCACGTCGTGTAGGTCGCCGGCGGCCGTGAAGGCACCCGCACCGTCGCGCAGGGACCGGTCGACCAGGCGGAGATCGTCCAACAGCTCTTCGGGTGCGCCGTAGGCGCCCGTCTCCCGCCGCCGGGTGGCCCGCACTCGCTCGCGGACGAACGTCAGCGCGCGCCGGTAGGGCTCCTCGGGATTGAGCTCCGCCAGCTGCGAGGCCCAGTCCGGGAAGAACTCGGCGCCGGCCGACAGGATCGACTCGAGCTTCGGCGCCGGGCCGCCCACCTGCTCGGAGATCGAGAGCCGGCCGGCCAGCAGGCCGACACGGCCCTCCAGCAGGCGCAGGCACTGCTCGCGCATCAGACCGAGGGCCTGCTCGGTCGCCGCCGGCGTGACATACGGATTGCCGTCGCGGTCGCCTCCGATCCAGGAGCCGAAGGTCAGCAGCGGCGGCACATCGATTTTCCCCTCCGGGTAGAACTCGTCCAGCGCCTCCTCCAGATCCCGGTAGACCTGCGGCACGGTCTCACCGAGGGTGGTGGTGAAGTGGGTGAGGCCACCGCGGACCTCGTCCAGCACCGTCAGCGAGCTCGCGCGGAGCTCGTCGGAACCCCACAGCTCCTGCACAGTGGCCAGCAGGCGCCGGCGCGCCTGCGCCGGGTCGGCGTCTGATACCTCATCGAGCTCGCGCAGCACGCCGAATACCCGGGCCAGTTTGTTGATCGTCGTCCGCCGGCGTGATTCGGTCGGGTGTGCGGTCATCACCAGCCTCAGCTCCGCTCCGCGCAGCAGCTCCCCGACCTCGCCCGCCGTCGTCCCTCGAGCTGCGAGTACCGAGATCACCTGGCGTACCGAACCGGGACGTGGGGCCGGCGCGTCCCTGACGTCACGCCGCCGGATGCGGCGTACGCGCTCGTTGTCCTCGGCTAGGTTGACGAGCTGGAACCACCGGGTCAGCGACCGGACGAGCACCTCGGTCCGGTCAAGCTCGAGGCCGGCCACCAGCTCCGCCAGCCGGTCGGCGGCGGCCTCGTCACCACCGCGGGCCGCGCGCCCGAGGGCCACGGCCTCGTCGAGCAGCTCGACGGCGGCGTCACCGTCGCTGGCCCGGATCACATCGTGCAGCACCTCCGCCAGGAGCTCCTCGTCGCGGGCGTGGTCGCGCCCCGGCCGGCTCGCGTGGTCTTCGGTGAACGAGGCCATCGGGCCGGGAATGGTCACAGCCGGAGGATGCGGATGTCGGCAGGGTGGGTAGACCCCGATAAATGGGACGCGACGGAGGTATTGGTGAGGTCGCGTTCGTCCTGGGCGGAGGCGGCATCCTGGGTGCGCACGAGGTGGGAATGCTGCGGGCGCTGGCGCAGAGCGGGATCCAGCCGGATCTCGTGCTCGGCACCTCGGTGGGCGCGGTCAACGGGGCGCTGTTCGCCGCCGACCCGACGGAGGACGGCGTCGAGCGCCTGAGCCGGCTGTGGCGTGACACGGAGCTCTCCGAGGTCTCAGCCGGTGGCCTGCTCCGCAGCGTCACCACGCTGGCCCGCAGCGGCACTCATATCCAGTCGCTCCAGGACGCTCGCGAGCGGCTCGTCCGCGCGCTGCCCGTCGAGCGCGTCGAAGATCTCAAGGTTCCCTTCCAATGCGTGGCAGCTTCGATCGAGCGCGCGGCGGAGCACTGGTTCGACACCGGCGATCTGGCCGACGTGATCCTCGCCTCGTGTGCGGTGCCCGGAGTCCTCCCGCCGGTCAAGATCGGCGACGAGCACTTCATCGATGGCGGGATCGTCAACTCGATCCCGGTCGCGCGCGCGGTGACGCTTGGCGCCACGTCCATCTACGTGCTCCAGGTCGGGCGGCTGGAGAAGCCACTGCAGCCGCCCCGGTGGCCATGGGAAGTCGCTCTGGTGGCCTTCGAGGTTGCCCGGCGCCACCGCTTCGCACATGACCTTCAGTCGCTGCCCGACGGGGTGGCGCTGCACGTCCTGCCGACCGGCGGCTCGGCCGCCCCCGCCTATAACAACGTCTCGGGGCAGCTCCGCCTCCGGCGCATCGCCCGCACGGTCCAGCAGCAGATCGACACCTCCTACGAGGCGTCGCTGCAATACCTCGCGGAGCGCTGATGCCCCCGGCTGCCGTTCGACGCCCGCTGACCGTCACCGCCTGGCTTGCAATGTCCTGCCTCTGCCTGGCCCTCAGCCCGCTGCTGCTGGCGATCGGTGCCCTCGCCTCAGCGCTGACCCGCCGTCCCCAGCCGCTGCTGCTCGCGCGCCTGGTGATCGCCTACTTCGCCCGCGAGCTGGCGGTGCTCGTGGCCTGCGCCGCGCTGTGGGTGGCCAGTGGCTTCGGCGCCCGGATGCACTCGCGGCGCTCGCAGCGGATGCACTTCCGGCTGCTGCACTGGTTCGTCCACAGCATCGCGCAGCGCGCGCTGAACCTGCTCGAGATCGAGGTCGTGCCAGAGTTCTCCCCTGAGACCGCTCGTCGTCTGCAGCGCGACGCGCCGCTGCTGTTCTTCAGCCGCCACGCTGGTCCCGGGGACACGGTGCTGCTGATCGACCAGCTGCTGACTCGTTACGGACGCCTGCCCAGCGTCGTGTTCAAGGAAACCCTAGCGATCGATCCGTGCGTGGACCTGATCGGCCACCGTCTCCCCCACGCCGTTCTCGACACGTCCGACGCCGATGAGTGCGAAGCCCTGATCGAGCAGGTAGCCGCCAAACTCGGTCCCCGCGGGGCCCTCGTGCTGTTTCCTGAGGGCGGAAACTTCACCGCGCAGCGGCGCCGGCGGGCGCTGAGGAGCCTGTGGCGCAAAGGTCGCCGGCGCGAGGCGGCGGCCGGCCGCGCGATGACCCACATGATGCCTCCGCACCCCACCGGTGCGCTCGCTGCGCTGAGGGCCAGCCCCAACGCCGATGTCATCTTCGCGGCCCACACGGGCCTCGGCCTCGCCGCGTTTCCGCGCGAGCTGTGGCGGCACACGCCGATCGGCAAGACCCTGAAGACCCGCCTGTGGCTGGCGCCGGCGGCCGAGCGCCCCGACGATCAGCAGGAGCAGGTGAAGTGGCTCTACGACTGGTGGAAACGCCTCGACGACTGGGTCGAGGCGCAGGGAGAGGAGCCGGCGGTCGACGACGGCGGGCGCGAATCGATCACCGCGCCGCCCCTTGCGCCATAGCGATCGCCCCGAGCACGCCGGCGCGATCTCCCAGTGCCGGCGCGACGAGGTAAGAATCGATGTTGTCACCGAGCGCCGGCGTCTCGAGATACCCCGCCAGCAGTTCGAGCAGGCGGTGGCGAACCATCCGGCGCAATGCTGGCCGCTCCATCACCCCGCCGCCGACGATCACCCGCTCGGGCGAGGCGACGAGCACGATGCTGAGGATCCCGAGCGCCAGGTAGCCGGCCTCGAGCTCCCACGCCTGGTGCTCATCGGGCAGATCCTCGGGGGAGGTCCCCCATCGCTTCGCTATCGCCGGACCACAGGCGAGCCCCTCCCAGCAGGCGCCGTGCACCGGACACGTCCCTGCGAAGGCGTCGGCTGGGTCGCGCGGAATGCGGATGTGCCCGACCTCCGGATGCACGAGCCCGTGCCACGGACGCCCGTCGATCAGCAGCCCTGCTCCGATGCCCGTGCCCACCGTCAGGTAGCAGACCGATGCGGCGCCCTCCCCCGCACCCCACCGGTATTCGCCCAGCGCCGCCGCGTTCACGTCATTGTCAAAGGCCACCGGCAAGCCGAGTTCGTCGCGGATCACCGGCGCCACCGCGACGTGCTGCCAGCCCGGCTTGGGCGTTGTCGTGACGTGACCCCAGGTGGGGGATTCCAAGTCAAGATCGACGGGACCGAACGAGCCGACGCCGATCGCCGCGATCGCGGGGCCGGTGCGGAAGAACTCGACTATCCGCGCGAGCGTCTCCTCGGGATGGGTAGTGGGGAACTGCTCCTCGCGGGCAATCTCCCCGGGGCCGCGGCCGACCGCGCAGACGCACCAGGTGCCGCCGGTCTCAACCCCGCCGTAGAGCTCGCTCATGGCCGGGATGCTATGGCTGCGAGGCACGGTATTCGTACGCGCACCCGAAGGATCAGCGCGTGCGGCGCAGGTGCACGACGCGGCTCGTGGACAGCGCCGTCAAACCGTCACGGTCAACCAACGCCACCCGGGCGCGGGCCGGGCCACGGACACGGAATTCCGCCCGCGACAGATAGTCGAGTCGCGCGCGTTCCACCGGCCACCAGCCGAAGCGCTCGCGCAGGAAGAGCTCGAGCACGACGCTCGCGCCGGCGTCAGGTGGGGTGACCGTCACGGCAACTCCGTGGCGCGTCACGCGCACGACCGCGCGGCGGCTCACGACGAGCAGCCTTCGCGTTTCGCTGGCGTCATTGCCGCTGCTGGCCCGGTAATCCGCAGTCGAAGTCGCGGTGACCGTGGCGCTCCACCGCCCGTCGGCCGTCGGCGTGGCAGAGGCGACCGTGCGGTAGCCACCCGGGATCGCCTGCTGCACGGTCACCGCGGCGGAGCCGTCGGCGCTGCGTCCGGTGAACGTCACCCGCTGCCCGGGGGGCACCGGCCCGGCCGAAAGCGAGTCGAGCGTCACGCGGCGTACGTCCACCTCGCCGAGCATGCCGGGATGGATGGTGCAGTGGTACAGGTAGACCCCAGGGGCACCAAATGCGTGGTCGAAGTCGCTGCCGCTGACCAGATCTCCGGAATCGAAAGACCCGTCATCGGCGGTCACCGTGTGAGTCCTGACACTCGGGTTCGACCATTGCACGGTGTCACCCGGGAGTGCATCCAGCTGCGAGGGCGCAAACGCCTGAAACTCGATGGTGACCGGCTGCGTGATGGGTCCGGCACCGGCCGGCGCGGCGCCCAGGGCCACGGCCGTCGCCATCGCAACCGCCGCGGAGAGCGATGCCGGGACAAACCGACGCTTCATCGGCGAGAGACCCGATAGAGCCCTGTCATTCCGGCCATCATGTGGGCTTCGACGTGGCAGTGGTATAGCCACGTACCGGGAGCATCCTCACGCCAGCGCAGGCGAAAGGTCTCGGCCGGTCCGACGGTCTGCGTATCGGTGGGCACGCCACCAGGGCCGATCCAGCGGTGGCCGTGAACGTGGAAGGTGTGGAAGTCCGAGCCCATCGCCATTACGTCCCACTGCACTCGCTGGCCGACCTTCGCGCGGAAGATCGGGGTGTTGCCGACGAACGCCCGTCCATCGATCGTCATGAAGCTTTCGAACTGCGAGAACACGACCTCGAATTCCCGGTCCGGGGCGCGATCGTGGCGCCCGAGGATCGAGAGCATCCCGAACATGCCTCCGTCGATCGACTGCTCCATGGAGGGCGAATGATCGTGATAGGGCCATACGCCGGCGGCGTCTGGGCCGGCGGTCAGGCGGTATGTCCAGGTGTGTCCAGGCATCACTTTGGCGTCAGGACCCGAGAAGCCGGGGATGTAGGCACCGTCTGAACTCGGCGTGTAATGGACGCCGTGAAAATGCATCGAGTGGGGGACGCGACGGAGCGTGTCCATGTTCTTGAAGTGGACGCGCAGCCGGTCGCCCACTCGGGCACGCAGCAGCGGACCAGGAATCACCAGGCCGTCGGCACTCGAGGCCGGCGCATTGGCCAGGGGCCGCCGCCAGTGCGCGGTGAATCGCTCGTAAACGACGGTGTGGATGATCGAGTCGCCCGGGGCCACCACCATGCCGGTGATGGCGTCATGGCCGTTGGGCACGATGTTCCACCACGTCGGAACCGCCGCGACCCAGTAGTCACGGACCTGTGCCCGTGCACCCGCCGCGGCAAGGAGAGCGAGGGCCCCGGCACACGCCAGGGCCCTCGCCAAGCCTCGCAACAAAGCCAACCTCCGCTTACTTCTGGACGATGAGCTTCGCCTGCATCCACGGATGAATGGCGCACATGAAGTACAGCGTCGTTCCCGGCTTCGCGGTAACGTGGAGCGTTACCTTCGCCTTCTGCGTCGGCGCAACGAAGGCCGAATCACCTGGCCGGTCAACGTTCGGCGGCGTGAGGCTGCCGACCCCGTTCTCGGTGAAGAAGAACTTCGGCGGTCCCTGAGAGTTCGGGTCGGCCCCGTGCTCGGTCGCAATCGTACGGCAGATCCTGCAGTTGTTGATCTGGCTGGCCGTTCTCGGCAGATCGCTCTTCCTGACCACGCTGAACGTGTGCGGGCCGTCCGAACTGGCCAGGTTGACGACCGTGATGGTGCCCCCGGACTTGACGTCATAGACGTCCTTCTGCCAGCGCGTTCCATCCTGGATGTAGCGATTGACCTTCACCTTGACTGACGTCACGGCGTTGATCGTCGTGTGCCTGGGTGCGCTCCCCGCGGCCAGCGCGACGGCACTGCCCCCAGCCACGAGACCGAGCGTCGTGACACCTGCCAGCAACTTTCGCTGCAACACAGAAACCTCCTAAGTTCAGTTGAGAAACCCCACGTACGAGACACGCCTAGCGTGCCCGGCGCGGAGGATACATCAAACTGTGAAGGCTGATCGATTGTAAGAAATGTTGTAGAACCACTCGCACAAATGGCTTAGCGTTCCGTCCATGACGTACGCGGGGACGTCAGAGCGATGGCAAGGGATCGGCTGAGTGATGCGGTGTGGGGCATGTGATCACGAGAATCGCGAGCGTGCACGCTACTGCGAGGAGTGCGGAGCGGCGCTGCTCGAATC
>JBPCMW010000026.1:0-11336 GCA_051001875.1 Solirubrobacteraceae bacterium | reverse complement strand
ACACCGTGATCTGCTTGATGACACCCATCGCCAGCTCCAGTCTCGCCGAACAAGTCGACAAGAAGTTCTGGGTGACAGGCAGGACACCTACACGACTCAACGAACTTGAAGGATGAACCACTAGAACCGGGTGTCATCTACACCTACGAGATCGACCCGTCGCACCGCGACGAGAGCGGCGCGTAGACAGCCTTCACGTCCTCGGGCCCCGGAATGGTCATGTAATGTCCGCGTCGATCACCGACGTGCCGACGCCAGGCTCGAACGCAGGCAAACGCTCACGGTCCACGTAATCCACCTTGTTTGGCTGGCCTCCGCTTCCGGCTTCAGCGAGAATCCTGCGGCTACCCGCAGGATGAGCAAAGCAGGGCAGGCCGGGCTGTAGCGACTGTCCCGCTCTCGCCCAGATGACCTTCTACATCTATCTATCTGTAGAGGGTCATCAGAACGTCCAAAGTTGGTCATAATTTAGGCCCTCGAAGGGCAAAGCACCCGCCCCCCAAAACCAGGTCGAAAAGTTCCTCCGACCCCCTTGAGTTTCATCGGTCGCGCATTGCGCACGTCTTGGGGCGCCGAGCACCGGACTGCTCGTCGTCGCAGCGGTCGTGCTCCTCGCGGTTGATGATGGGGGCCTCGCGTTCTCGCGACCGACGGGATCGCACCGCTGATCGGCGTGCCCTATGCGCTCCGGGCGCTGACTCTGGCGTGATCGTCACGGAGTGCATCCGCAGCCTGAGATGTTCAGTGGGGCACATGACTGGCAGTGGCACCAGCTCGAGAGCGACACGAGCGTCGATTACCGCCCGTGCATCCAACTTGCCCGCTGCGGCAGGCACCGTGCGCTCGCACTGCGATCGGCCTACTGCGGGTTGCGCGTGCCGGTGAGCCCCCGTTCGATGTAGATGATTTGCCTGTCGCCGCGCAGGGCGATCGTGTCGGTCGGGGCGGCGATCGTGATGAGCAGCGCGGCAAGGATCGCCGGCTCGCGCAGGGCCAGAAGCGCCCGATGCAGGAGCGCGCTGCCGTCTGTGCCCCGCGACCATGGGCTGCGATCCGCGCCTCGGCCCGGCGCGCCTAGCTCCGCGTGCCAGCTGAACGCGCCAGCCAGCCGCCGCAGCGCCGTGGTTACGGTCAGGCTGGCGAGGATCGCGACCTTGACGCCGAACTCGGTGGGCTGGGGCAGCAGCAGGATCGCGGCGAGCGCCGCCGTGCCGGCGCCGTAGGCCAGCTGCTCGCCGCGCTTGCTCGGCGCCGTCCTGGGGTCGGACATCATGAAGAACACGAACACGAAGATCTCGGGCGAGAGGCAGATGTCCTTCCAGTAGGCAAGGCCGGACACCGGCCCAGAGTGCCAGATCGCGATGAAGCTCTGCCCGGCCGCCGCGAAGGCGCCCACCAGTGCCCAGAAGGCGGCGAGGAAGCAAAGCGCGGTCGTCACCCGCCGCACCGAGCCCAGCACCCACCCCGCGCCCGCCAGGATCACGATCAGCGCCAGGATCAGCGGCGTCTCGAGCGGCCCCCACCACAGGTACTGCGGGAACACGCGCGCCGGCCCGATCACCAGCAGCGTCCACAACAGGCCGACGTTCGAGGGGTTGAAGACGTGCCTGCCGCGGATCCGGATCAGGTGTTTTGAGGCCAGCGACAAGATAACGGCGAGGATGAAGTACTGCACGCCGTGCAGGCTCCACCAGTCGCCGTGACGCGTCCCGGAGGCGCGCAGTATGAACGCGACACTGTTGCCGGTCAAAAGCGCGCTCGCCGGCCACGCCAGCACGCGCTCTCGCCGCCAGGTGATGGCGCCGTCGATCGCCGCAGCCACTCCGATCGAGACGAGAATCTGGGCGATCGAGACCTTGAAGCCGAGGCCGACCTGGCCGAGGATCTGCAGCGCGATGATCACGGCCGAGAGCCGCAGCCGGGGGTCGCGGCGGTCCGGCCATACGATCGGGATCCGACATCCCGTGCGCGGCGCGCGGGCGTCCGCCGCGGAGCTCGTGGAGGCGCTCCCGGAGGCGCTCACCGCAGCGGCGAGAGGGGAGCTTCGGCGTACGCGCTGGTGATCAGCGGGCACCAGATCACCACTGAGTGGTAGGCGGTGGGATCGACGTTCGGCGGCAGCTGAAAGTTGAGCGACCCGGCGGTGATGTCAAGCGGCGCGACGTATGCCGATGGCGCGCCCAGGTACTGGCGCGTGCTCCGCGGCGAGCGCAGCGGGCTCAGGCGGATCTCGAGGTCGACGTTCGGCGTGACATAGAAGTCGGCGAACCGCATCACGTACCTACCGCTGGCGAGGCGGTAGACGCTCACGCGCCCGGCCGCGAACTGGTCGATCCGCTGCAGCGCGCCGGCGGCGACGATCCTCGTGCCCGGGGCGCTCAGCGCCGCGGGCGGCGGCTCGACGAGCGGCACGTCGACCTGCTGGTCGACCGCAAGCCTCCAGGCCCCGCCGGCCGACAGCAGCAGCCGCATCCGCCCGCTGCTGGTCGCAAGCGCCACTCCGCTGTCCGGGCAGGAGGCGGCGATTAGCGGAGCTTTGCGGCCGGCGAGCCTGCCCACCAGCCGCCCGCCGGCGCAGCTCCACCGCGCCCGCCACTGGATCGTGTCCGCTGCGATCCCGAACGCAAGCGTTGAGGCGCGCTCGCCGCTGCTAAACCGCGCGACCTGCTGCCACCACGGCTGCGAGCGCAGCACCGTCCGCTCCGCCCGCGCCCCCGAGTTGACCGGCTGAAACGCGCTCACCGCCACCGGCCGGGGCGAGGGGAGCACCGAGCCGAGCAGCTTGTCGCGAACGCCGACTGGGTCGCCGCCAAAGACAGCGATCGCGGCCACCGTCAGCACCCCGAGCGTGCTCAGGAGCCGCCTCGCCGCGCCCCCTCGCGCGCCTGTCCCGCGCATCGCTCCGAGCATGCAGAGCCAAATCTAACACCGGGCGTGCCTCTGCAAAGAACGTGGTGGTAATCCAAGACACCGACGGCCTGGTTACGCTCGACTGACAGCGCTCGGGCGACAGCGTATAGTGTGAAATGTGTCATGACTGGGGCATCGCTGGCCCCCGGGACCCGAAAGGAGCGAGTGAGTCACGTGGGTGCATCTGGATCGAAGAGGGGTTGGTGGCTCGGCGCGCTCGGCATGCTCGCCGGTCTGATGATCATTGCCGCACCGGCGTTTGCGTGCAGCGGAGGCACGCTGGCGATCAGCTCGACCAGCGCCAGCCCAGGAAAGACGCTGCGACTGGCGGGCAACAACTTCGCCGCCGGAGCGCCCGTGTTGGTCCGGATCAGCTCGGCTGTGCAGGGCGGCCGGGGCGTGCTCGTCACGAAGGCGATGCCGACCGCGGACGGGCAGATCGTCGCCCGCCTCACGGTTCCCAGGCTTCGACCGGGTGAATACACGGTCGTCGCGAGCCAGCCCAGGCGCGGATATTCGGTTCCACCGATCAGCGCGCTGATCGAAGTGTCAGCCTCTCGCGCGGTCGCGGCCGGCCCTCCGGCTGGTCCAACCGTAGGGCCAAGTGGCTCCGCCGCGGCGACGTCGGCCGGCGTTCGCGGAGCCACGCGCGGAGCGGGGCTGTCGGCCCCGCTGATCGCGCTCTTGGCACTCGCCGCGCTCGGGGCGACCGGGTTGCTGGTCAGGATGCTTCGCCGCCGTCGCGGCTTCGTCCGCGCGCGCATGGAGGTGGCGGAGCTCGAGCAGCTCCTCAGCGGCGGCCCGCCGGCTGAGGGCGAGGCGGTGGAGTTGGCAGGCTCCGGTTCCGCCCAAGGGCGATGAGAGGCGCTCGAGCGGCGCTTGCCGCGGCGGCCGCTGCCGTGCTCATCACGGCCTGCGGGAGCAGCTCCCCGGCCAAGCCTAAGGCCTCCAAGAGCAGCATGGCCAACATCAGCGCGGTCGGGGCCACCGGCTCGGTCACCGACCCGGTGATCACGATCGAGGGACGGGGCTTCGGGAATCGTCCAGCTCCCGATCCATCCTACCCCCCTGAGGGGAAGTCCGGATGCCCGCCGGCGCCGATCGCGGGGGACGGGCGCCTGTTCGGGACCGCTCTGCACCTCGCCACCCTGGACGCCAGGCATGGAAGCTACCGCCAGTGGAACGCCGGCGAGTACACGACCGGCGGAAGCGGCCAGTTCGACTGCGTCGGATTCCTGATCAAGTCCTGGACGCCGACGAAGGTCGTCTTCAGCTTCGGCAACCTCTACGGCAAGCTGATCCCACAAAACACATACTTCCTCAGCAACAAGGATCACTTCAAGGTTTGGGTCAAAGGCGCGAGCGCCGAGGGAGCGGCCCGCCTCAACGGCGTGCCGAAAGCGGGCAAACCGACGCAGTAGGGGCACCGCTGGCGTCCGAATTGACTGGCCCAAGCGAGCAGGCTGGGAACGGATCACTTCGTTCCGCAACCCGAGCGTCGATGAGCGAGTCCGGATCCCCTTGCCCAAGCGGGCGGGCTTGGGCTGAGTGCCGATGAGCGAGCTGGGCGCGCATCGCGCGCGAGGTCGGCGAGCGAGCGTCCGGGCACGCGGCTTCGGCGCGGCGCTCGTGCTGCTCGGCGCCGTGACGCTGATCGTTGCGCTCGAGGCCCCGAGCTGCGCGCGGATCCGTCGCCAGGGACCCGATGTCTGGGTCAACCCGGGCGTCCGCGCCGGAGGCAACATCGACGCCAACAACTCGCCATCGCTCGCGCAGGACCCGGTCGATCCGGCTGTGCTGGCGCTCGCCAACCGCATCGACACTCCGGTCTACTCTTGCGCGCTGAGCGTCTCGCGTAACGGGGGGCGCAGCTGGTCGGCGGCCCGGATCCCGTTGCCGGCAGGCGACCGCAAGTGCTACGCGCCCGACGTGGCCTTTGGACCACGTGGGACCCTGTACATAGTCTTCGTCACCCTGCATGGATTCGGCAACGGGCCCGACGGAGTTTGGCTGGTGCGCTCGAACAGCGGCGGTCGTACGCTCTCTGCGCCTCGTCGCGTGCTGGGCGCGCCCGCCTTCCAGGTCCGCCTGGCGACCGACCCCGCGCGACCGCGGCGGTTGTACCTGACCTGGGTGCAGGCCACCGCCACCAACCTCGACGGCTACTCGACCCTTGAGAACCCGATCGAGGCGATGCGCTCAGACGATGGCGGGCTGCACTGGAGCCGGGCGCTCCGCGTCTCGAGCGCGAGGCGCGAGCGAGTCGTTTCGCCGGTGCCGGAGGTGGGACCCGGTGGGGTCGTGTACGTGCTCTACCTGGACCTCGGCGGCGACGCGTTGGACTACGAGGGCGCGGGCGGTGGGTTCGGCGGCCCGCCGTACGCGCGGCGCTTCTCGCTCGTGCTCGCGCGCTCGCTGGACGCCGGGAGCACCTGGCAGGAATCGGTCGTGAGCGACTCGATCGTGCCGACGCGAAGGTTCATCGCGTTCCTGGCGCCGTACCCCACGCTGGCCATGGACCGACGCAGCGGGCGCATCTACGTGGCATTCGAGGATGCCCGCCTCGGGGACCCCGACGTGTACCTGTGGACTCTGCCGCCCGCCGCGCGCGAGTGGTCGGCGCCTGTGCGCGTCAACGACACCCCTCCCCACGACGGCACCTGGCAGTACCTTCCCGCGCTGAGTGTCGCCCCGGATGGACGGCTGGACGTCGTCTACTACGATCGCCGCTCTGACCGTAGCGACCGCCTCTCGACGGTCTCCCTGCAGTCCTCCTTCGACAACGGTCGGACGTTCACGGGGCCCCTGACGCTGACCACTCACTCGTTCGACTCGCAGATCGGCTACGGGAGCGGGCGTGGACTGGCCGACCTGGGCAACCGTTCGGCGCTCCTCTCGGATAATTCCTCGGCGCTTGCGGCTTGGGCCGACACGCGCTTCGGCACGGTGCTCTCTGGCAAGCAGGACATCGCCTTCGCGCGCGTTTCCTTCGCCACGGCAGCCGGCCTATCCGCGCCCTTCGGCGTCCTGCTGCTCGCCGCAGGCGCCGCGCTGGCCCTGCTCGGCGTGGCGCTGCAGGCGTACGCGTGGAGGCTTCGAGCGGTCGGGGCTTCCCGCCGGTCCGCTTGATGCTCGTGCCGAGCCTCCGCCGACGCCCGAGCGTGGTGGGACCCGTGGCGGTTTCCGCCATGTGTTGCGCACGGAGCGGCGGACCGTGCGGCCCGGCGAGCGGTTGCTGCAACGATTGGCGAGCACGATGATCGCCAAGCCTCCATCGCGCCCGCGCCGTGCCGCCCCCACGACCCCCGCGCGCTCGCGGCCCGCCGGCGACAGTCCGGGCCGAGCCCGGAGGGCCGCGCTGCTCGCCGCGGTGCTCTCGGCGCTCGGGGCGTGGACAATCGCAGTGCCCTACCTCGGGCACGCGATCGGCTTTGGCGTCGATGTCGCCGTCAGGGTCGAGATCGTCGATCATGTCGTGCCGGGGACGCTCGTGGCGGTGCTCGGCGCCCTCCTCTGTGCGCTGGCGCGCCGGTACCGGGTGATCGGCGAGCTGCCGGCGCTGCTGGCCGGCGGCGTCTGCCTGCTGGCCGGCTCTTGGGTGCTCGCGACGCACGTGGCGCTGCTGGCCGGCGCCGCCAGCGGCAAGGCAACCTGGGGGGCGGCCATCTGGCACGCGAGCAGCTCTCTGCCGATCCTCGCCGTCTCGGTCTGGTTCCTGCGCGGCCCGGTGCCACCGCGGCAGTGAAGCCGGGCGAGCGCGGGCGGCTGCGGCGATGCCCGGCGGCGCCTCCGCGACGGTCCCTGCCCGTCAAATCGCTCGTCCGTGAGCTCGCTCCTGGCGGAAAGCCCGAGATTTGAGAGCACCGAGGCCAGACCTCGACCTCCTGCGGCGAGAGGACGCCCGCCGTAGCCTCGGCGTCCTCCCCGCCTGGGCGGCTCAACCGCTGCACCGCGCCGGCGAGGCTCCGCCCTGGCCCGAGCCGCATTCGAGTAGCACCGACGCGTCGTACTCAGCGAGCGCGGAGCGCAGCAGGTCTCCGCCACGCTCATCGCCGTCCTCGAGCAGGCAGCGGCCGCGACGCTCGCGCCCGAGCGCTACTTCGTAGGACGCCGCAGTGCCCAGTGCGCTCCGCCAGCTTGGTGCACCAGCTCGCGTGCCGCGCGGGGGGGGCCGCGAGTGCCTCGTGCGGCGGTTGGTCCGCAGTCGGTGATGACCGTTGCTCGAAGTGACAGGAGCAGGTGCTCATAAATCGTTGGCTCGTCGACGATTTCGATGTCCGAGAAGTAGTTACGCACCTCGATGTCTATCCGGTCTGCGATCTCGGTCTTTCGCTCCGAACGTATCCGGGCGTACGCCGCTTCGAAATCGACCTTCTGATCGCCGATGCCGCCGAGAAGCAGGAGTTCTCGTACGGCTGGCACCGACGCGAGACCGTGCATGTCGGGCAGTTGTTTCGCGTTCCTGTCCCCAGCCGAGAGGGCGGCAATGCTCGCGCCTGCACCCAGGATCACGACGTGCGGCTTTGTGGAGAAGACGCTTGCGATTTCTTGTTGTCGTGACACCTCGTGGGAATTCATCTCAGCCTTGCCGCGGCGCGCGATCGGATTCGCCCGAGAGCGTCAGGCGGGCTTGGCGGCGGTGACGTCGACCGGGATCAATGGACTGGAGGCTGGGTGAGAACGACGGTGGGCGTCCTTATACGCAAGGGGCGTGGTTTCGCTTACGCAGTCACTGGAGGTCGCGTCGTGTCGCCCGCTCAAGCCCACCGTTCCAACCGAAAGCCCCGCCGGTGGCGGGGCTTGTCGACATCTCCGGGCCGGTTCTTGGACATCGCGTGACCGTCGCCAGGACAACCGATGACCCTCCACATCAATCTATCCGCAGCCGGTGTTGAAGCCGCAGCTGGAGCACGTGTAGCAACTGCCGGTCCGCTGCATCATGCCGCCGCACTGCTGGCACGCGGGCCCCAGATCGAGTCCACTGCTGATCGCCGGCACTACCGGCGGAGAGTCCGTGAACGCTGCTGTAGGCGGTTGCGCGACGACGCTGCCGCCATTGGAGCCATTGCCCTCGCCGCTCCCGCCGCCTGACGGTCCCGCCGGGCCGGCCGTGTCGCCCGAGTGCGACATCAGCGCGTCCTGAGCCGCCTTGCGTGCCCTCACCTCCGGGGTGAGAATCCCCAGCTCCTCCTGGAGGTCGACATCCAGGAAGCGCGAGGCGAGCCACCGCATGATGTAGTCCGGCATCGACTTGGCGAACGGGATCTCAGGATTCGTGGTCATCCCCTCCGGCTCGAAGCGCATGTAGCTGAACTTGCGCACCAGGGTCTCGAGCGGCACCCCGTACTGCAGCGAGATCGAGATCGCGGTAGCGAATGAGTTCATCATCCCGCGAAGCGTCGATCCCTCCTTGCCGATATCGGTGAGGAAGATCTCGCCGATCGATCCGTCTTCGTACTTCCCGGCGGTGATGTAGCCCTCGTGGCCGCCGATCGAGAACTTGTGGGTGATCGACTGGCGCTCGCGCGGCATCCGCCGCCGCTTCGGCGGAGCCTTCTCGAGCGCATCGGCGACGGCCTTGTCGATGTCAACCTCGCGCAGGGCGGCAAGCGGGTTGTCCTTCTGGGCATCGGTACGCAGCGCCTGCGCAGTCTTCGAACCGTCGCGATAGATCGCGAGCGCCTTGACCCCGATGTGCCAGGCCTGCAGATAGGCGTCGGCGATGTCCTCCACGGTTGCGGTCTCAGGCAGGTTGACCGTCTTGGAGATCGCACCGCTGAGGAAGGGCTGAACGGCGCCCATCATCTTGATGTGGCCCATGTGCGAGATCGCTCGCGCACCGACGGCCACGTCGAACACCGGAAGGTGCTCGTCGGCCAGCTCAGGCGCTCCGATGATCGTCCCGTGGTCGTTGACATAGGCGACGATCTGCTCGATCTGCGGATCGCTGTAGCCGAGGGTCTGCAGCGCCAGCGGCACGGTGCGGTTGACGATCGTCATCTGACCGCCTCCGACGAGCTCCTTGAACTTGACCAATGAGAAGTCTGGCTCGACACCCGTGGTGTCGCAGTCCATCAGGAAGCTGATCGTCCCCGTTGGCGCCAACACCGTCGCCTGGGCATTGCGATACCCGTGAGCATCGCCCTCGAGGACTGCTTCCTCCCAGCTGGCGCGAGCGGCCGAGAGCAGCGCATCGTCCGCGCACGCTGCGTCGGGGATCGCATACGAGGCGTCACGATGCATGCGCATTACCGCGTTGTGCGGCTCGCGGTTCTCCTCGTACTGGTCATAGGGCCCCATCGCTGCGGCGATCCGAGCCGAGCCGAGGTAGCCGCGGCCCGTCATCAGCGCCGTGATGGCGGCAGCGGTTCCGCGGCCCTCGTCGGAGTCATATGGTGTTCCGTTGGCCATCAGATAGGCGCCGAGGTTCGCGTAGCCGAGGCCGAGCTGGCGGAACGCCCGCGCGTTGCGGGTGATCTGCTCGGTCGGATAACTCGAGGGGGAGACGATGATCTCCTGCGCGAGAAACATGATGTCAATCGCATGCTGGAACGAGTCCACGTCGAGGGTTCCGTCGGCGCGGCGGAACTTCATCAGGTTCAGCGATGCCAGATTGCAGGCCGAATCGTCCACGTGCATGTACTCGCTGCAGGGGTTAGAAGCGTTGATCCGCCCGGAGTTCGGGCACGTGTGCCACTGGTTGATCGTGGTGTCGTACTGGACGCCGGGATCGGCGCAGCGCCACGCGGCCTCGGAGATCTCACGCATCAGCTCCCGAGCCGGGATTGTCTCGCCGATCGGTTCGCCGGTAGCCCGAGAGGTCAGTCGCCAGTCCTCGTCGTTCTCCACCGCCCGCATGAACGCGTCGTTGACGCGCACTGAGTTGTTCGCGTTCTGGTACTGGATCGAGTGAAAGCCATCGCCGTCAATCGACATGTCAAAGCCGGCGTCCCGTAGCGCCAGGGCCTTGTCCTCTTCCTTGGCCTTGCACCAGATGAACTCCCGGATGTCCGGGTGATCGACATCCAGGACCACCATCTTGGCCGCGCGCCGCGTACCGCCGCCGGACTTGATCGATCCGGCCCACGCATCGGCCCCGCGCATGAAGGACACCGGTCCCGACGCTGTTCCGCCGCGGCTGAGTGGCTCCATCGATCCCCGGATCCGAGAGAGGTTGATCCCTGACCCGGACCCGCCGCGGAAGATGATCCCCTCCTTGGTGTTCCACTCGAGGATCGACTCCATGTTGTCCTCGACGGACAGGATGAAGCAGGCGCTGGCCTGCATCTTCGGGTCGCCGACCGCGTGCCAGCCGACGTTGAACCAGACCGGCGAATTGAACGCCGCCATCTGGTGAAGGAGGATGTACGTCAGCTCGGCCTCGAACGTATCGCCGTCCTCCTGGGTCGCGAAGTAGCCACGCTCGCGTCCCCAGCTGGCGATCGTGCCGGCCACACGACCGATCATCTGCTTGACCGAACGCTCGCGCGTCGGGGATCCGGGCTGACCGCGGAAGTACTTCTGGGCGACGATGTTGGTCGCGTTCTGGGACCAGGTCTTCGGAAACTCGACGTCGCGCTGCTCGAAGGAAACCTTGTCTCCGTGGCCGATGCGCGCATCCCGCAGTTCCCACTCGATCGCATCGAACGGATGCTGCTCCGCAGACGTGAGGGCTCGGCGGATCGAGAGACCCTCCCCCGCCTGTTCTGGGGGGGTGAATTGGGTTTGCGGGGTGTGCTCCATACCGACCTGTCCTCTCGTTGTTCCGCTCTCTTCGGGGTGCCTCCGTTCGGTCCGGCTGGCCGAGGGGGTAACAGCGAATCTTCGCTGAAGCATCGGACGGAAAAACGATCACCCGCCAGCATGCCGATCCCGAAAACCTAGAGCAGGAACTAACTAGATTTTAGCCGTGCTAGCTTCGCCGCCGTGTCCACCGCGCAGTTTGCAGACTTCCGCGCAGGTCACCTCGCCGGCGATCGTCGCCAAACGGCTCGGACAACGGCCAGAACCCCGGTCCTGCTCGCCGCAGCGCTGCTCGCCCTGGTGCTCTACGCCGCGTTTTCGCACGGGGCGGTCGGGTCGCCTGCGGAGCCTCGGCTCCAGGTCGTTCTCGCGGCCATAGCCGCCGTGGCCGGCGGAGCCTGGCTGTGGAGCGGGACGCTGCGGTTCTCGGCTTCCCGGCGTGCCGTGGCGGGCATCGGGCTGTTGGGGGCGTTCGCCGTCTGGAGCGCGGTCACGCTGCTGTGGAGTGTCGCTCCGGATAACACCTGGCTCGAGCTCAACCGGACGCTGACCTACGTGATCGTGCTGGTGCTCGCGGTGGCTCTGGGTGCATCGACCGGCCGCGCCGTCGGGCTGATCTCCGAAGGGTTCCTGCTGGTGGCGATGGCGGTGACGCTTTATGGCCTGGGACAGAAGCTCGTGCC
>JBPCMW010000025.1:0-6359 GCA_051001875.1 Solirubrobacteraceae bacterium | reverse complement strand
TTTCGAGGCTGACCATCGCCTGGCCGAGCCCGGTTGACGCGGCCGCGATCCGCGCCGGGTCCTGGAAATGGGTGGTTGCCTCGACGATCGCCCGCGCGCGGCGCTCGGGGTCCTCCGACTTGAAGATGCCGGATCCGACGAATACGCCCTCGGCACCGAGCTGCATGACCAGCGCGGCGTCCGCCGGGGTGGCGATGCCACCGGCGCAGAACATCACCACGGGCAGTCGCCCGTCGGCGGCGACCTGGCGGACCAGATGCAGCGGCGCACCATGCTCCTTGGCGGCGGTGGCCAGCTCGGAGTCATCGAGCGTCCCGAGGCGTTTGAGCTCCTTGCCGATGACCCGCAGATGGCGTACGGCCTCGACGATGTCGCCGGTGCCGGCCTCGCCCTTGGAGCGGATCATGGCGGCGCCCTCGCCAATTCGCCGCAGCGCCTCGCCGAGGTTGGTGGCGCCGCATACGAAGGGAATCTTGAACGCCCACTTGTCGATGTGGTTGGCCTCATCCGCCGGAGTCAGCACTTCGGACTCGTCGATGTAATCGACCTCGAGCGCCTCCAGCACTTGGGCCTCGGCGAAGTGCCCGATCCGGGCCTTGGCCATCACCGGGATGCTGACGGCCTGCTGGATCTCCTGGATCATCGCCGGATCGGACATCCGCGCGACACCGCCGTCACGCCGGATGTCGGCGGGCACCCGCTCGAGCGCCATCACCGCAGCGGCACCGGCGTCCTCGGCGATCTTGGCCTGCTCGGCGGTGACGACGTCCATGATCACGCCGCCCTTGAGCATCTCGGCCAGACCGGCCTTGACGGTGAAGGTCGCCTCGTCACGGCCGCTTCCGTTGTGCGCGCTCATCCGGCTTCAGTGTAGCCGGGCGATAGCGTGTGGCGCCATGCCTGAGGCGGTGTTCCAGCCCCACAACGGAGGATTCCTGGCCACGGAGCTGGCCCGCGGCCCCTGGGACCCGGCGGCCCAACACGGAGGAGCCCCGGCCGCGCTGCTGATGCGTGCCTTCGAGGCGCTGCCCGCCGCCGAGGGCCTGGCGATCGTGCGCGTGACCTACGAGCTCCTGCGCCCGGTACCGATCGCCGCCCTGCAGGTGCAGGCCGAGGTGGTCCGGCCGGGGCGGCGGGTGCAGCTGTTGGACGCGTCGCTGTGGAGCGATGCGGGGGTCGAGGTAGTGCGGGCGCGCGCACTGCAGGTGCAGCCGGCGCACGCCCCGGCGACGGCCGTGGTTCCAGCGCCGGCCGGCCCCGAGGAGGGGTCGCCGAACGATCTCGAGGCTCCGTACCGGCCGATGTTCGCGCCGGACACGATGGAGATCCGCTTCGTGGCCGGGAAATTCCGCACCCGCGGGCCGGCGACCGCGTGGTTTCGCATGCGCGTCCCGCTGGTCGAGGGAGAGCAGGCGACGCCCCTGCAGCGACTCGCGGCCGCAGGTGATTTCGGCAACGGGATCAGCTCACCCCTGAACTGGGACGAGTACCTGTTCATCAACCCCGATCTGACGCTGTACATCGAACGCCCGCCTCAGGGCGAGTGGATCGGCCTCGAGTCGCGGACGACGATCGCCGAAGGTGGAATCGGGGTCAGCGAGAGCGTGCTCTATGACCGTGCGGGCATGGTCGGGCGGGCGACGCAGGCGCTGCTGGTGGCCCCGCGCTAGTCGGCGCCGCCGTCTCGCAGGTAGGTGTCCTCGATCTTCGCGGTGATCGTCTCAGAGCCGCTGTTCAGCTCCGCCTTGAGGTTCGGGAGGATCCAGGTCTGCCCGCTCGGGGATGCTGAGGTCGGGGACGACGTTGTGGCCGACGTACTGGACGGCGCAGTCGAGCTTGACTCGCGGCTCCCCGAGCTCCTCGTACTGCATCAAGGGCCATCGTCCCGGTGGCGTCCTGCAGGAGCGCCCGGTCGATCCGCAGCGAGATCGGGGACCCGGGCAACAGCTTCCCGTCGGTCAAGTGCTCCTACAGGATCTGGCGCGTCAGGCTGTGGGGCATGGGGCCAATTTGCGTACCCGGCGTGCGGCTAGGCCTAACCGCCGGCCGATGAGTACGTCCCGCGCGCCTTGGCCACGACGTCGCCTCCGGCACCGGCGCTCGACGTGGCCTTGGCGGTGGCGGTCACTATCCCGTCGGCATCCTTCTCCACCTGCGCCTCGACGTACAGGAACTCACCGACCGCCGCGGCGCCGATGTAGCCGACCGTGACGGCCTGGGCCAGCGTCTCCGGGCCACAGGCCAGCGACATCGCCTCGCCCAGCGCGGTGCCGACGATTCCGTCGTGCGCGTACCCCGGGACTGCGCCCCGATGGTCCTGCTTGATGAAGCAGCGCCCGGCGACGGACCCGTCCTCGGCTCGCTCAATCTCGAGCATCAGCCCGAACAGGTTCGTGCGCCCGCAACCGAAGCACTGCTGATGGTGGACGAGGGGCATCGCCCAGCCTGCTACTTCAGGCGGAAGGCCTTGATGCGGACGTCGTACTGCTGAGCGTCCCGCGCGTAGACGCCGTAGGCGAGGGCCTGGATCAGCGACAGCAGCGCGGTGTGCGAGCGGACGAACGCAGGGGTGTTGGAGGAGTAGTAGAGGCGGATCCGAGCCAGTCGCGCGACCTCTGACAGGGTGGCGTCGGTGATGGCGAGGGTCGGCGCCTTGCGGTGGCGCGCCAACTTCATCGTCCGGCTGATCAGCGGATGCGGGCGTCCGGCGGACAGTCCAATCACCAGGGTCCGCTCGTCGATCCGGCTGAGCCGCCCAAGGGCCTCCTGGCTGGGACTGGCGACGATCTCGGCCCGGAGGTCGAGCAGCATCAGCAGATGCCGCAGGTAGCTGGCGAAGAAAGCCATCTGGTCGGTGCCGGCGATCAGCACCTTCTCCGCGGAGACGATCGCGTCGACCGCCGCCTCGACGTCGGCGCGCGACAGCTTGTGCGCGGTGTCCTCGACGTTGACATGGTCGGCCGCCAGGGCAGCCTCGAACTCGGTGTGGTCAAGCGAGAACAGTGGCGTCGCGCCGGCGAGCGGATCGTTGACGCCGGCCGGCCGTCGGCGGTACTCGTCGCGCGCGGCCTGCTGCAGCTCTGGAAAGCCCTCGAAGCCGAGCGCCGGCGAGAACCGCACGACGGTGGAGGAGGAGGTGTTGGCGCGGCGCGCGAGTTCCTCCGCGGTCTGGAACGCGGCCTCGTCGAGGTGATCGACGATGTATTGGGCGACGTCCTTCTGTGAGCGTGAGAACTCGTCGAATCGGGCGCGAATGTATGAGGACAGCGCCTGGTGACCGTTCGGGGTCTCGGCGGTCGCGATGGGAGTATTTGTCTGCTTCATCAGCAGGCAGTTCATTCGACGCCCGCCGTCACCGTTCCTTCAGCGATCCGCCCAACGCTCCATAAATCTCTCGTTATGAGCCGAGAATCCGAACCGTCGGTAGAGCCCGCGAGCGTCCTCGGTGGCGAGCGTTCAGGTGAGTCGCGCGTGCGGTCCGTTGTCGACCGCCTCACGCACCAGCTCTCTCCCCCCACCCCAGGCCGCGCCCGCGGTAGCCGTCGAGCACGTACACATCGCACAGGTGCGCGACGTGAATGCCGTCCGAGATCACACGCGCAACCCCACCTGCCGTTCCCGGTCGTATCCGCTCCCGATCATCATCCAGCTCGAGCCCGTCGGACAGCTCCCGCCGCGGGCCCTACTGACCAGGCTCGTGATATTCCTGGTTCTGTTTGCGCTCGGCGAAAACCTGGCCGACGATGAACACGATCAGCACGTTCACGACCACCCCGATCCCGAGGAAGGTGGCCAGGAGAGCAAGCGTCATTCCGAGCGCGTTGGCGGAGATCAACATCGCTGCTGGAGCGTATCGCAACCACCCGCAGGCGAGATCGGCGGCCGCCGCCAGTGGTAGCTTCGCGTCCGAGCACCGGCCCGGTAGCTCAGTCGGTTAGAGCAGCGGACTCATAATCCGTCGCGCGCTGGTTCGAGTCCAGCCCGGGCCATGGGAAATTCCTGGTAAGCGGCATATTTGCGCTCCTGGGGCTGCGCTAAAACAGTTGAGGGCTCCCCAAAGGCTCCCCAGAAGTGGTACGATTTCGGCTAGTTTCTGATGGCCGAACAGAGTGCATCGATCAGGCTCTCCGCGGAGCACAAGGGCCGCAAGCGGCGAGAGCCGGTGTGGATCGGGCGCTACCGGATCGTCGGCAAGGACTCGGCCAGAGTGCTCGGCAAAGCGTGGACCAAGCGCAGCCGCGCGCCTGACGGCTATCTGACTCGCAGCCAGGCCGAGGAAGCCCTGCGCCGGCTCCTGACCGGCGAGGCGGCGACCGTCAAGGCGTCGGAAGGAATGACCTTCGGCCAGGTTGCTGACGCCTACCTCACATCGCTCGAGGTGAGGATTCGCAGCGGGAGTTTCCGAGCCTCGACGCTGCGTACCTACTCGAACATCATCGAAAAGGAGCTGCGGCCCCGGTGGGGCGAGCTGCCAATCGCGAGCGTCACGCGAGAGGACATCGGCGAATACCGGGCGGAGTTGGCCGCGCGGAATCTGGCCGCCACGACGCTCAATCAGTCACGGGCGATCGTCCGCGGCATCTTCGTGCTCGCCGTGGAGCGCTTCGGCCTCGAGGATGACCCCTCGGTCGCGTTCAAGCGAGCCAAGACCCGGCGAGCCACGTCGGGCAAGATCGGCTTCTATCCGCCGGACGAAGTCATGCGCCTCGTCGAGCACGCTGAGAGCGAACAGGACGCGGCGGTGCTGCTCACGGCGGCGTTCACTGGCCTACGGGCGAGCGAGCTGCGGGCCCTACGTTGGCGCTCGGTCGACTGGGCGGGCTCGCTGACCCACGTCGAGCGGGGCTTCACCGACGAGGGCGGCGAGGATCTTCCCAAGAGCTACCGGGTCCGCTCGGTGCCGCTGATGCCACAGGTCGCGCTGGCGCTGACGAAGCTACGCACGCGTGAGTTCTCCACCGACGACGATGATCTGGTTTTCTGCAACCAGGTCGGGAAGGTTCTGGACTACGACGCGCTGGCGCGCCGATATCACGCCGCCCAGAAGCGGGCCGGCCTGCGCCCGCTGCGCTTCCACGATCTGCGCCACAGCTTCGGGACGATGGCCGTGCGCCAGTTCCCGATCACCGACGTGCAGACCTGGATGGGCCACGCCGACATCGCCACGACTCGCAAGTACATCCATTACGCGCCGCAGCCGGAGGCCGCGGCGCGACTTGGCGCCTTGGTCGGCGAGCAGCTCGCGCAGGTAACGCAGCTGCGCGAGGCGGGCTGACGAGAGGCATCGAGGATCTCCGATGAGCGAATACGTCGTCATCTACGAGCAGGCCGAGGACGGAGGGCTGTGGCGCCTACCTCCCCGACCTCCCCGGAGTGGTCGCGATCGGCGAGTCCCGCGACGTGGTCGAGGAGGCATCCAGGACGCTCTGACCGGAAACGTTGAGGACCTGCCTGAGCGTGGCGGCACTCCGCCCCTCCCCCACCACGGTGCCGGCGTCGTTGCTGCATGAGGGCCGCCCCGGCCCAAATTCGCATCCGCAGCACTGATGCCCGAACCGATTCGTCCTCGCACATCGATTCTGCTTCGAGCAGCGCACACGCAGAGCGCACTGAGAATTCGTGAGTCGCCAACGCGGTGCCTGACGTGCTTCGTAAGCCCCCCGCCCCGCCCACTCTCACACCCCCTCACCGTTCGACCCAGGCCCAGAGAGAACCGGAACGTTGAGGGATCACTGGGCCGCCCAGCAGCACCGGAGCCGGAGCCAGACTACCCGTAACACACAACGCCAACGCGATGGCCCGGCGAGGACACGTCCTGAGACGAAAGCACTCGTCCCACCAGCGTCAACGACCGGTGAGCCCGGCGTCCACGCAGCGCGATTGGATCACGCGCAACGGATGGCATCGCCGGTGCGCTCGACATACCTGTGGCCATCCCAGAGCAGGTCTTCGCGGCGGCGCCGCCGGGGGCCGCTCGAATGTCGGCGTATTTGCGAAAGGGGCCACTTAGCCACGCGGCCCTGCTGCTGCTTTTCTGGCAAGCGGGCATCCGGCCGCTGGCTGTCGATGGTCGCGTTCAGGTAGCACGAGCCATGCTGAGCGACCGAGATCGAGGTCAAGTGGAGATGCCACAGCTGCCCGCGCCGCTCGATCCGGAAGAACCCGGGCCGGCGCCGACGCGGCTCCTAGCGACTGGGTTGGATCAGTTCCCGTTCGCGCATCACGCGCAGCACCTTAGGGGTCGTAGATAAATAATGTGAAGGAGTGTGTGCCTGGGGCGTAGAACTTCTGGGGGAGTGATCGATGAGCATGTGATTGGTGAAAGGTTTCGGGCGTTGGCGCCTGAGTTGAGTGAGCGT
>JBPCMW010000024.1:0-23964 GCA_051001875.1 Solirubrobacteraceae bacterium | reverse complement strand
CATGCGGGCCTCCTGGTGTGGTTTGTGGGCATGCCCCAGGCGAGGCCACGCCCGGCGGCGGCTGTCAAGCCGATAAACCGGACTCTCGGGTTACGCCGGCCGGCAGGCCGGTGGGCTCTTATCGGCTTGACAGCCGCCGGAGGGTGTGGCGGCGTTCAGGCGTTGGCCGCCACCCACCTCTGAGAGCGCTCGTTGACCTGTCTGCCGTTGACCGTCAACGCCTGCGTGGGGCGGCGCGTTAGAGTTAGAGGACGGCGTTCTCGATTCGGGGTGCGTGCCGGTCGATCAGTCCGGCGACTCAGAAGACGGGACCCAGGAACGCCGGGCGTTTCTCACCCGCGCCTGCTCGTCGAGGACATAACAGAACTGCTCGCGAGTCGGCGGAGCGCTTCGAGCGTGAGTCCTCGTCCATGTCGGCCGTCAGCAGACGCGTCGCGCTCGACACAAGCACGTCGATCGCACTGTCGGTCCCCCGAGCGATCGCCAGACGGAAACCACGATCGAGCGCCGCCGTCTCAGATGACCAGGGAATCTGGCTGCCCTCCCCGACCAGGAAACTCATCTGCCGACGCAGGGGATCTCCCTGGGCGGTCACGGCGTCGAGCGCGGAAAGCACCTCGTTTACGGTGGTCGGAAACGCCCCCTTTCGAAGCAACAACGAGGCGAAGGGATCATTCAGCTCACGCGCGACCTCGTCGTCCGCCATCACTGCGCTGAGAATCGATGCCGAGGATAAAGCGGTGAATCCGCCCAGCCTCTATCGATCTGGCAGGCTGCTCAGACAACACGGTGCGTGCGCGAACTGGCGCCGGAATCGAACCTGATCCAGTTTCGCCGCCCGGTGCTTCAGCCATCCTTCGAGCTTACTCTCTGCCGGAGGGCGGCTGAGTACCGGCGACGCCGTCTCGACGCGATGGCTCGCACTCGCTTTCGCCCAGAGCCGGGCATCCTCGATCGCGCCGGCGGGCGACTGCTTTCGCACTGGTGCTGTCAGCCAGCTGGCGACTGGATTGGCGACCAGGCGCTCGTCAGCAACGCCGTCGACCGGACGAGCGCGTCTTCACAACTCGTCGGTGTTAGAGAGCGCGAGGTACGCCTCGGACCAACTTGTCGACGAACGTCTTCCGCGGATGCACCAGCGCGAGAAGCCTCTGACGGAGATTTGGACCGAAATTGGACCGTTGCTCTCACCTTTCCTGTTGCGGAGTCGGACCAAATAACGCTTCTACCAGGACTTTCTTTCTATCGGGGAGACAGGATTTGAACCTGCGACCGCCCGGCCCCCAGCCGGGTGCGCTACCAGACTGCGCCACTCCCCGTGGTCAGCCGATCATATCCCCCTGCCGCCGCGCCCCGAGGGCCGCCTGCCCGGCGGCCGCTGATCCGCAAACCGGTTGGCTGCGTAGGACCTGTCAGCTGCGGTGAGTATTCGCTTACCGTGAGCGCCCCTCGAGACCCCGATTTGTTCAAGACACCTACCAGCGGCCGTCGCCGCGACCTTGCCAGCCTCGCTGACGAGGATCTGATGGACCTCGTCAGCGACGGAGAGGCGCGGGCGTTCGAGGTCATCTTCGACCGCCACAGCGGGCCGGCCTTCTCGCTGGCCTACCGGATGTGCGGTCGGCGGTCGATGGCCGAGGACGTGGTCCAGGAGGCCTTCCTGTCCCTGTGGCGCAGCGGGGGCCGCTATGACCGGCGCCGGGGGAGCGTCCGGAACTGGGTGCTGGGGGTCGTGCACAACCGCGCCATCGACGCATTCCGGCGCGGCGTTACCCGAGAGGGCCGCAATGTCAGCGACGAGGGACTCGCCGAGCAGCTGCCCGCCGCGGAGCGAACCGAGACCGAGGTGGCGCGGCGTGATGAGGCCAGTCACGTGCGGGGCGAGCTGGGCAAGCTGCCGGCAGAGCAGCGCCAGGTCATCGAGTTGGCGTATTTCGGGGGCTTCACCCACACCGAGATCGCCGGTATGCTCTCGCTGCCGGCGGGCACCGTGAAGGGTCGCATGCGTTTGGGATTGACGAAGATGAGGATCGCGCTTGGTGATCCGGCGGGGTTCATGGCATGACCGGTGATGATCAGATGAGGTATCACCGTGACTGTGGCTCGGACGCTGCGGCGTATGCGCTCGGCGCACTCGAGCATGCGGAAGCGCAGGCGTTCCGGGACCACCTCGCCACCTGCGCCGTCTGCCGCGACGAGGTGAGCGCGTTCGGCTCGGTCGTCGATGTGCTGCCCCTGGCCGTGCCCCCGCAGCGGGCCCCCCAGTCGCTCAAGCGACGCGTGATGGACCAGGTGCGAGTTGATTCCCGTGCGAAACCGTTGACGGCGCCGCGGCGCCAATCAGGCTGGATCGCGGCGTTTCCGCGACCGGTGCTGGCCCTCGGCGCGACCGCGATGGTGGTGGTGATCGCCGTCGGCGGCGTACTGCTCGGCTCCGGCGGCTCCGGCGCCGGGTCGCGCGTGTTCCACGCCAGCGTGGCGTTCAAGAACGCGAGCGCCGTGCTGAGCGTTCAGGGGGGCCGGGGAGAGCTGGTTTTGAAACGAATGCAGCCGCCTCCGGCCGGCCAGGTCTATGAGGTCTGGCTCCAGCGCGGCTCGCATCCACCTGAGCCGACCACTGCCCTGTTCAGCGTCACCGCGGCCGGATCTGGGACGGTTGACGTTCCCGGCAACCTGCGGGGAGTCACGCAGATGATGGTCACCCCGGAGCCTGCGGGCGGCAGCAAGGTGCCGACCCATCCGCCGGTGCTGGTCGCGCAGCTGACCTGAGCGCTCAGCGGACCTCAGGCGCAGGAGCCTTCTGGATACCTGGGCCCGGCTCGGCCGCCGGCGTTACCGGATCACCGTCGGGCGCCGTCACCTCGGTCTGCCACGGGCGCGCCTGCACCAGCCACAGGATGCCCCCCGCGAGCAGCACCGCGCACAGGATCCAACCCAGCGCGGTGGTCCCGACGCCGACGTACTTCAGCCCCGACGCGAAGATCACGAACGCGATCACCGGCCTGATGTAGCGATCGGGAACACTCGAGGAGAGCAGCGAACCCACCAGTACGGCCGGAACGCTGCCGATGATCAGCGAGCCCGTGACCCCGACCTGGATGTGGCCGAACGCGAGCGCCCCGAGAGCGGCGGCAAGCGTCAGCGGCACCGCTTGAGTCAGGTCGGTGCCGACCAGCTGCTTGGCCCCGAGCATCGGATACACGAACAGCATCAGGATGATCATCAGCGAGCCGGAACCGACCGAGGTAATCCCGACGATGACGCCTCCGACGATCCCGATTCCCACCGTGAGCAGCGGCCGCGGGGTGACATCCGACACCGCGCCGGTTCGCTTGTGGCCCTTGCGGCGATCGAGCAGGAAGCGCAGGACCATGGCTCCGGCGCCGATCAGCAGCGCTGACCCGAGCGCGACCTCGATGTTCTGCTGGGCACTCCTGGAGTGACCCATCAGCTTCAACACGTAGGCGCCCACGAACGCGGACGGCACCGAGCCGATCACCATCCACTTGACCAGTCGCAGATTGACTGTGCCCGCCCGCATGTGAACCACCGCGCCGATCGGACGCATCAGCACCGCCGCCACCAGGTCGCTGGAGATCGCGGTCGACGGCTTGACGCCGAACAGCAGGATCAGCATCGGGGTCATCAGCGCGCCGCCGCCGGCGCCGGTCATTCCTACCAGCAGTCCGACGATCGCGCTGCCCAGAACGATGTACGGGTCGATGTGCACGATCGCGGGTTTTAGCGCTGATCAGCTGGCCAGGCGGTCAGGGTCTGGTCCGCCCTTCACGCGCCCACCTAGACGGCTAGCTCTGTCGCGCGCCGCATACCCGGAAAGCTCCACGAGTTCTCGGGTGATTTCGCGCGGGCGCTCCAGCGGCCCCATGTGCCCGGTCCCGTCGAGCACCACGAGCTTGTGCAGGTTCGGCAGCATCTCGGCGATTCGGCGAGCATGCGACGGTGGGGTGAGTCGGTCGTTTTCGCCGGCGATGACCAGGGTCGGGACGGTCAGCCGCTCAAGCGCGTGATGAAGGCTCATCTCGGACATCGCGATCCCCACGCCGGCCCGGACGTCGGGCGGAGTGGCGACGAGCATGCGTTCGTAGAACGCCACCTGAGCCGGGCTCGCGTCGGGGCCAAAGGCGGCGTAGCGAATTGCCATGTGACTCAGCGGCGTCGAGAATCGCGGGAGCGGCGCGCGTGAGCCCAGGAACCCGTGCACGGCAATCGTCTGGTTGACGGCCTGGGCGATGCGGGGTACCGGAAACAGCAGCGATTTGGCGATCAGGTCGCCGACACCGGTGTTCATCAGGGCTGCGGCGCTGACCCGACGCTCGACGTCGTGGTGCTCGGCCCAGGCGGCGATCGACATTGCGCCCAGCGAGTGGCCCGCCACGACAGCGTGCTGGCCGTTCGGAACGGAGTCCTCGAGCACCGCCTCGAGATCTTCGCCGAAGCGGGCCAGCGAATAGTCGCCGCCAGTCGCCCGGCCACTCGAGCCGTGGCCGCGGAGGTCGACAGCCACGACGTGAGAACCGCCGGCCTCCAATTCGGCGATCACCGGCGTCCAGTACGCGATCGTCTCGGTCCAGCCATGTAGCAGCACGATCGTCATGCCGTCGCGCGGGCCGAAATCCTCGACGTGGAGCTCGGTTCCGTCGAGCGAACGAACGGTGCGGGGGCTTCCGGCAGCCGGGACGCTCAGGACGTCGTTCTGCGGATCGGCCGTGATTCGCCGTCTCAGTGTCTGCTGGGCAGCCGCGGCCACCCCGAGGCCCGCGGCGAGCCCGGCACCCGCACTCCAGACGCGCCGTTGACGGGTGGTGGCCATGGGCCGTCAATCCTACATTCACGTAGCTATGTCGCAGCGGCGGTACGCATAGGATTCGGCTCGATGCGGATCGGCTTACTAACCGGCGGCGGCGACTGCCCTGGCCTCAACGCTGTAATCCGTGCCGTCGTTCGCAAGGGCATCGATGCTCACGGCGACGAGCTGTTCGGCTTCAAGGACGGCTGGCGAGGCGTCCTGGAGGACTCGGGCGAGCCGCTGACGATCGAATCGACCCGGGGCATCCTGCCGCGCGGGGGAACCATCCTCGGAAGCTCCCGGACCAATCCCTACAAACGCGAGGATGGCGTCACCCGAGTCCAGGAGACGTTCGCCCGCCGTCAGCTCGACGGCCTGATCGCGATCGGGGGCGAGGACACGCTCGGGGTGGCCAACCGGTTGCACCGCGACGGGCTCCCGGTGATCGGCGTGCCCAAGACCATCGACAACGACCTGGGCGCGACCGATGTCACGTTCGGGTTCGACACGGCGCTTCAGGTGGCGAGCGAGGCGATCGACCGGCTCCACACCACGGCCGAGAGTCACAACCGGATCCTCGTGGTGGAGGTCATGGGCCGTAACGCCGGCTGGATCGCCCTGCATTCGGGGATCGCCGGCGGAGCCGACGTGATCCTGATCCCGGAGATCCGGTTCGACATCGACGAGGTGTGCCGTTTGATCCGCCGCCGGCACGAGCGCGGGCGCTACTTCTCGATCGTCGTGGCGGCCGAAGGAGCGGTCCCCAAGGCGGGGACGATCGTGCTCGACGCCGGTGGGGTCGATGACTTCGGCCATCCGCGCCTCGGCGGGATCGGACACGTGCTCGAACGCGAGATCGAGCAGCGAACCGGCTACGAGACCCGCGCCACGGTGCTCGGCCACATCCAGCGGGGCGGGACCCCGACGGCGTTCGACCGCGTGCTGGCCACCCGGCTCGGCCTGGCCGCGATCGACGCCGCTCACGATGGCGCTTGGGGGACGATGACCGCGCTCCATTCGACCCAAATCGCGCTCGTCGCACTGGAGGATGCGGTGGCCGAGGTGCGACGCGTCCCGGTCGAGGAATACGAGCGCTACGGAGTTCTGTTTGGATAACCGGCTGGTAACGTTGTCGCTGTTTAGGGAAGAGAGGATCTGTCTATGCTGCCCGTAGTGGTCTTGTCCGATCGCACCCTCCTCACTCCGTGACCGCGACCGACAGCGCCACGCTCGACGAGCTGTGCGTCAACACGATCCGCACCCTGTCCATGGACGCGGTGCAGAAGGCCAACTCCGGGCACCCCGGGGCGCCGATGGGACTGGCGCCGCTCGCGTACGTCCTCTACACGCGGATCATGCGCCACAACCCCGCCGATGCAGACTGGATCGATCGGGATCGCTTCGTCCTGTCGGCTGGGCACGCGTCGATGCTCCTGTACTCGATGCTGTACCTCACCGGTTATCCGATGACGCTGGAGGACATCAAGAACTTCCGCCAGGTCGGCTCGCCCACCGCTGGACATCCTGAGCGCAAGTACTCCCCTGGGATCGAGGCGACGACGGGACCGCTCGGACAGGGAATCTCGATGTCGGTCGGCCTCGCACTGGCGGAGCGGATGCTCGCGGCCCGGTTCAACCGCGACGGTCACGAGATCGTGGACCACTACACCTTCACCATCGCCTCCGACGGCGACCTCCAGGAGGGCGTGACCTCCGAGGCCAGCTCGCTGGCCGGCCATCTCGGTCTCGGCCACCTGATCGCCTTCTACGACGACAACAAGATCCAGCTCGCCAGCCCGACGTCCGTCGTGTTCTCGGAGGACGTCGCCGAGCGCTATGACGCCTACGGGTGGCACGTCGAGAACGTCGGCGAGGACATGTCAGTGGCGCGGCTCGAACAGGCGACGCGGGCGGCGATGGAGGTCGAGGACCGGCCGTCGCTGATCATCGTGCGCTCGCACATCGGCTACGGCAGCCCGCATAAGCAGGACACCTCCGCGGCCCACGGCTCGCCGCTGGGCGAGGACGAGATCAGGCTGACCAAGGAGGCCTACGGGTGGGACCCGGACAAGCACTTCTACGTCCCGCCGGAGGCACTTGAGCACTTCCGTAGCTGCTGCGACCGGGGCCGCGAGCTCGAGGGTGAGTGGGACGAGCGCTTCAACGCCTACCACGAGCAGTTCCCCGACCAGGCCAAGCTGCTGCAGATGATCGACGCGGCGGAGCTCCCAGAGGGATGGGACCGGGACGTACCCAAGTTCAGCGCCGACGACGACCCGATCGCCACCCGCAAGGCCTCGGAGAAGGCAATCCAGTGGGCCGCCAAGGCGGTCCCGCATCTGATCGGTGGCTCGGCCGACCTGGCCTCCTCCACCAACACCGACATCGACGGGGGCGGTGATGTCGAGAAAGGGGCCTACGAGGGGCGCAACCTCCGTTTCGGCGTGCGCGAGCACGGGATGGGCGCGATCGTCAACGGCCTGGCGCTGCACGGCTTCCGCGCCTACGGTGCGACGTTTTTGACCTTCTCGGATTACATGCGTGGGGCCGTGCGGCTGTCGGCGCTGATGAAGCTGCCGTCGATCTGGGTCTACACCCACGATTCGATCGGGTTGGGCGAGGACGGTCCCACCCACCAGCCGGTCGAGCATCTCGCCGCCCTGCGGGCGATTCCGCGGCTCAACGTGGTGCGGCCGGCCGACGCCAACGAGACCGCGCTGGCCTGGCTCTTCGCGCTGCACAACTATGAGGCGCCGACCGCCTTTGCGCTTTCGCGCCAGAACCTCCCGATCCTCGATCCGGATTCCGTCCCCGACGACGCGATCGAGCGCGGTGCCTACGTCCTCCGCGATGCCGACGGCGGAGACCCCGAGCTGATCCTGATCGGCACGGGCTCAGAGGTGTCGTTGTGTGTGGAGGCCGCGGACGCGCTCGACGGCGTCCGGGTTCGGGTGGTCAGCATGCCGTGCATGGACACGTTTACCCGCGCGGATGAGTCCTACCGCGAGCAGGTTCTGCCGGCCGCCTGCCGGGCCCGCATCGCCGTCGAAGCGGCCAGCCCGCTGGGATGGGATAAGTGGATCGGCCCCGACGGGATCTTCGTGGGCATGGAGACGTTCGGCGAATCCGGGCCGGCTCCAGAGGTCTATGAGCATTTCGGGATCACGGCCGAGCGCGTGGCGCAACTCGGTCGGGAGCTGATCGGAAAGTGAGCACCACCGCGGATGTCAATGAGCGTCTGGCGGCGCTGACCAGCGCGGGCACCAGCGTCTGGCTGGACCAGATCCGGCGTTCGCTGATTGAGGGAGGCGAGCTGGCGCGAATGGTGCAGGAGGAATCGCTGCGTGGCGTTACCGCGAACCCGTCCATCTTCGAAAAGGCGATCCTCGGCTCCGACGACTACGACGAGGACCTCGAGGCGATGGCCCGGGAGGACCTCGACGCCCAGACCATCTACGACCGGATCGCGGTGCGAGACGTGCAGCTCGCGGCGGACGTCCTCGCCGACGTTCACCGTGAGTCGGGCGGGAAGGACGGGTTCGTCTCGCTCGAGGTCGCGCCTGATGTGGCGCACGACTCCGAGCGCTCCCTCACCGCTGCGCGGAAGTATTGGAAGGCGCTCAGCCGCTCCAACGTGATGATCAAGATCCCCGGCACACCCGAGGCGGTCGACGCGATCGAGCAGCTGATCTACGAGGGCATCAACATCAACATCACGCTGCTATTCGCGGTTGAGGCCTACGAGACGGTCGCGGAGGCCTATCTACGTGGTCTCGAGCGCAGGCAGGAAGAGGGTAAGCCCCTGGACGTGCACTCGGTCGCCAGCTTCTTCGTCTCCCGTGTGGACACCAACGTCGACGCCAAGCTCGAGCAGCTCGGCCGCGGCGACCTGGCCGGGACCGCCGCGGTGGCCAATGCGCGCGCGGCCTACCGCCGCTTTCAGCAGATCTTCTCCGGCCCTCGCTGGGACGGGCTGCGGCACGCCGGGGCGTTGGTGCAACGGCCACTGTGGGCTTCGACCGGGGTGAAGAATCCGGCCTACCCCGACACGATGTACGTCGACGAGCTCGTCGGCCCCGACACGGTCAATACGATCCCGATGGCCACCCTGCACGCCGTAGCCGATCACGGGCGCTTGAGTGGTGCGACGGTCGAGCGCGATCCGGCCCCAGAGCTCGAGGCGCTGCGGGAGGCCGGAATCGACTTGGGGGAGGTCACCGACGAGCTACTGGTCGACGGCCTCCAGCAGTTCGAACAGGCCATGGGTCGTCTGCTGGCCGGGATCGAGGAGCGCCGAGTGGGCGTCGCCACCGGTCGTCCGCCGACGATCGAGGGCCATCTGCCGGCCGAGCTCGAGGAGCCGGTGGCGGGGCGCGTCAAGCGGTCAGTGTCCGATCGCGTAGCCCAGCGGCTCTGGCGCCGTGACCCGTCGCTCTGGGGCGGTCCCGGGGTACCGGAGATCGAGAACCGGCTCGGCTGGCTGACGGTGGCCGACACGATGCTCGAGCATGCGTCCGAGCTCCAGCACTTCGCCCACGAGGTGCGTCAGGAGGGTTTCACCGACGCCGTCCTGCTCGGTATGGGCGGCTCGTCGCTCGGGCCCGAGGTGATCCGCCGCTCCTTTGGTCAGATCCCGGATGGACTGCGCCTACAGGTGCTCGATTCCACGCACCCGGACGTCGTGCTCGGAGTGCAGAAGTCCGTCGACATCGAGAAGACGCTGTTCATCGTCTCCTCGAAGTCCGGCGGCACGATCGAGACGCTGTCGCATTACCGCCATTTCAAGGAGCTGGCCGGCCCGCACCAGTTCGTCGTGGTCACGGACCCAGGTAGCCCACTCGAGCAGCTGGCGCGGGACGAGGGCCTGCGCCGCACGTTCCCTAACCCTCCGGACATCGGAGGGCGCTATTCGGTGCTGTCGTACTTCGGGCTCGTCCCGGCCGCGCTGATGGGAGTGGACATCGAGGCACTCCTGCACGGCTGCCAGGTCGCCGAGCAGAATTCCATGCACTACCACTCGAGCGAGTCGAATTCCGGATTGTGGCTCGGGGCGGCGATAGGCGAGATGGCGAGCCACGGCCGAGACAAGCTGACCTTTCTGGTCGCCCCGCCGATCGAGAGCTTCGGCCTGTGGGTCGAGCAGCTCATCGCCGAGTCGACCGGCAAGCACGGGCGAGGCATTCTGCCCGTGGCCGACGAGCCGGTCGGTGACCCCGACGTCTACGGGAACGACCGCGTATTCGCTTACCTGCGCGACAGCGACGAGCCAGACGAGCGCCTCGACGAGGCGATCAAAGCGCTCGCCGAGGCGGGGCATCCGACCGTGACGCTCGCTACCAGGGGCGCAGCCGATCTCGGACGCATCTTCTTCCTGGCCGAGTTTGCGGTCGCCGTAGCGGGCTGGGCGCTGGAGATCAATCCGTTCGATCAGCCCAACGTGCAGGAGGCCAAGGACAACACCAAGCGGGTGCTCGACTCCGGGTCGGTGCCGGAGCTCGAACCGGCTGGGGATGAGGCCCTGCGCGCGTTGCTCGAGGACGCAGCGCCACCCCACTACGTGGCGATCATGGGCTACCTGCCGCCGTCGGAGACGCTTGACCACGCGATCGCCGAGTTGCGCGCCGCGATCCGCGCGGGTACCGGGGCGGCGACCACATTCGGGTACGGGCCGCGCTTCCTGCATTCCACCGGCCAGCTGCACAAAGGAGGGCCGCCGACTGGTCGTTTCCTCCAGCTGGTCAACGATCCTCAGCAGGACGCCGAGATTCCCGGGGCCGGCTACTCCTTCGGGACGCTGATCGCTGCGCAGGCGGCGGGCGACCTCCAGACCCTCCGGGGCCATGGCCTCTGCGCCGAGCGCGTGAAGCTTGAGGGCGACCCGGTCCAGGCGGTCCGCTCGCTCACCTCCCGGATCAAGGATCTACTCAACAGGAGCTGAAAGGCGATGCAAATCGGGTTCGTGGGACTGGGCAAGATGGGCGGCAACATGGTGCATCGGATCAAGCGCGATTCCGACCACGACGTGGTCGCCTTCGACTTCAGCGCCGACGCCGTTCACACCGCGCAGGAGCATGGAGCGGAGGGCGCGGGCTCGCTTGAGGAATTGGTCGGACAGCTGTCCGCGCCGCGAGCGGTGTGGATCATGGTTCCCGCTGGGGACCCGACCCAGAAGACGATCGAGCAGCTGCTCGACCTGCTTGACGACGGCGACACAATCATCGACGGGGGCAACTCGAAGTGGACCGACTCGATCGATCACTTCGCCCAGTGCAGCGCGCGGAACATCGGCTTCGTCGACGTCGGCACCAGCGGCGGCGTGTGGGGCCTGGAGGTGGGCTACTGCATGATGATCGGAGGTGCTGACGAGCACGTGTCGCGGATCGCGCCGATCCTCGACGTGCTCGCTCCGCCGAACGGGTGGGGGCACATGGGCGGTCCCGGTTCCGGTCATTACGTGAAGATGGTCCACAACGGGATCGAGTACTCGTTGATGCAGGGTTACGCCGAGGGTTTCGAGCTGCTGCACAAGTCCGAGTACGGCCTCGACCTGGAAACGATCGCCAAGCTGTGGGGCCAGGGGTCGGTCATCCGTTCGTGGCTGCTCGAGCTGGCGGCGCTGGCCTTCGAGGCTGACGGCAACGACCTCGCCAATCTGGAGGGCTACGTCGAGGACTCGGGCGAGGGCCGCTGGACGCTCGGCTCGGGAATCGACCACGACGTTCCGATGCCGGCCCTGGCCGCGGCGCTGTTCGCCCGCTTCACCTCCCGTGACAACGGCGACTACACGGCGAGAATGCTGGCGGCGCTGCGCAACCAGTTCGGTGGCCACGCGGTCAAGAGCGTGGGCGGAGGGGGCGCATCATGAACGCCGCGGTCGCTGAGGAGCAGCGCGACGAGGACAACCCGCTCATTCAGGGGCTCGAGCGCCTGCCGGTTGGTCCGACTTCGCTGGTGATCTTCGGGGCGACCGGCGATCTCGCCCACCGCAAGCTGTTGCCGGCGCTCTACAACCTGGCGCACGAGGGCGCTCTTCCGGAGCGCTTCGAGCTGATCGGCGTGGCCCGGCGTGATCAGCCGGACGATGATTTCCAGGCCATCGCCCGCGAGTCGATCGAACAATACTCGCGTCGAACTCCGGATCCGAAAGTGCTCGACGGCCTGTTGTCGAACATTCGCTATGTCGCCGGAACCTTTGATGACGAGGAGGCCTACCGCGAGCTCGATCGCGTCTTATGCGAATTCGACGAGCAGGCCGGGGAACCCCTCAACCGCGTGTTCTATCTCTCGACCGCGCCCGAGTTCTTCCCGGTCATCTGCGAGAGGATTGGTGACGCGAAGCTCCACGAGTGCGCAGGGGCGAAGACGCGGGTGGTGATCGAGAAGCCGTTCGGCTATGACCTTGCCTCGGCTCGCAAGCTGAACGAGCAGGTCCTCAGCGTGTTCGACGAGTCGCAGGTCTTCCGCATCGATCACTACCTCGGCAAGGAGACGGTCCAGAACCTGATGGCGCTGCGCTTCGCCAACGCGCTGTTCGAGCCGGTGTGGAACCGCAATTTCATCGACAACGTGCAGATCACCGCCGCCGAGGACATGGGCATCGGTGGGCGCGCCGGCTACTACGAGGGCGCGGGAGCGCTCCGGGACCTCGTCCAGAACCACATGCTGCAACTGCTCGCGCTGCTGACGATGGAGCCGCCCGCGTCGTTCGAGGCCAACCGGCTGCGCGACGAGAAGCTCAAGGTCCTCGAGGCGATTGTTCCGCCCGCGCCAGAGGACGTTGCCTCGATGGCTCTCCGGGCTCAGTATGGGGCGGGTGTGGTGGCCGGCGAGAAGGTAGAGGGCTACCGCGAGGAGGAGGGCGTCGACCCCAACTCACGCACCGAGACCTACGCGGCACTGCGCCTGCACGTGTCCAACTGGCGCTGGGCCGGGGTGCCGTTCTACCTGCGCACCGGGAAGCGGCTGGCTCGCAAGGTGACCGAGATCGCGGTGACGCTGAAACCAATTCCGCATCTGGCCTTTCAGACCCAGGGCTCGGTAGGCGTTCAAGCCAACCAGATCATCCTCACGGTGCAGCCCGACGAAGGCGTCTCGGTCTCGCTGGGGGCGAAGATTCCGGGGCCGACCATGCGGATCCGTCCCGTCAACATGGAGTTCCGCTATGGGACCTCGTTCATGTCGGAGTCACCTGAGGCCTACGAGCGACTGATCCTCGACGCGATGCGTGGGGATGCCACGCTGTTCACGCGCAACGACGAGATCGAGGCGCTCTGGGGCATCATTGATCCGATCCTGACCGCCTGGAAAGAGGACGAGTCGTCGGAGATACCGCAGTACGAGGCCGGCTCGCCAGGCCCCACCGAGGCCGACGAGCTGCTGCTCAATGGGCACACGTGGCGGCGGCTGTGACAGCCACCTCTTCGTCCAGCCCTCATGACGGCGAACAAGCAGCCACGGGGCCGGGTGAGGACCACTGGTCGGAGTCCGACACCACCCCTGAACGGATCGGTTCCGCGCTGCGCACGCTCCTGCGCGATCGGCACGCCGCCAACGAGTCGTGCGCGACGGCGCGAGTCCTGAACCTCGTGGTCGTGGTCGACCGCGACTGGAAAGGGGAGATCGCCAACCGCCTGGCCCGCGTCGGGCGCTACCACGCATCGCGCACCGTTCTGTGCGCCGTCGAGGAGGGGCGGACCAAGCTGGACGCGTGGGCGACGATGTCCTACGACGAGCCGCATTCCGGGCTGGGGGTGATGGTCGAACAGGTGGAAATCGATCTCGGACCCGAGCACCTCGAACGACTTGACACGATCATCGATCCGGTGGTCGTGTCCGAACTCTCGACGCTGCTCTGGTCCCCGCACGGGCACACCAACGCGGTCAACGCCGTCCGGCACATGATCGACGTGATGCTCCTGGACAGCGACGAGGTGGTCGACTCCTCGGAATCCCTCCAGCGCGCAGCGGAGGTGCTCGATGCGGCCTATGTCGTCGACTTGGCCTGGCTGCGCACCACGCCGTGGCGTGAACGGCTGGCCTCGAGCTTCGATCCGCCGCGCCGGCGGGCGGCGCTCCAGAAGATCTGTCGGATCACCGTGCGGCACAAGGAGGGCTCGACCTCAGCCGCGCTGCTGCTCGTCGGTTGGCTGGTCTCGCGACTGGGCTGGAAGGCGACGCCGCTGAAGGCGGACGGCCGCAGGTGCTTGACCGGCGTCGCCTGCTGCGAGGATCGTGAGCTCACGATCTCGCTCGAGGCGATCGACCAGGACGCGCCGGGGCTCGCCGGGGTGACCATCGCCTGGGGCGATGATTGCTCGCTGTCACTCGACCGCGCCGAAGGTGGGCTGAGCGCGCGCGAGAGCCAGAGCGGCGAAGAGCGCGTTTGGAAGGTGATGGGGGCCTCCCGCGGGGAAGGAGGGATCCTCGGTGAAGGCGTTCGGCAGGCCTTGTTGCGCGATCCCACCTACGGCCCAGCGCTCGAGGCGGCACGAAGCCTCTGCCGAGCATGAGCATCGAGATCGAGGTCGTGGAGGATCCCGCCCGGGCCTGCGCCGCGATGATGGTGGGGGCCGCCTCGGGGGGCGGCCACGTCGTCCTCACCGGCGGCTCCACACCGCGGGCCGCATACGAGGAATTCGTCCGTGCCGTACAGGCGGTCGATCTGGATTTGTCCGAGACGACGATGTGGTTCGGGGATGAACGTTGTGTACCGCCAGAGGACGAGCGCTCCAACTATCGGCTTGCCAAGGAGTCCCTGCTGGATCCCCTGGGCGATGCCGGTCCGGGAACCGTGCATCGGATGCTCGGGGAGCTGGGTCCGGACCGGGGGGCGGAGGAGTACGAGCGCAAGCTGCGCGACGCGGGTCCGCCGAAATTCGATCTGCTGATGCTGGGACTCGGCCCCGATGGCCACACGGCGTCCCTGTTTCCCGATCAGTCGTCTCTGGATGAGCGCGAGCGGCTGGTGATCGGGGTTCCAGAAGCCGGACTGGAGCCATTCGTGCCGCGCATCTCGCTCACCCTGACCGCCCTGGCTAAGGCAAGGCAGATCGTGTTCCTGGTCTCGGGCGCCTCCAAGGCTGAGGCGATTGCGGCAGCGTTCGGGCAGGGGGCAAAACCCGATCCGCACGTGCCCTCGTCGATGGTCGCCCCGCTGGCAGATGAGGTGACCGTGCTGCTGGATCCTGCCGCTGCGGAGCGGCTGTGACCGCGTCGGTTGCGGGCGTCGATCTCGGCGGCACCAAGATCGCCGTGGCGGTCAAACGCGGAGGCGAGCTCGGCCCCTCGAAGCTGCAGCCGACCCGGCGCGGCACCTCGCAGGAGCTGATCGACCAGCTGGTGCAGATGATCGAAGCGGCCAAGGCAGACGGCCTCGACGCCGTGGGGATCGGGGTACCATCGGTGGTCGAGTTCAAGACCGGGCGGGTCGTGTCCTCGGTCAACGTTCCGCTCGCTGACGTGCCTCTGCGAGAGGTGCTGACCGAGCGCCTTGGACTCCCGGTGTTCGTGGACAATGACGCAACGGTTGCCGCGCTGGCCGAGGCCCACGACGAAAACCTCCGGCTCGTGGCGAATGACTTGGTGATGATCACGGTGGGTACTGGTGTCGGCGGCGGCTTGGTCCTTGGCGGACGTATCTACCGGGGAGCAACCGGCGGGGCCGGGGAGCTCGGCCACACCCTCGTCGGGCTTGACCTGGCGGGAGCAGTCCCGGCTCCGATGGGCTTCCCCCAGCCCGGTTCGCTCGAGTTCGTCGCCTCCGGGCATGCGCTTGACCGGTTGGCCACGCAGTCGGCTGCCCTTCATCCCGAATCCGCGCTGGGTGCGCTGCGCGCCGAAGGGAAGGACGTACTGGGGGCCGACGCGGTGAAAGCCGCCCAAGATGGCGATCCCTCGGCGCGACGGATGATCGAGATCTGGGGCCAGCGTGTAGGGATCGGCGTGGCGAATGCGATCAACACCTTTGACCCGGAGGAAGTGGTGATCGGGGGGGGGGCCGCCCAGGCCGGAGAACTGCTGCTGGAGCCTGCTCGTCGTGTCGCCCGCGGCTACGTGCTCCCAGGCCTGGGTAAGGAAACCTCGATTCGGGCAGCCAGGCACGGCGTGCGCGCCGGAGTCTTGGGCGCCGCGCTGCTCGCCGAGCATGAGGCCAGCGAGTCCATGACCAATTCCCATTCCCCTGAGGTGCCCTCATGATCGTCGCGTGCGGTTTCGACCACGCTGGTTTCACGCTCCGGGCGCGGCTGCTGCCGATGATCGAGGCGGCCGGTCATCAGGTGCTGGATTTGGGCACCGACAGCGCTCAGCCAATCGATTACCCGGACAAGGCCCTGGAGGTGGGGCGGGCGGTGGTCTCAGGCCGGGCCGAGCGTGGGATCCTGGTCTGCGGCTCAGGAGCTGGAGTATCAGTCGCGGCCTGCAAGATCCGCGGGATCCGGGCTGCCACGGTCCACGACAACTACACAGCCCATCAGTGCGTGGAGCATGACGACGTGAATGTGATCTGCCTCGGGGGGCGGGTGATCGGTGCCGAGGTCGCGGCGGAGATCGTGGCGACGTTTCTTGGGGCGCGGTTCAGCGGAGAAGAGCGGCATGTGCGCCGGCTCGCCAAGGTCGCCGAGATCGAGCGCACCGGTGGAGAAGCGCCGTCGAGAGTGAGCTGACGCGATCGTGGCCGGCCAGATCGTTGTCGTGCGCCACGGCGAAACGGAGTGGAGCGCCTCGGGGCGGCACACGAGCGCGACGGATCTGCCGCTGACGGAGGAGGGGCGACGCTTGGCGGGGGAGCTGGCCTTGCGGCTGCAGACCTACTCTTTCTCCGCTGTGCTGAGCAGCCCGCTCCGGCGGGCGCGCGAGACGTGCGAGCTGTCCGGCTACGGCGCGCGCGCGCAACTCACTGACGACCTGAAAGAGTGGTCCTATGGGGAGTACGAGGGGCTCACCACGCCGGAGATTCGCCAACTCAACCCGGATTGGGTCCTGTGGCGCGACGGTTGCCCCGGAGGTGAAACGCCGGCCGAGGTCGGTGCCCGCGCAGACCGTGTGCTGGACGGACTGCGGGTTCTCGAGGGCAACGCACTGGTGTTCGCCCACGGCCACATCCTGCGCGTGCTGACCGCGCGCTGGCTCGAGATGGAGCCGGCGGCAGGGTCGCGCTTGAAGCTGAGCGCCGGCGGGGTCAGCGTGCTCGCCTTTGAGCGGGACACCGCGGCGCTCGAGCAGTGGAACTGGACGCCATGAGGGCCGAGCAGCCGCGTGCGCCTGCGCGTCAGTCTGCACGGCGGATGGGAACCGTGCTCCCGTCTGACGGTCGCCCGCGAGAGGGTATGCACCAAAGCCGCCTATAACGCGGCTTCGGTATATGGACGCCATAACCGACACGGCTCCAGCGCGGTCATGGCTCGCTCTCCGCATCCTGCCTGTAGACGAGCTGATGCGGCTGAGAGGACTTGAACCTCCACGCCCCGAAGGGCACAGGCACCTGAAGCCTGCGCGTCTACCAATTCCGCCACAGCCGCGGCGAGCGACTGAAATTAGCAAGTGTCGCGTAGCGCGAGCGATCTGGGGTAACTGTTCACGTCCACCGGCTTGTCGGCGTTGGCAGCCGTCGAGCGCCGCCCACTCCGTCGACCGGGCTTGGGATCCGCATGCGAGCGGGCGCGCTCCCAGAGCCGGCCCAGGACGTTCGGCTACCCTTCACGATTCCCACCCCGCCGCTATCGTCCAGGGGACTAGGACGCCGCCCTCTCACGGCGGAAACCCGGGTTCGAATCCCGGTAGCGGTACTTCACGAAAGCCCCGCAAGAGCGGGCTTTTTGTTGGCCAACGTGGAGGAGGAGAGGGCTTCATCGGACGCTCAGGACGCACTCCTGACGCACATGAGATCGAGCGCGCTGTCGCGATCTCCGCCTCAGCGTCGACCGGCTCGGTCCGCTCGGCAAACTCATCGATCAGGTGCGCGTAGGTCGAGAGCAACACGGTCAGTGAGTGTCCGAATTGCTTGGCGACGTAGAGCGGCTGGCGGCCCTCCGCGAGCAGCAGCGAGGCAAAGCTGTGTCTCAGGTCATATGGGCGAGGGACGGGGTCGAGGCCCGCGGCGCGGCAGGCGGGCGCCCAGCGGTCGACGCGCCACATCTGCCACGCGGTCTTGTCCCACGGGTCGCCGTGGTCGTCGCTCAGCAGCAGCGCCGTGTCTGGCGGGCGCCCGCTCGCAAATCGATACTCGCGCACATCCTGGGCAAGCGGCGAGAGCAGCCGCACGGTCCGCTTGTGGGTCGTCTTGGTTGTCTTGATCGAGCCGTCCGGGTCGGCGGCTCGCTGGACGTGGATCGTGCCCTCGCGCACGTCGCCCAGGCGGAGCGCCCGCAGCTCGCCGGGGCGCAGACCGGCATAGGCGAGCAGCGAGACGATCAGCGCGTCACGTTGGCGAGTCTGTGGGGTGCCGGGCGACGGCAGCTCGTAGCGGCGCCGTTGTCGTTGGCCCGGCCGTGAGACGGCGATCTCTCGCGGCTGCGGGTTGAGCAGCGCGCGCCTGATCGCCTCGACCACAGCGGGCGGTAGCGGCTCGGCGGCGTCGCGGTGGGAGGCTCGCGGTGAGCGCACGAGGGAGAGTGGGTTGCCCGGGATTGACTCGCTCTCGGCTGCGTGGCGCAGGACGCTCGAGAGGAACGTGCGCGCCTTGTGAATCGTGCCCGGGTTGACGCCGGCCTTCACGCGCGCGGCTTGCCACTCGCGCAGCCGGGCGACCGTGAGCTCGCCAAGCGGGGTGTCCCCGAGCGGCTGCCAGATGTGGCACTTGTAGACGTTCGCGTAGCGGTCTCGCGTGGACCGCTCGAGGCTGGCTGCATGCTCCGGCGCCCAACGCTGCTCAATCCACTGGTCGAGCGTTGGACCGCCGCGCGCCGTGAGCTGCTGGACCGCGAGCGGCCCGAGCTGCTGCCGGCGCCTCACGTCCCGATCGAACGCTTCAGCGTCGCCCTTCAGCATGAACTTCCGGGAGCGCTGGCGGCCGTGCTCGCGCCACCGCGTGATCCAGCCGCTGCCGTTGCGGTCTCGCTCGACGCTCATTGCGCCGGGTCTCGGATCGGGCGAACGTCGACGCCGAGCGAGAGCCCGCTCCAGGCTCGGTCGGCCGTCAAGGCGAAGGTCGAGAACCTACGCGCCACGGCGAGGCACGCGCGATCGGCTAGTGAGAGCCCGGCGTCGCGGGTGAGCGGGCGCAGCCGCGCGGCTTCGATCGCGTCAGCGGTCGTGAAGGGCTCAACGGCGATCGCCCCGTCGAGCAACCCTCGATCGGTGAGATCGGAGACGACGGCAGCCGGGTCCTTGCCGCGCGCTGCGAGTGTGCTCAGCGCCTCGGCGAGGTTGACCGTGGCAATCATTGCGCCTCCCGCGATCGCATCGGCCACGACGTCACTGCCGGGCTCGTTGCCGAGGTAGGCGAGCAGCGCCGAGGCGTCGAGCACAGGCGAGGTGGTCGGCTCGGGCATCTATTCCTCGCGCTCTGCCTCGACGCGGCGGTCGGCAAGCAGCTCGTCAACGAGCGAGCCGCGCTCAGTGAGGTCGGCGAAGACGCCTCGGTTTTGTTCGGCCACGGCTGAGTACGGACGCAGCCGCAGCGAGCCATCAGCCTCGGTGCTGAGCAGCATGCGCGTGCCGGGTTTGAGCCCGAGCGCCGAGCGGACGGAGGACGGCAGCACGAGTCGGCCGCGGTCGCCTATGGTGACTTGTTCTCTGTGGGACATATGCGAAACGTACCACATCCGAGCATTGGCCCACAAGGCGACCGACCGTACGCACGGTCGCTCTGGCGACGGTCTGCGCGCTACGGGCAGTGTGGCCGGGTCAACCCTTTGGCTTTATCCGGACCTCGATGCGATCGCTTACGTCGACGTTGATGCGAGCGCGTTGATTGCTCGGCGACGACGCGGTCATCGAGGCCGCCCTCGACCATGTATTCGCGTTCGGGCACGAGGCGTTCGATTGCGAGCGTTGTTCTGCCGCCGCCGTTGCCGGCCCGTAACACGAGCTCCAGCTTCTCGCGGTCGGTGACCGCGCGGGCTACGAGCACGCCGGGGTAGGCGACTTCCGCCAGGATCGGTCCTGTGCGCCATTGCTGCGGCACGACTCCGCCGTGGGGGCGTATCGAGTCTGAGCGCTCAGCGCGCCGCTGCTGGACTCGTGGGGGCAGAGGGGTTTGCCGTCAGCGCGAGGAGGATGAGGCGGGTTGCTTCGTCGGCGATTTGGGGGACGGTGTCGTTCCAGTTGTTGTTCGCGGTCCAGGTGTTGATCAGGCCGTTGAGGGCGCCGGCGAGCGCGACCGCGGTGAGGTGGTAGTCGCGGCGTTCGATCAGGCCGGTGTAGGCGAGTCTGGAGGCTTCGGCTTCGATCAGCGTGACGAAGCGATCGATCGCTGCGCGCCGGTGGGCTTCGGCGTCTGGGCTGACGCCGACGGACTCGACGAGCGCGATCTGCGCCCAGCGGCGGTCGGAGGTCATCACGTCGAAGTAGGCGCGGGTGGCGGCGGAGACGCGTGCCAGGATGTCGCTTGGTTCTAGGTTGTCGAGCGCGGCGATCACGGCTTTGAGCGCGCGGGCGTTCACGTCGTCGTGCAGAGCGATCACGAGCGCCTCGCGGGAGCCAAACTCCTCGTAGAAATTGCGGGTGGAGACGCTGGCGGCAGCGCAGAGCGCCTCGATCGTGGTACCCCGGTACCCCTGGGTTCCGAACAGCCCCAGGGCGGCGGTGAGCATCCGGCGGCGGCGCTCCTCGCGGCGTTCATCTGCCGTCTTTGAGGCGTAACGGCGAAGCGAGGTCGGTTCGGTGCTCGGCAGGGACACGTCCCACATGGTCGTTGTGGTCAGGCGCCTTGTCAAATTTGGGACATGTGTGTAAGCTGCCGCGAGCCATCCGGTCAATTGCCTGACCACTTTGTCGATCGAGGAGAGACATGCCTTCGCGCCGTCTGAAGAGAGCCGCGTTCGCCACCGCGCTGCTCGCCGCCGTTGCTGTTGCCGGGCCGGCGTATGCGGCCGACCCTACGTTCGCGCCGTATGCGACCTATCAGACCGGCAGCGGCTCGGGCCCCGGCCCGGCACCGGTGTCGACTGTCACTGCCGATTTCAACGGCGATGGACATCCGGACGTGGCCAGCGTCAATAACTTCGGGCAGGGGAACGTGATCCTGGTGTTCAACCGTGGAGACGGGACGTTCGGCTCGCCGGTCACGATCCTGGGGAGCAGCGGCATCCAGTCGCTCGCTGTCGGCGATGTCAACGGCGACGGGCGTCCGGACCTCGTCGGGATGACCAGCTCGGCGGTCGTGGTGCTGCTGAACAACGGGAACGGCACGTTCCGAGTCGGCGCCAGCTATCCGGAGTCGATCGGCAGCCAGATCGAGGCGATTCTGACTGACCTGAACGGAGACGGCCACCTGGACGTCGCTGCGATGTCGTTCACGGGGATCCAGACGCTGCTCGGCAATGGCGACGGCACGTTCCGAACCGGCCCGACGACCCAGGTCCCGCGGGCCTTGGCGCTATCGGCGATCGCGGCTGCGAACATCGACGGTGACAGCCACCGCGACCTGTACGCCGTTGACGGGTCCTCGGGGACCGTGTTCGCGCTGCGCGGGACCGGAACCGGCGCGTTCACCGTCTCCGGGCAGCTGTACGGGTCCGGGTTCGTGCCCGAAGACGTCCAGCCGGTCGATCTGAACGGCGACGGCATCGACGACGTCGCGGTGATCGGCTCGTTCAGCTTCACGCTCGCGACCGCGCTCGCCGACGGGCACGGCGGGTTCTCGACCGGCATGACGCCGGTGATCCAATCCGCAGGACAGGGGCCGACCAGCCTCGGCGCGGACGATTTCAACCACGACGGACACCAGGATCTGGTGATCTCCGACATCGCCAGTCCCACCACGACGCTCCTGATGTTCACCGGCAACGGGACCGCCAGCCCCCGCCAGAGCGGGTCATTCACCGCTGCGCCGTTCTCGCAGAACCCGGCGATCGCCGACTACAACGGGGACGGCCGTCCTGACGTCGCGCTCGCCGGGCCTGGCACGCTGTCGGTCCTGCTGAACCGGACGCCATGAGGAGCAGCGCAACCGAAGCCGCAGGTCACGCCACGCATGCGGTCGGCCCGGCCGCGGGGGGGGCGCCGGGCCGTGCCGCCGGGGTGCGGTCGCTGTGCGAGGCCTTCCAGGCAACAGCCGTCGCATTCGGCGGCGAGGTCGCGCTCCGTACGTCTGACGGGTGTGTCGAGCTCACGTGGGATCAGTACCGCGCGCGGGTCGAGTCGGTCGCCCGAGGGATGGCGGCGCTCGGCGTTCAACGGGGAGAAACCATCGCGATGCTGCTCCGCAACCGGCCGGAGTTCCACGTGCTCGACCTGGCGGCGCTTCACCTGGGTGTGACGCCGTTTTCGATCTACGGCACCTCCGCGCCGGCGCAGATCGCAGAGGTGTGCGCCAACGCACAGCCGCGGCTGATCGTGACCGAGCCGGGGTTCCTCGATCGTGTACGCGAAGCGCGCGGGCTGCTCGCAACGCGCCCGGAAGTCGTGGTGATCGACGGAGAGGCGCCGGGGGCGCTGACGCTCGCAGAGGTCGAAGCCGCAAGGGCGGCCGAGTTTCCCTTCGAGCAGTGCTGGCGGCGGGTAGGCGGCGAGGACATAGCAACGCTGATCTACACGTCGGGCACGACCGGCGCGCCTAAGGGCGTGATGATCACGCATAGGAACCTGCTGGCGGCGTGGGACTCGTCGGTTGCGGCGGCACCGGTGCTCGCGCGGCGCGGCCGCTACGTCTCCTACCTGCCGACTGCGCACCTCGCCGACCGCGTGTTCTCACACTACCCGGCGCTGCGTAACGGGTCGACGATCACCTGTGTGGAGGATCCACGCGCGGCGGTCGCGCAGCTGCCTGGAATCCGCCCATCAGTGTGGATGGCGGTGCCGCGAATCTGGGAGAAGCTGAAGGACGCGATCGAGGCGGGTGCGTTCGGCGTGCTTGACGAAGGACTCCGCCAGAGGCTCGGGCTCGACGCCGCCGAGCTGCTGGTTTCCGGCGCTGCGCCGATCCGCGAGGACGTGCTCGGGTTCTTCGCCAGGTTGGGCATCGAGATCTGCGAGGGGTATGGGATGACTGAGAGCACCGCGATCGCGACCCTCAATCGCCCCGGCGCGACCCGCGCTGGGACTGTCGGTCCGCCGATGCCGGGCGTCGAGGTAGCGCTCGCCGAGGACGGCGAGGTGCTGCTGCGCGGGCCTGCTGTGATGGCCGGCTACCGCGGCCAGCCGAAGCAGACAGCCGAGGCCATCGACCGCGACGGGTGGCTTCACACGGGCGATATCGGCGGCCTCGACGAGGACGGCTACCTGCGGATTGTCGACCGAAAGAAGGAGCTGATCATCAACGCGGCCGGCAAGAACATGTCGCCGCAGAACATCGAGGCCAAGCTCAAGGCCGCGTCGTCGCTGATCGGCCATGCGGTTGCGATCGGCGACCGCCGTCCGTACAACACGGCGCTGCTCGTGTTGGACCCCGACATGCTCGCATTCCACGGCCTCTCCGCCGAGGGTGCAGAGGTTCACGAGCAGTTGCTGGCGGCCGTCGAGCACGCGAACGGGGAGCTCTCGCGCGTGGAGCAGGTCAAGCGATTCACCCTCGTGGACGGGACCTGGCAGCCCGGCGGCGAACTAGTGACGCCGACACTCAAGCTCAAGCGCCGGCCGATCGCCGAGCGCTACGCCGCCGAGATCGAGGCGATGTACAACCGCGGTCGTCAGGAGCAGGGTTGAGACTTACGGCGATCGCAATCGCGCTGGCCGTCGCGGCGCTCTCGGTGCCCGCGGCCGCCGGCGCGACCGTGCAGGTCCACGATGCCGACCCGTTCTACCAGCCGCCGTCGCCGACCCCAAGCGTCGCGCTCGGCACGGTGCTGCGCTCTCGGCCGACGGCCGTCACGACCGCCGGGATACCGCTCGCCGTCTCCGCGTGGCAGGTCCTCTACCGCACCAGCGACACCAAGAACACGACGGAGGCCGCGGTCGCGACCGTGCTGCTCCCGAGCGGAAGCGCTCCTCCGGGCGGCCGCCCGCTGCTCGCCCATCAGCCAGCCGAGGAAGCGCTCACCACCAGGTGCGCGCCGTCC
>JBPCMW010000023.1:0-23796 GCA_051001875.1 Solirubrobacteraceae bacterium | reverse complement strand
GCTCGCCGGGCTCCGCCCGATCGTGCCCGCTCCTTTCCCCTCCCCCCCCCCCCCGGCCCCCCCTCCGCCCCGACACCGTGCGCCCCACACCGAGCAGGGCAAAGCCACCCAGCACGGCGAGGGCGAGCACCAGCGCGAGCACGCTGTCACCGTGCAGATCGACGGTGCCGCTGACCAAGGCGACGGCGAGCCAGACCAGCACGCCGGCGCCGCCCAGGGCCAGCTGAGCGCGGCCATGGGCCAGCCGCGGCGTGAGCCGCGCAGCGAGCACGACAGCGGCAGCGGCGAACACGCCGAACCACAGGATCTGACCACCTGCTCCCGGAGTCGGAAATTGTCCGTCCAGCAGCCGCTGCCACCACGCGCTGGTCGGGAGGTTGCTGGGTAGCTCGGGCCGGGTGAGTGTGGCGGCCGCCATCATCGCCACCGACAGCGTGCCCATGCTGACGGTGAGGACGGGGAGCCGGCGCAGGACGGCAGCTAACGGGAGAGCGAGGAACGGAATCAGCGGGATCAGGAACCGAGGCCCCGGGACCCAGCCTCCGTAGGGCAAGTAGTAGCTGGCGTTGTAGGCCAGGTAGGTGAGCACCACCACCGCCGCCATCGTGGCCTCGCCGCGTCGACCGTCACGGAACAGCAGGACGATCCCTGCCAGTCCCAACGCCAGCACCGGCGTCAGAGTGAGGAGCCCGCGCGAGCCTAGGAGCAGACTGACCAGAGCGCCAGGACTGAACGACACCAATCCGAAAAGGCCGACGTGGTTCGCCGAGACGCTGGCGTACGAGATGTGGGTGAGCGACCCGAAGGCCCATAGGTTGTAGGCCAGCAACGGCACCAACCCGATCAGGCCCCCGGCGCCATAGACCAGCAGGCGCCGAATCTGCGGCGGGCGGCCGAGCGCATGGAGCGCGAGCAACACAGCCAGGATGGCCAGCGGGTACTCGGTGCTGACCGCGAGCCCAGCCAGGACGCCGGAGCAGCCGATCAGCAACAGGTCGCCTCTGTCCCGGCGCGCCAGCCACAGCACGTAGTAAGCCGCGAAGCCCAGACAGGCGGAGAGCACGTGCGAGAAGAACAGGGTGCTGAAGGGCAGCAGCAGGGTGCCAAAACCGAGCAACATAGCGCTCGCCACGCCGAGCCCCGGCTCGAGGCGCTCGACGAACCCGGAGATCAGGAACAAAAGCAGCGCGGCCGGAATGACGCAGCCGAAGATCGCCAGCAGATGGATATCATTGAGCGGGTCGGCGCTCGAGCCCCCGGTCGCCTTGCTCACGCTGTACACGGGCGCGACGAGAAGGGCCAGACCCGGCGCCTTGTCGGAGTAGTAGTGCCCGTGGTACGCGGCCCGATCGCCGGTGAGCGCGGCGTACCGATCGATCCTCGCGGTGCCCGCGGCGAACGCTCTGGCCTGCGCGTAATGCGAGCGCTCATTCCAGCCTCCGACCTGCACGACGGCCGCACAGGCCACCGCCAGGCAGAGAACCGGCGCGAGCCTGCGGCGGATGCTCACGACGACGCTGGATCGTTCAGGCTCGGCTGAAGCGCCGGCCCGAAACTGGGGAGGCCTCTTCATCGAGGCGAACGGACGGAGCATTGCGCGCCGCCGCGGCCTCCATCGCCGCCAAGCGCTCCGGAGTCATCGCGGTCTCATCCTCGTTCTCAGCCAGCCAGGCGCGCGCCTCGGCCGCGCTGGCTTCGTCGCGCACCACCTTCTGACCGCTTGCGTAGTAACGATCGATCTCGGCGAACAGCTCATCGACCAGGCGGTCGGTCGGGACCTTCTTTAGTGGTTCTCCCCGCGAGTAGATCATGCCCATGTCCTTGGCCCCGGTGATCCCGAAATCGGCGTGACGCGCCTCGCCGATGCCGTTGACTGCGCAGCCAAGCACCGACACCTCGATCGGATCCGCATACGCCTCGAGGCGTCGCTCGACCTCCGCCACCACGGAGTCCATGTCGAACTGCAGGCGCCCGCACGTAGGGCAGGCGATCAGCATAGGACTACGCTCCCGCAGCTTGAGGGCCGTCAGAATCTCCCAGGCGACCTTCACCTCCTCCTCGGCGTGGAAGGTGGAGAGGGAGATGCGGATCGTGTCGCCGATGCCGTCGGCCAGCAGCGTTCCGAGGCCCACCGCCGACTTCAGCGAGCCGGACCACTTCGTTCCGGCCTCGGTGACCCCGAGGTGCAGCGGATAGGGGATCCGCTCGGCAAGCAGCCGATTGGAGGCAATCGTGTTCGGCACGGATGTCGACTTCATCGACACCTTGAAGTTCCGAAACTCAAGGCGCTCCATAAGCTCGACCGTCTCGACCGCCGCCGTGACCAGGGCCTCGATTGGATTGTCGTATTCGAGCCGGCGAAGGTGGGCGGGCAGCGATCCGGAGTTGACGCCGACGCGCAACGGGGTGCCGAGCTGCTTGGCCAGCTCAATCACCTGTCCGACCTTGTCGGCGCCGCCGATGTTCCCCGGGTTCAGCCGGACGCAGTGCGCACCGGCATTCAGAGCCTTGAGGGCGAGGGTGTAGTTGAAGTGAATGTCGGCGATCACCGGAATCGGAGATTGCTCCACGATCGTCTTTAGCGCGTCGGCGTCCTGATCCCGTGGCACGGCGACGCGCACGATGTCGGCACCGGCTTCCGCGACCCGCTGGATCTGGGCCAGCGTGGCCTGAAGATCGGCCGTCTCCGTCTTGGGCATCGTCTGTACGGCGACCGGAGCACCGCCGCCTATCGGCACGCCACCGACGTCGATCTGCCGTTCCGAGGCCATGGCGCCAGTGTAGAGGCCGACCGCGGCCTGGCCGTTACGGAGAGCGCCGTCTCAGTGCCTGGACGCCAAAGCCGGCGGCGCCCAGGAGCAGCACCGCGAGGACGATGATCACCGGGGCGGAGAAGGACGAGCCCCCCGAGCTACCCGAGCCGACCGCACCCGGCGCGACGCTCTTTCCGAGCCGCGAGAGCAGGCTGCGCTGGATGACGTCGTAGCAGTTCGTGTACTCCTTGACGCTGGCCGGCATCGTCGTCAGGGCGCTACGCAGGTCGACCGCGGAGTAGGACTGGGTGAGCTTGAGGTGGGAGTTGCAGTCCGCAATGACCGCGGCGGGGCCGCTCGCACCGGCTGCCGCGGCGGGGAGCCCAGCGGCGCTGAGACCGGCGAGCAGGGCCAACAGGACCAGAAGACGGTTGCTCATCGCGGGGAAGGATAAGCGCATGCGCCGCCCAGAGCTGACAAGGAGTGCGACCAGCCGGCGCGCTCCTGTAGGGTGGCGCTCCCCTGCGCAGGCTCGAGCACTGTCACCCCATCGCGGTCACGTCCGTCTTAGGAGTTATCGCCGTTCTGACGCTCCTATCCGTGCCCGTGGCCCAGGGTGCCCGCCTTCGCCATCTCCCCGTGTATCGGAATTCCGCCTACACGCCCGTCGAGCGTGCCGCGGATCTCGTGTCCCGGATGACGCTGGCCGAGAAGGCCTCCCAGATGGTCTCGGGTCAGTCGCCAGCCATTCCCCGGCTGGGCATCCATGCCTACGGCTGGTGGAACGAGTCCCTGCATGGCGTCTCCCGGCTCCAGCTGGCCCCTACCGGCGCGCCTACTGCCCTGGTCAACACCACGGTGTATCCGAGCGACCTGGCCCTCGGTTCCACCTGGGACCCTGGCCTGGTCTACGGGGAAGCCAGCGCGATCTCCGACGAGGCTCGGGACGTGGTCCCCGGCCACGTATTCAACCTGGATTTCTTCGCACCCACGGTCAACCTTGCCCGCGATCCGCGATGGGGCCGCAACGACGAGACATACTCCGAGGATCCGCTGCTCACCGCGGGTCTGGCCGCGCAGTACGTCAATGGGCTCGAGGGACGATCGCAGAGCGGGCGCCTGCTGGCCGCTGGCGGCGGCTACCTGAAAGCGATCGCCACGCTCAAGCACTACGCGGCCAACAACACCGAGGCCACCCGCTTCAGCGGCTCCTCGAACGTGGACGCGCGGACGCTGCGCGAGTACTACACGGCGCAATTCAGGCTGATCAATCAGCAGACGAATCCCGGCGCGATGATGACCGCCCTGAATGCCATCAACGGGACTCCTGCCTCGGCCAATACGCTCCTGACCCAGACACTGGCCCGCCAGACCTTTGGTTTTGCGGGGTATTTCACCTCCGACTGCGACTCCATCCAGGGCATCACCCTGTATCAGCGCTGGCGTCCCCGGGGGTACCGCCGCTTCCTCAATCCCACCGAAGCCCACGCGTTCGCCAACGCCGCCGGCCTTGATCTCAATTGCACCAGCACGGACGATCCGCTGACCGCTCAGAACCTGCTTCCCGCCGCCGTGGGAGAGGGCATCAGGACGACCGTGGACACCTACAACGAGCAGGACGTCAACGGCTCGCTGGTGCGGCTGTTCACCGCTCGGATGCAACTCGGCGAGTTCGGGAACATCGGTCGCGAGCCCTGGGTCAGGGCCGCCCGCGCGCGGCTGACCGCCGGGTCGTGGGTCAACAGCGATGCCAACCACGCGGTCACCGAAACGCCGGCGCGACTGGGCCTGGCCCGCGGCGTGGCCGACCGGGCGATCGTGCTGCTCAAGAACGCGGTCACCCAGCGCAAGAACGACAGCACGGGCAAGCTTCTGCCGTTGACCGTGCCCCGCAGCGGTCCGTTCTCGGTGGCGGTGATCGGCACGATGGCCAACCAACCCAACATGTACCTCGGCGGATATTCGAGCCTTCAGGGGGTCTTCGGTCAGGCCCATGAGGTGACCCCGTTCCAAGGCATAAGGACCGCGGTTCGGGCCCTGAACCCTGGGGCCACGGTGACGTTCATCCCCGGCTTCACGAGCGGCCGCACCGCGGCCGAGCTGACCTCGATCGACCCGACGGCGATCACGGCCGCCGCGAATTACGATGCCGTGATCGTCTACGTGGGGACCGACCGCTCGACCGCGGGGGAGTACAACGATCGCACCGGCCTGGCGCTCCCCGGCGCTCAGGCCCAGCTGATCAACTCCGTCGCCGCGGTCAACCCCAACACCGTGGCGGTGATGGACACCGTGGGCGAGGTCGACGTGAGCAGCTTTGCCGGCCGGGTGCCCGCCATGCTCTGGAGCTCCTACAACGGCCAGCTCGGGGGGGCCGCGCTGGCCGACGTCCTGCTGGGTAACTACGACCCAAGCGGGCACCTGCCGTTCACCTGGTATCAGAGCGAGCAGCAACTGGCGCCGATCACCGACTACGGGATCCGGCCCAGCCGCAGCAGCCTGGGCCGCACGTACATGTACTTCCGCGGTGCGGTGAGCTATCCGTTCGGCTACGGGCTGAGCTACACCGCGTTCCGAAGCTCGAACCTCCGTCTCTCAGCGCCCAGCGTGAGCGCGAGCGGGACCGTGCAGGTGAGCCTGGACGTGACCAACACCGGCCCGGTGTGGGGGCAGCACCTGATGCAGCTCTACGTGACCCCTCCGGGGGCAGGGAACGGGCAGCAGCCGATCAAGCGCCTGGAGGGCTTCCGGCAGGTGGGCCTGGCGCCCGGCCAGACCCAGGCCGTCACTCTCCCGCTCCAGATATCGGAGCTGGGCACGTTCGACCCGAGCCGCGGTCGATTCGTGGTCCGGGGCGGGCGCTACGGCATCCAGCTTGCCGCTTCCGCCGCCGACAGGGACATCGAACTCGGGACGTATCTGCGCGTGACCGGTCGCCTGCAGCCCGTGCCGGCGGTCCTCACTGCCGCCCCTATATTGGCCGGGGATCGGCTCAGAGGCATCCGGTCGCGGGTGATCTTCCCCCTCGGAACGACCGTGCAGCCCAACGTGACCGTGGCCATGAACGACCAGTCCCTCTACGGCTACGGCCATGCTCCGCTCCCCCGGGGAGCGGTGATCCGCCTGCGCAGCGACCGCCCGCAGGTGGCCGCGGTGGCGAGGGATGGCAGCCTGCTCACCGTGGGCGACGGGGTGGCGACGGTCACCGCCACCGTCAGGCTGAGCGGGCACAGTACCTCCGGGCGGTTCGTCGTGCGCGTCGTCTCCCAGCTGAGCGGCCTGGCGGTGAACGGGCAGACCCTGCCGAGCTTCCATCCCGACACCTACGGCTACGACGTACTGGTCCCGCCCGGGGCCCGAACGCCGCGCCTCATCGCGTCCGGCCCCACCGCCCGCACCTGGGTGCGGGTCCGGCAGGCTGCCGCCGTTCCGGGCGCCGCCACCGCGACGGTCACGGGCCCGGACGGGCTCGCCTTCACCTACAAGGTGCGGTTCGCCCGCCCCGCGCTCGGCGATGCCTTCTCGGGTGCTCGGCCGGGCGCGGGGTGGAGTTGGATTCGCCCCGACCCGCTGCACCGGCGTCTCGTCCCAGGCTCACTGACCCTGGCCGCCGGGCCCGGCGATCTGAGCACCCACAGCGCCCGCAATCTGCTCGTCGAGCCGGCGCTGGGGGATTGGACGCTTCAATCGCGCCTGCAGTTCAGCCCCGCCCCCCACGCTCCGACGCAGCAGGGCGGCTTGATCGCTTATCAGGACGACGACAACTACCTGAAGGTCGACCTCGAGTTCAGCAACGGCGCTGTCCGGCTCAGCGAGATCACCGCAGACCGTCTCTCCGGCGCTCCGGTCACCCAGGTCCTCAGCGCCCCGCTCGCTCCGCAGCTGCAGCACGGTCTGTGGCTGCGGATGGTCAAGCGCGGCCCGCGCTATGCGACCTATTACTCCGGTGACGGTCTTCAGTTCGCCGAGCTCTACAACACGGGCGCCAGCCTCAGCAACGTCAAGCTCGGCCTGTTCGCGCTCGGCGGCAGCGACCCGACCACCGACCCGGCCGTTACCTTCACCGCGCTCCGAGTCAGCAACTCCGGGACCACCGCGGCGACACCGCCCAAGAAGCCGGTTGCGGGCCGGAAGGGAAAGCCACCCCGAACCCACAAGGGGATCCGGTTAGGTGCCCTGGATCAGCACCGCCGGGTTCGGGGGACCCGGACCTAGCAGGCTCGGCGCTCGAGCGGCGATCGCCCCCGGCGCTAGCCGCCACCCCGAGGCCACCGAGAACCGCGCGACCAGAAAGCCACCGACGCTCCGGCGGGCCAACAGCCGGACCCCGGGCGGTAGCGGCTGACCGACGATCTGCCACGGGCTTCCGACCACGTCAACCTCCATGACGCTGACGGGCCGGGCGGGAGTACTCCAGGGCACGTGCGGCAGGTAGATGGCCAGTGGCTGGGCGGCGAACTGCCCGTCGTAGGCGATGATCGCGCGAGGCTGAGAGGTCGACCCCAGGGCCTGGGCGACGCCGCGCCAGTCCGGGCGCTGGTACTCCGCGTGAGAGTCAATCTGATTCCCGGCGGCCACGGACCCGACGAGCAGCACCCCGGCCAGGAGGCCGCCGGCGAGCCGCGCCCGGGGGACGGTGCAGGCGGCCCCGAGCACCACGGCCAGCGGGATCCAGGCCGGAATCATGTTCCGGGGCACGAAATAATCGCGTCCCACCCAGGCGAGCACCAACGGGACGAGGATCACGGTCCCCGCCAGCAGGGCGGCGGTCCCGGCTCCGCGCCGCTCCGGCCGGCCGCCTGCCCGGACGAGGAGGACGACGACCACGAGCCCCAGCACCGCGGCGCCCAATAACCCGTGGTTGACCAAAGAGCTCTGATACAGCGTGCCCAGACCGAAGCTGACCGGAACCTGCTGGACCCGCACCGAAAGGGAGAACTGCTTGATCCACCCGAGCAGGGGATGCGAAAGATCACCCAGGGCGAGCGGGATGACGGCGAGCTGCACCGCCAGCACGCCCGCGGCGGCGATCAGCACCGCTCGCCTGCGGTGCGCGAGGGCCAGGAGTACGACCTCCGGCGCGATCAAAAAGCCGGCAAAGAAGTGGCTCAGCACAGCTAGCACCGAGAACACCGTCCAACCGGTGAGGTTCCGGGCACTGGGCGCCCGCCGGGAGCGGGCGAAGAACCACAGCGAGCACCCGGAAAGCGCGGCGAACAGCATGTAGGCGCGTGCCTCCTGCGAGTACCAGATCAGAAACGGATTGACCGAGACCAGGGCGGCGGCGACCAGGCCGGCCGCGCGTGAGACCAGCTCCCGGCCGCACCCGTAAGCGATGGGCACCAGCGCGATCCCGGCCACCGCTGACAAAGAGCGCAGCGCCGCCTCACCGCTGCCGAACAGCTTCACCCAGCCCCAGGCCAGGAGGTAGTAGAGCGGCGGAGTCGACTCATTCACGCGCAGCGCGTGAATCAGGCCCCCAAGCCCCAGATGCAGCTCATGGACGGTCGTGGCCTCGTCGACCCAGTAGCTCTGACTGGAGATCGTGGCCAGGCGCAGGGCTGCCGCGAGCAGCGTGAGCCCGACGAGGAACCAGATCTCCGGCTCCAGCTTCAGTGCGCCTGCCGCTGCTAGCGCCCGAGGGGCCGAGGCACGGCCCGTGCGGACGGGAACGAGCATTTCGGGAGAGTCTAAGCCCGTATCCTGGCTCGCTTGTGCTGGGAGCATCCCTAACGTGCCGGCTGCGCCCGTGGAGCGTCGTCGCGGTAACCCTGCTCGCCGCCGGCGGCCTCACGGCTTGTGGGTCGTCGAACAAGGCCAGTGTCAGCTCGGTCGTCGCCGCGGCCCTCGCGCGGCCGGGCCCGGAGTCCATCCTTCAGGCTGAGCCGGAGCTGCATGCAGCGCCACGGCGCACGCTTGACGTGTTGCGCGCGCTTGGCGTGAACCGCGCGCGGGTGTACGTGCCGTGGGCAGCGATCGCGCCTGATCCGCGGTCCTCACGGCGGCCTGCGCGGTTCCAGGGCGCGGTTCCCGGAGCCTACCCCAGCGCGAACTGGTCCCCCTACGACCGGATCGTCCGGGGCGCCCACGCGGACGGCATCGGGCTGGACTTCACGCTCAGCGGCCCCGCCCCGCGATGGGCCACCGGGCCAGGCTTTCCCGGCGGCCCCTATCCGGGCGCCTGGGAGCCCTCGGCGTCGGACTTCGGGGCGTTCGTAGAGGCCGTCGGCACGCGCTACAGCGGCCGCTTCCGCCCCGCGGGCACGAGCACTGCTTTGCCCGCTGTGCGCTTCTGGGCGATCTGGAACGAGCCCAACTACGGACCCGACCTCGCGCCGCAGGCCAGAGACATGTCGCGACTGGAGACCTCCCCCCGCCTGTACCGCGGTCTCCTCGACGCCGCCTGGTCCGCCCTGGCGCGCTCCGGGCACGGCCGGGACACGATCGTCTTCGGCGAGCTGGCCCCGCGCGGAATCACCACCGGCGACAACCCCGGGAGCTTCTCGGGCATGGTGCCACTGCGCTTCGTGCGCGCTCTGTACTGCGTCGACAGCAGCCTCCGTCCGCTGCAGGGCCCGGCGGCGAGCGCCCGCGGTTGCCCGGCCGACCGCGGCGGCAGCCACGACTTCCCCGGTCGACATCCCGCGCTGTTCCGGGCCAGCGGAATGTCGCTCCACCCGTACCCGCAGGGCAACCTGGCCCCTGACGTGGTCACCCCATATGAGCCCGACTACGCCGACCTGGCCGCCCTGCCCACGGTCGAGCGCACGCTCGACGGCCTCCAGTCCGTCTACGGATCAGCCACGCGACTGCCGATCTACTCGACCGAGTTCGGCTACCAGACCAACCCTCCTGAGGAGATCGCCACAGCGGTAACCCCGGCGGTGGCCGCCGCTCAACTGAACCACGCGGAATACCTGTCCTGGCTCGATCCGCGGGTTCGCTCCTACGACCAGTACCAGCTCGTCGATCCGCCCGGTGCCAATCGCTTGGGCGGGTTCGCCACCGGCCTGCGGTTCGCCGGCGGATCCCCCAAGGCGACCTTCGCCGCTTTTCGCCTTCCCATTTACCTCCCGCTCACCCGTGCGGAACGGGGGCGCGAGCTCGAGGTCTGGGGATGCGTGCGGCCGGCGCCCGACGCCGCACGAAGCACCGGCCGCCCGCAAACCGTCCAGGTCGAGCTTGCGACGCGCGCCGGCGCACGCTATCGCGTCATCACCACGGTGACCGTGGCCAACCCGCACGGTTACTTCGACGTTCCGGTCAAGTTCCCCTCAAGCGGAGTAGCGCGCCTACGCTGGGCCTATCCGAACGGCATCGCGGTCTTCAGCCGCCCGGTATCGATCACGATTCGCTAGAATTGCTTTCAGACGGAGCCGGGGTGCTGGGGGACGCTTGTAGGGGAGCCCGCAACTTTTCCACCCGGCAGTCTGTTGGTGCAAGTAATGAACTTCTCGATTCAGACCTCAAGATCAGTTCTGGCCGCGATCCTGGTGAGCGCGTCTTGTGCTGTCGGCCTCGCTCTTCCTGCCGCGGCCGGGGCCTCGCGCAACCAGATCGCCCTGTTCCAGGACGACTCGGTGTTCTCCGATCCGGCGGGAACGCTGAGCAAGCTGCACAGCCTCGGCGTGGGCGAGATACGGGTGTCCGTGCAATGGCGAAACGTCGCTCCCAACCCGCAGTCGAGCAGACGACCCGCCGGCTTCAACGCGACGGACCCCAATTCCTATCCGGCCGCCAGCTGGCGCACCATCGACACGATCGTGCGCGACGCCCACGCCCAGGGCATCCAGGTGCTGATGCTGGTCGGGGGCGGTGCCCCGCGGTGGGCGACAGGCTCCGATCAACCGGCCGGCGGCCCGTATTACCAATGGAAGCCCTCGGCGTCCGAATACGAGCAGTTCGTGCAGGCGATCGCCTTGCGCTACAACGGCGCCTACTTTCCTGGCCCGCGGTCCTCGGCCTTGCCGCGCGTCAGCAGCTGGGAGATCTGGAACGAGCCGAATTGGGGACCGTCCCTTGCCCCGCAGGCGCCGGCCGGCAACTCAGCCTTGATGTACCGGTCGCTGCTCGACGCCGGTTGGACCGCGTTGCAGAGAACCGGCCACCGGTACGACACGGTCGTCATGGGCAGCCTGTCGCCGCGGGGCTTCAACCACCCGGGCGCCTTCTCGACCACCAAGCCGATGCAATTCGTCCGCAGCTTGTATTGCGTGGACACTCGCTACCGCGAGCTACGCGGCTCCTCTGCGGCAGCGGTCGGATGCCCAACCACAGCATCGGCCTCGAGGAGCTTCCGCGCCCAGCATCCCGCGCTGTTCAGCGCGACCGCGTTCGGCGTCCACCCGTACCCGTTCTCCCAGCCTCCGACCAAGGCAGACTCGCGCGATCGCGACTACGTGGAGTTCAACGAGATTCCCCGGTTCGCCGCAGCTCTGGACAAGCTCCAGCACACGTATGGTTCCCGCAAGCGTCTGCTGATCTACAACACTGAGTACGGCTACGAGACCAACCCACCCAATAAGAGCTACCGCTTCGTATCGCCGAACACCGCCGCGGCGTACATCAACTGGGCCGAATACCTGTCCTGGCGCAATCCCCGGATCGCCACCACGATGCAGTACCTGCTCTCCGACCCCAACCCCACGACGGGCAGGGCGATCTTCGGCTATGGCAGCTTCGCGGCCGGGCTGATCTTCTACCACGGCGCCCCCAAGGCGGATTACTACGCCTACCGGATGCCGCTGTTCCTGCCGGTGACCTCGACCAAACGCAAACGGTCGCTCGAGGTGTGGGGCGGCGTGCGGCCCGCATCCACCGTTCGGGGTCCGCAGAAGGTCAAGATTCAGTACCGCCGCGGTTCGCGCGGGTCCTTCAAAACAGTCAAGACGGTGCCCATCCGTTCCTCCCGCGGCTACTTCGACGTCAGGCTCAGCCTGCCCGCCAGCGGGGTCGTGCGCACGGCGTGGAGAGCCCCCACCGGCAGCACGATCTACAGCCGGACCGCAGCCGTAAAGATCCACTAGCCCCGCGGTCGCTCGACCCCGGGGCCGCGGCCGCACCTGGTATGACAGGCATCAACCCGGGACGACCACGCGCGCTACCCGGCGCGGCCGCGCTCATAGGCGTGGCCGCGGTGATCGCAGTCGCAGCACTGGCCGGTGGCTCCACCTCCTCCAGCCCGGCCGGCGCACGCGCGCCGCTGGCCATGTTCGAGGAGGAAGGTCACCTGCTGAGCGACCCGGTGGGCACCCTCCGCGCCTTGCGGAGCCTCGGCGTCGGGGTCGTGCGGGTGTCTCTGTCTTGGAAGAGGATGGCCCCGGCAACGACGTCGGCGCGGCCCCCGGCTGGGTTTGACGGCGCTGATCCGAACGCCTATCCGCCCGGCACCTGGGAGGCCTACGACACGATCGTCAAGGACGCACAAGCCGACGGGATCGCAATCGAGTTCCTGGTCAGCGGCGGCGCTCCGCGATGGGCGCTCGGTCCCGGTGTGCCGTCGGGCTCGACCACGCTTGAGTGGCGACCATCGCCGCTTGAGTACGGAAAATGGGTCCGGGCCGTGGCCACTCGCTACGACGGTCGGTTCCGGCGCACCGGGGCGAGCTCCCCGCTCCCGCGGGTGCATTTCTGGGAGATCTGGAACGAGCCCAACTACGGCCAGAATCTGGCTCCGCAAGCGGTCGGAGGATCGAGCGTGCTCGCTTCACCGGGTCTTTACCGCGGGCTTCTGAACGCCGGCTGGAGCGCGTTGCAGGCCACCGGTCACGCCGGCGACACCATCATCATGGGCAGCCTGTCTCCGCGCGGCTTCAGGGCCCCGGTGAGCCCGCGCTTCCTCCAGGGACTGCCCGGCTACTTCTCCACCACCAAACCGCTGCAGTTCCTTCGGGCGCTGTACTGCGTCGATGCCGGCTATCGCGAACTGCGCGGCCAGTCGGCCCTCAGCCTCGGTTGTCCGGCTACGTCGCAGGGATCCGAGCACTTCCGATCCGAGAATCCGGGGCTGTTCGACGCCAGCGGTTTCGGCATCCATCCCTATCCGTTCGACCTGCCCCCGAACCAGGTCGACTCCCACGATCCGGACTTCGCGGAGTTCGCGCAGCTTCCGCGCTTGGCCGGAGTGCTCGATCGCCTCCAGCAGGCCTACCACTCCAGCACTCGCCTGCAGCTCTACAACACCGAGTTCGGCTACATCACCGATCCACCCAACCGGACCATTCATTACGGACGCCACTTTCTGTCGCCGGCCAAGGCAGCGGCGAACATGAACTGGGCCGAATACCTGACCTGGCGTGATCCACGTCTGGCCACGACGATGCAGTACCTGCTTTATGACCCGTATCCCACCGCCAGCGGGTTCGCCACCGGCCTGCTGTTCTACGACGGCACTCCCAAGCCGACCTACGACGCCTACCGGCTGCCGCTGTATCTGCCGGTGACCAGGACCGCCCGCGGCCAATCACTCGAGGTCTGGGGCTGCGTTCGTCCCGCGCACTACGCGAGCATCGATTCCCACGGTGCCGTGCAGCAAGTTCAGATCCAGTTCCGGAACGCGGGCGCGACGACATTTCGCACCATCGTTACGCAGCCAGTTCACAACACGGCCGGCTACCTGGACACGAGGCTGAGCGTGCCTGGTTCGGGTGACCTCCGACTGGCCTGGCGCGACCCGCTCGGAGCAAACGTGTTCAGCCGAATCGTCGCCGTGACGGAGAGTTAATGGAACCGCTGAGCGCAACTTGACGCTCCTGACGGCGTTCTTATCCCGCATGGCTCCCCGCCTGCCTCCTTTGGCCGTAGTTCTCGTCGCCGCGCTCTGTCTCGGCGCACCGGTGTTGATGCCGGCCACGGCCAGCGCCTCGCAGGCCCAGGAGTCGATGCTCCAGGACGACGGCGCGTTGCAGCGCGACCCCGCCGGCACATTGCAGGCGGCGCGGAACCTCGGTGTTGACCGCGTGCGCGTGGGTATGCGTTGGAGCCTGATCGCTCCGAAGCCCAACTCCCGCCGTCGTCCACATGGCTTCAAGAGCGCCGACCCCGGTGCTTACCCCAACCGAGTCTGGGGTCCTTTTGACTCGATCGTCACCACCGCCCAGACCGACGGCATCTCCCTCAATCTGGATCTCGCGGGCGGCGCTCCGCTTTGGGCGACTGCTCCCGGCGCTCCCGCGGGAAGTGCCCGCTCGAACTGGGCGCCATCTCCGGGCGAGTTCCAGGCTTTCGTTCGGGCCGTCGGCACTCGCTACAGCGGCAACTACGACCCCACGACGAAATCGCTCCGGCCCGGGAATCCGCATGACCTTCCGGCCGTCCACTTCTGGTCGATCTGGAACGAGCCGAACTACGGTCCCAGCCTGGCCCCGCAGGGCGTTCCCGGCAACCTGACCGTCGAGGAGAGCCCCCGGCTCTACCGCGGACTGGTCGATGCCGCGTGGACCGGGCTCCACCAGTCCGGCCACGGCCGCGATCAGGTCCTGGTCGGGGAGATCGCGCCGCGCGGCTACGACAACTTCGGGCTGTTCTCCGGCATGCGGCCGCTGCAGTTCCTGCGCGCCCTCTATTGCGTAGACGCCGGTTACCACCCGTTGCGCGGCAGCGCCGCCGCCCAGCGCAGCTGCCCGCGCACCGCGGCAGTTTCGCGGGCGTTCCGGCGCGCCCATCCCGGCCTGTTCGAGGCCAGCGGCTTCGCCGACCATCCCTACTCACGCTGGTTTCCACCCAACGTCGAACGGCCCAACAACCCCGACTACACGTCGCTGGCCGACATCCGCTTCCTCGAGCGGGGGCTCGACCGTCTGCAGCGCGTCTACGGCTCCGGCAAGCGCTTCCCGATCTTCAACACCGAGTACGGCTATATCACCTCCCCGCCGAAGCATCCGACCAGGCGAATCCCCTACATCTCGACCACAACCGCGGCCCAGTTCCTCAACCAGGCTGAGTACATGTCATGGCGAGACCCGCGGATCAAGTCGTTCACGCAGTACCTGCTGGCCGACCCCCTCCCCGCAACGCGCTCGAACGACTACGGCGGATTCGCCAGCGGACTGCTCACCTTCAACCAGCGGCCGAAACCGACCTACGACGCTTGGCGGCTGCCGCTGTTCCTGCCCGTCACCACGGCGCGCCGCGGACGGAGCCTTGAGGTGTGGGGCTGCGCTCGACCGGTGTTCTTCGCCCGCCAGGACGATCCGGCTACCCCACAGACCGTTCAGATCCAGTTCAAGCGGGATTCCGGCGGAGGCTTCACGACCTTGCGGAACGTAGCGGTTACCAACCAGTTCGGGTACTTCGATACGCGGATCTCCCCTCCCTCGAGCGGTCGAATCCGGCTGACCTGGACCTACCCGCCCGGGGACCCGCTGCTGTCGCCGGGCACGACCGCCCACAGCCGTTCGGTCCAGATCAGCGTTAGCTGACGCCGGCCACCGCTACACGTTCGCGACGGTTGGGCGATACTGCTCGGCGTATGGTGCGCAGCGGCGCAGAGTTGATCGGGCGACTCCAGGGGATCTGCGGTGCCGAGCACGTGCTCACACATCCGCACGCGCTGGCCACCTATCGCTCTGACGGCCTAGCGCACTACCGCCAGACCCCGCTCGCCGCAGTCCTCCCCGCGGATGCGGCCGAGGTGGCCGAGGTGGTCAGGGCGTGCGGCGAGTCCGGCGTTCCGTGGGTGGCTCGCGGGGCGGGCACCGGTCTGTCGGGTGGCGCGATTCCGGTGGCCGAGGGCGTGCTGATCGTGCTCGCGCGCATGCGCCGGATCCTCGAGGTCGATCTCGATAACGCACGTGTGGTGGCCGAGCCGGGCGTGACGAACCTCGCCGTGTCGCGGGTGGTCGCTCCGACGCACTTCTTCCCGCCCGACCCCTCCAGCCAGATCGTCTGCTCGATCGGGGGCAATGTGGCCGAGAATTCCGGAGGCGCGCACTGCTTCAAGTACGGCTTCACGACCAACTACATCACGGGGCTCGAGGTGGTCCTGACCGACGGAACCGTCGTCGAGCTTAAGCGCGACGCCCCAGGCTACGATCTGCTCGGAGCCTTCGTCGGCTCCGAGGGCACGCTCGGGGTGGCCACCCGCATCGAGCTCCGGGTGCTCCCGTCCCCGGAGACGGTGCGCACGCTGGTGGCCTTCTTCGAGGACACCAGCGCGGCCGGCGACGCGGTCAGCGCGATCGTCAACGCAGGCATCGTGCCCGGAGCGATCGAGATGATGGACCGCCTGTCGATCCGCGCGGCCGAGGAGGCCACCAACGCGGGCTACCGGCTTGACGCCGGGGCGGCGCTGCTGGTCGAGCTCGACGGTCCGAGGGAGGAGTGCACCGCCCGCTTCGAGCAGCTCATGAGCCTGTGTGCCCACGCCGGCGCCGCTGACGTACGAGTGGCCTTGAGCGAGGCCGAGCGAACCCAGATCTGGCAGGTGCGCCGGGCGGCGTTCGCGGCGATGGGGCGGATTGCTCCCGCGTACTACGTCCAGGACGGCGTGATCCCCCGGACGCGCTTGGCGGAGGTGCTGCGCCAGATCGACACGCTGGCCGCGGAGTACAAGCTCCAGGTCGCGAACGTGTTCCATGCCGGCGACGGCCACCTGCCTCCGCTCGTATGTTACGACGCGGCCCGTGAAGGCGAGCCCGAGCGGGCGGAGGAGCTGGCCGGGCTGATCGTCAAGGCGTGCGTCGATGCCGACGGCTCGATCACCGGCGAGCATGGCGTCGGCCTGGACAAGAAGGCCCACATGCCCTCGATGTTCTCTGAGGCCGACCTCGACGCGTTCCAGCGCCTGCGCTGCGCCTTTGACCCGGCGGGACTCGCCAATCCGGGCAAGCTGATGCCCACGCCACGGCTGTGTGGGGAGGTCCCCGGGCCCTACCGAGAGCATCCGCTGGAGCGGGCCGGCGTGGCGGAGCGCTTCTAGCTCGTGCGCACATACGCCCCGGACACCTTCGAGGATGCGGCGGCCGCGCTGGCGGCGGCAGCGGCGGCGGGCGATGCGGTGCAGATCCGCGGCGCGGGCACGAAGCTCGCTTGGGGAACCGCTCAGCCGCAGGCCCAGACTGAACTGTGCACCACCTCGCTCAATCAGGTCCTCGAGCACAACGTCGGCGACCTGACCGCCGTGGTCCAGGCCGGGGTCCCGTTCGCGCGGCTGCGTGAGCAGCTGGCCGGCGAGGGCCAGATGCTGGCGATCGACCCGCCGCTGGGCCATCCGGACGAGGAGGCCACCGTCGGCGGCGTCATCGCCACCGCCGACTCGGGCCCGCTGCGTCACCGTTACGGCGCCCCGCGGGACCTCGTCCTGGGGATCACCGTCGCCCTCAGTGATGGGACGATCGCCCGGGCCGGAAGCAAGGTGATCAAGAACGTCGCCGGATATGACCTGGCGAAGCTGTTCACGGGCTCGTTCGGCACGCTCGGGATGATCCTTTCGGCCAGCGTCAGACTGCATCCGCTCCCGCTCGCCACGGCGACCGCTCTCGGCACCAGTTCGACCCCCAGCGAGCTGGCCGAGGCCGTCCGGGCGCTGTCATCCGCTCCGCTGGAGCTGGAGGCGCTCGACGTCGCCTGGCGAGGCGGCCGGGGCGGGATCCTGGCGCGCTGCGGCGGGACTCAGTCAGCCCGCCGCGCCCAGCGCGTGGCGGACCTGATGCGCCGGCTCGGACTCGAGTACGTCGACGTCGCCGAGCCAGACGAGGCGCTGTGGGACCGCCAGCGCGCGGGGCAGCGGTCAGCCCAGCTCGCCCTGGTCAAACTCTCCTCCCGGCCAAGCCGCCTGGCCGAGCTCCTCCACGTAGTCGACGCCGCGGGCGGGACACTGGTGAGCCGCGCCGGCCTGGGGACGAGCTACGTCGAGGTGGACCCAGAAGCGGTGTCACGGCTTCGGGGGGGCCTGCGCCCCGGGGAGTACTCGGTCGTGCTCGACGCTCCCGCCGAGGCCCGCGCCGGGCTCGACGCGTGGGGACCGAACGACCCGGTGGCGCTTGGGCTGATGCAGCGTGTCAAGCATCGTTTCGATCCTGCGCTGGCCTGCAACCCCGGGGCCTTCGTGGGCGGGATCTGATCGTGCCTGCGTTTGACGCCCATCGTCCGCCCGAGCCCTCGATCATCGACGACTGCGTGCACTGCGGCTTCTGTCTTGACTCCTGCCCGACCTACGTCCTGTGGGGCGCTGAGGCCGACTCGCCGCGCGGAAGGATTGTGCTGATGGATGAGGGGCTTCAGGAGGCCGAGGAGCTCTCGCCGGAGATGGTCACGCACTTCGACCGCTGCCTGGGCTGCATGGCCTGCGTCACCGCTTGCCCCTCTGGGGTCCGCTACGACCGCTTGATCGAGCGCGTGCGGCCCCAGGTCGAGCGCCATCACAGCCGTAGCACCGCCGAACAGGCCCTGCGCCTGCTCCTGTTCGAGACCCTCCCCCATCCGAAGCGACTGAGGGCCCTGGCGCCGATGCTGGCCGCCGGGCGGAAGCTGGGCGCCGAGCGGTTGCCCGAGCGGGTGGCGATCCCGGCCAAGGTCGCTCCGAGGAAACCTCTGAATGAGATCCGGCACGGCAGGGTCGCCGAGCGCACCGCGCCCGAGGGCCCGCTCCGCGGGCGCGTGGGGCTGCTGCTGGGCTGCGTGCAGCGGGTGTTCTTCGGTGAGGTCCATCAGGCCACGGTGGGCGCGCTCGCGGCGGAGGGATTCGAGGTGCTCGCGCCGGCGGCGCCGGACTGCTGCGGAGCGCTTGAGCTGCACTCCGGTGAGGAGGAGGCAGCGCTGGCCCGGGCGGCGGCGACCGTGGCCGCCTTCAGCGCCCTCGGTCGGCTCGACCACGTGGTCGTCAATGCCGCCGGCTGCGGCGCGGCGATGAAGAAATACGGGGAGCTGCTGGGCACCCCCGAGGCCCGCAGCTTCTCCGCGCGCGTGCGCGACATCACCGAGCTGCTGGCCGAGGTCGAGCCCCGGGCTCCGCGCGGCCCCGTGCCGCTGCGCGTCGTCTACCACGACGCCTGCCACCTCGCCCACGCCCAGGGCGTGCGCTCCCAGCCCCGGGCGCTCCTGCGCGGGATCCCTGAGCTCGAGCTGATCGAGGTTCCGGTGCAACCGGAGATCTGCTGTGGCTCGGCCGGGATCTACAATCTCGTCCAGCCGCAGGCGGCGGCCGAGCTCGGCGCGATGAAGGCCCAGAACCTGATCGACACGGGCGCCGAGGCGGTCGCCGCCGGCAACCCCGGCTGCACCGCCCAGCTCGACCTGCATCTGCGAGAGCTCGGCCACCCGCTCCCGATTCACCATCCGATCGAGCTGCTCTGGCGCTCGATCGAAGCGGGGCGCTACTGATACATCGCGTCGATCAGGGCCTCGTACTTGGCCGCGATCGGCTTGCGCTTGAGCTTCATCGTCGGCGTCAGCTCGTCGCCGCCGGGAAGCCAGTCGCCGGGCACGATCTTGAACTTCTTGATCTGCTCGACCCGCGCCAGGTGCTGGTTGGCCGCCTGGACGCCGTCCTGCACAGCGGCGAGCACCGCAGGATCCTCCGCCAGCGCCACCAGATCCTGGCCCTCGATCCCCCGCTGGCCCGCCCACTGCGGGGCGTAGTCGGCGTCGAGCACGATCAGGGCCGTGTTGTACGGGCGGCGATCACCGATGCAGCACGCCTGCCCGATCAGAGGGCTGCCTGACTTGACCGCCGCCTCGATGTTGGCCGGGGACATGTTCTTGCCCGCGGCATTGATGATCAGCTCCTTCTTGCGGTCGACGATCTTCAGGAAGCCGTCCTCGTCAATCTCCCCGATGTCGCCGGTGGACAGCCAACCCTCGCGATCCACGGTCTCCGCTGTCCGGTCGGGCTGGTTGCGGTAGCCGAGCATCACGAAAGGCCCGCGCACCAGCACCTCTCCGTCGTCGGCCAGCTTCAGCTCGACGCCCGGCGAGGGCGGTCCGACCGTGCCGATCTTGACCTCCCCGGGACGGTTGCAAGTGCCGAACCCGCAGGTCTCGGACATGCCCCACAGCTCGGCCAGCTCGATGCCGAGCGCATGGAAGAACTCCAGCACCTCGACCGGGGTGGGCGCAGCGCCGACGTTGACCGCGACGATCTGATCGAGCCCGAGCATTTCGCGCAGCTTGGAGAAGATCTGCTCGTCGGCCTCGGCCACGGCGGCCTCGAGCTCCTCGGGCACCGGCTCGCCCCGCTGGCGCAGCCGCACGCGCTCGGTAGCGGCGGCGATCGCCTGCTGAACCGGAACGCGCTGCTCCTCGGGCGCTGCGGCCTGCATCCCCTCCAGCCCGGCCTTCAGCTTCTCCCAGATCCGCGGGACGGCGAAGAACCAGGTCGGGCGCACCTGGGGCAGGAATGACACGACCTCGCGTGGGTTGGGACAGCAGGTGACCGTGCCCGCGTAGATGACCGGAATGTAGTGGTGGGCCATCCGCTCGGCGATGTGCGCAGCGGGCAGCCAGGAGATCACCCGCGCGCCCGGGTCGAGCGGGATGATCTGCTCGATTGCCTTGGCCGAGAACATGATGTTTTGGTGGGAGAGCTGCACCCCCTTGGGCGGCCCGGTCGTCCCTGAGGTGTAGATCAGGGTGAGCACGTCGTCGGGTCCGACCTCGCTCGCGGCCGCCGCGGCGTCGAAGTCCGGATTCGAACGCTCCACCTCGTTCAGCGTCAGTGTCCCCTCGGGGGCCTCGCCGTCCACCACGATCACATGGTCGAGCTCCGGCAGCTCGCGACGGGCCTCGAGGATCGCCGGCAGGTATGCCTGCTCGACGATCGCCACCCTGGTCGCCGCGTCGGTGCACAGGTAGCGGATCTCCTCAGCCGGATACGTGGTGTAGATCGAGAACGGCGTCGCGCCCAGCATCGCCGAGGCGAGATCGACGACGTGGAACTCCGGGCGGTTGCCCAGCATGATCGCGACGGTGTCGCCGCGCCCGAGGCCGAGCTTCGCCAGGCCCCCGGCGACAGCGTCGACCCGCGTCAGCAGTTTGCCCCAGGTCAGCGACACGTCGCCATCGGCCGTCCGTACCGCGAGATTGTCCGGATGGCTGGCCGCCGTCCGCCGGAACGCCTCGGTCACCGTCAACGCGTCGACGGCGCGGCCCACGGCCGGGCTGATCGTGCTGCTCGCCATGTGCGGAAAGCTATCGCACTAACGCGTGCCGAACCCGCGACCGCTGAGGGTCGAGATGTCGTTGCTCAGCCCGATCACGAACAGCAGCAGGATGAGCACGAACCCCAGCGCCCCGGCACGCTCCATGACCACGAACGGGATCCTCTTGCCGCGGACCTTCTCGGCCACGGCCCAGAACACGTGCCCACCATCGAGGGGCAGAAACGGGAACAAGTTGATCACCGCCAGCGACAGGGAGATCAGCGCCAGGGTGTACAGCGCCTCCGTGGTGTTGAAGGCGAACCGCTGCTGGGTGACCTTGAAGCCGCCGACGATGCCGTGGAGCTGGCGGCGGACCTTCGGCTCGAACAGCTTGGCGATCGTCGACACCGTGGACCGGGTCACGAACCACATCTCGCTGACGCTGGTCGATGCGGCGCGGGCGGGGCCGATCGATTGCAGCTGCGGGGCGAGGGCGAAGCCGACCCGCACGCGCTTCGCCGCTGCGTCGTACCGGGGGTAGATGGTGAAGCTGAGCTGCTGCTTGCCCCTGAGCACGACCATTCGCACGGGCGTCTTCGCCACGCACCCGGCGACCTGGGCGCCGGCACAGTGGTGGGAGCCGATCTGCTCGGTTATCTGGACCCCGGAAAGATGCTGCCGGCCATCGACCGCGCGGATCCGGTCTCCGCTGCGCAGGTACTGTGAGGCGGGGAACGTGGGCTGATCGATCTGATACTGGAGCTGTCCATGACTCGTCACTGCCTCGCCGTTGGACCAGGCGATGGCCATGATCAGCGCAAAGGCGATCAGCAGGTTGACCGCCGGCCCGGCCAGGATCACCACGACCCGCTTCCACACCGGTTGGTTGTAGTAGGCCCGGGGCAGCACGTCCGGTGGGATCTCCTCGTTCGGGTTCATGCCGGTGATCTTCACGTAGCCGCCCAGCGGGAGTGGCCCGATCCCGTACTCGGTCTCCCCCCGGCGGAACTTCACCAACATCGGGCCGAAGAACAGCGAGAACCGCTCCACGCGCATGCCCACGGCCTTGGCCGCGACGAAATGCCCGGCCTCGTGGAGGATGATCAGCAGGGCGAAGCCGATGAATGCGAGCACGTAGGACATGTCCGTGCTCCAGTGTGCCAAGTCGGCCTGACCGGCCGATTAAGGGCTCACGACGCCCTAAGCCAGCGCTCGCGCGGCGGCGAGCTCCCCAGCCACGGCCCGGGCCCGGGTGTCCGAACCGCCGAGCGACTCGAACGAGTGCACTGGAGCGGCGGGCAGGCGCGTCAGCGTCTCCTCGATCACCGCGGCAATATCCAAAAACGCGAGCCGGCCGGCCAGGAACGCGTGCACCGCGACCTCATTGGCGGCATTCAGCGTGCACGGCGCGGTCCCGCCGGCCAGTGCCGCGTTCCGCGCCAACCGCAGACACGCGAAGGTCTCCTCGTCGACAGGCTCGAAGGTCAGTGCCCCAAGCGCGGCTAGATCGAGCGGGGCGATCGGCACCTCGACACGCTCTGGGTAGTGCAGCGCGTAGGAGATCGGCACGCGCATGTCCGGATAGCCCAGGTGCGCGAGGCTCGCGCCGTCGCATAGGGCGATCAGGCTGTGGACGATCGACTGCGGATGTACGACAACGTCGATCCGTTCGTATGGCGTCCCGAACAGGTGATGGGCCTCGATCACCTCCAGGCCCTTGTTCATCAACGTTGCGGAGTCAATGCTGATCTTGCCCCCCATCGCCCAGGTCGGGTGGGCCAGCGCCTGCTCCACGGTGACCTCCCTGAGCTCGGCCGCCGTGGCACCCCGGAACGGTCCGCCGGAGGCGGTCAAGGTCAGCCGATCCACCGTCCCCGGTCGCTCGGCGGCCAGCAGCTGATGGAGGGCTGAATGCTCGGAGTCCACGGGGATGATGGTCGCTCCCGTGGCCTCCGCCAGCGCCGTCACGAGTTCTCCGCCGACGACCAGCGACTCCTTGTTGGCCAGGGCCAGGTCGAGCCCCTCGCCCAGCGTGGCCACGGTCGGGACGAGACCGGCTGAGCCGACGATCGCGTTCAGCACGAGGTCGCACTCACACTCGGTGATCAGGCGCACCAGTCCATCGGGGCCGCCCAGCACCTGCCCGTCGGTCCAGGACTCGGCCGCACGCGCGGCGGCGTCGGCGTCCGTCAGGGCGACTCGCCGCACGCCGTGGGCCCCGGCCTGCTCCAGGAGCTGCTCCCAGCCATTGGAGGCGCTGAGGGCGACCACGCGCAGGGTCTCAGGGTCGGCGCGCGCGACGACGTCGAGAGCCTGAACGCCGATCGAGCCCGTAGATCCGAGGATGGCCAGACGGCGCGGCACGTCGTCGATTGTTGCAAGCCCGCCTAACGGATCAGTGCATCACGGCGATCCAGATGTAGTAGCCGGCGACGATCGTGAAGATCACCGCATCGAGGCGATCGAGCGCGCCCCCGTGGGGCCCGAACAGCGTGCCCGCGTCCTTGCTCCCCGCATCTCGCTTGACCACCGACTCAAACAGGTCGCCGAGTGGAGCGAGGATGGCGATGGCCAGACCGAGCAGCAGCGCGTCGCCCTGGGTCAGCCAATCCTGGTAGAGCCCGGCGAAGAACACCGACAGGATCGCGATCAGCATGCCGCAGGCCAGTCCCTCCACGGTCTTGTTCGGCGAGATGTCGGGCGCGAGCGGGCGCCGGCCGAACAGGCGGCCGCCGATGTAGGCGGCGGTGTCGCCGAGAAACGTGCCGATCAGTACGTCGATGATGATCGCGTTGCCGTGGTGGAGCTCGCGGAGCAGCACCGCGTGGGCGAAGGCCAGGCCGATCCAGTAGACGCCGAGCAGCGTGCCCGCGATCGCCACCGTCGCGCCCCCGCGCTGGGCGCGCATCACGACGGCGAGGAACAGGATCGGCACGGTGCCGACCGCCACCTCCAACACCTGGCGC
>JBPCMW010000022.1:0-10056 GCA_051001875.1 Solirubrobacteraceae bacterium | reverse complement strand
CCCCAAGGTCGAGGTCACCGACGCCGAGCTGACCGCAGTCAACCCCACCCGCGACGCGTTCCACGGCGAGTGGAACTACTCGATCAACCCCTCAAACAAATAATCGACGGTTCCTAACGGTGGCGATTCCGACCAGCGTGATGCCGATCCAGGCGGTGGTGACGAGGCGGCGGTGCGCCAGCACCCAACGGGTGATCGAGGTCAACATCGTGCTGTCAACTCCCTGATATCAAGTCGTTTACATATCGTATCTTTGTATGCACGGATCATATGTATCAGAAACTATTTCTCGACACCACCGTCGGCGCTACACTGTTTTACGGCATGACATTTCCCCCGCCGAGCATCCCCGGCCCCCCGGGTCTCCACAACTCTCTGATGCGTCATACGGGCTATCTCATCAGCCGCATGGGGATGGTCGCGCAGAAGCGGTTCGCCGAGCGGCTGGAGTCGCTCGGGCTGACCACCAGAATGTGGGGAGCGTTGAACGTGCTCAAGGCCGACGGGGCGATGACCCAGCACGCGCTGGGTCAGTGCGTCGGAATCGACCCCAGCTCGATGGTGGCGACGATCGACGAGCTCGAGGCCAAGGGTCTCGTCGAGCGCCGGCGACATCCGAACGACCGCCGCGCGCATGCTCTGCACCTGACGAACAAGGGCAAGCAGACCCTGGTCCATGGCCGGGAGCTGGCTCGCAGCGCCCAGGAGGAACTGCTTGCGCCGTTGGACGCCGAGGAGCGGCAGCAGCTGCATGGCATGCTATTGCGACTTGCCGAGGCCACACGGAACGTGGGCAAGCCCGACCAGAACAATCGCGGGTCCACGCCGTCGAGCTAGACGTCCGCCCCCTGCTGCGGGATAGTCTGCGGCCGTGCTCGAGACACTGACGATCTTGGGCGGGGGTGGCTGGTTCCCCGCCCACGGCCGGCAGACGGCCTGCGCGCTCCTGCGCGATGGGGACAGCGCGATCATGATCGATGCCGGCACGGGGGTCGGGCGCCTGATGGAGCGCCCGCAGCTGCTCGCCGGCATCACCCGCCTCGACATCGTGCTCACGCACTTTCACCTCGACCACATAGCCGGCCTGGCGTACCTGCCGGCGATCGGGGCGATCGCCCAGACGATCGTGTGGGGCCCGGGGCGGCTGCTATACGAGATCCCGACGCAGCAAATCCTGGCGCGTCTGTTGCACGAGCCGTTTCATCCCGTCGCACTCGAGGCTCGGGACATCGAGGTGCGCGACCTGCCGGCGGGCGAAATCGACCTCCCGGGAGTGCGCGTCGGGCTGCGGCACCAAGACCGTCACTCAGCCCCGACGCTCGGGCTCCGGTTCGGCGACGCGCTGGCGTGGATCACCGACACCGCCTACGACGAGGACTCGGCGCGGTTCGCGGCCGGATGCCGGACGCTGGCTCACGAATCCTGGTTCGTGAGCGCGCAGCCGCGTAATCCGGAGATCCATTCATCGGCCCGCCAGGCGGCTCAGGTCGCGCTCGAGGCAGAGATCGAGCGGCTGCTGCTGATCCACCTGCCGCCATTTCGCCGGGAGCTTCACGAGCTCACGCTCGAGGCCGGGCGACCAGGGGTTACTCCGCTGGCCGCCTTGGACGGCGTCGACCTCTCCACGCTGCTGGTCTGAGTTTCACGCGGGCACGGCCTGCGCGCGGTCGGCCGCGGGCGGTCGAGAGCCCCGCGGCGGGCGGCCGGCGCGGGCGAGCGCGAGCCCAATGGCGAGTAGCGTCCAGGTGACCGGGTCCTCGAGGAAATCGGCGTAGAGCATCGTGTGGAACATCAGCGCCAGGAAGGCGGCGGCGATGGCGGCGCGCGCGGGCTCCGAGCGCGCGCCGCGGAGCAGAGCAACAGCCGAGACGATCACCAGGGCGATATAGGGAAGCTCACCCACCAGGCCCTGTTCGGCGCCGATCGTGACCGAAATCGTGTGGGAGGCCGAGAGGGTCTGGGAGCTGCCGGGATGCTGCACGCGGTACTCGTGCACGAACGAACCCGATCCGTAGCCCCACAGCGGCCGATCGCCGAACATGTGGATGCCACCGGTGACGAGATTCGCGCGACCGCTCGAGGCGCCGTTGAGACCCTGGTTGAGCCCGAACGTCGTCGGCGAGACGGCCACCGCTGCGGCGCCTACTGCGACCACGGCCGCGGCCAGAACCAGCACGCGGCCCACGTGCCAGCGCAGCGCCGCCATCGCTCCGAGCCCGACGAGCAGCGCTGCGAGGCTGGAGCGCGAGAGGGTGAGCACGAGCCCGACCCACAGGATGGCCAGAACGGCAATCGCGACGAGCTGCTCACGGCGCTCGCGCTCATACAGCAGGAGCACGGCGACCGCGATCATCACCAGCGCCAGGAACCGCCCGAAGATGTCCGGGTCGAAGAACACGGAGTTGACCGTGAAGTAGGCGTGGACGTCGTTAGCGGCGACCAGCTTTGGGTTGAGAATGATCGACTTCGTGGCGTACTCGACGAAGCCGACGCCGGCGAACAGCAGCGCAAGCACGACCACGACCTTCAGGCACGTGCGGACCAGCTCAGACGTCCACGGCAGGCGTCGCAGCAGGCAGAACAGCAGCGAGAACGGGACGTAGAAGAACACCATCTGCTGGAGCGCCTTCTCGAAGTCCGGCGAATACATCGCCTGCACCGCGTACAGAACGACATACAGCGCCAGCAACCGTTCCGGCCAGCCACGCGGATTGCGCTCCCCGCCGCCACGCCCTCGCAGCGCGGGCACGATGAAGGACAGCGCCCCTGCCGCCACCACCAGGTACAGCGGCACGAGCAGGTTGGCGGTGCTCCCGCCCGCGGCGATCGGGACGCGGAACGGCATCGCGACCACCGCCAGGGGCCCCAGCAGCGAAGGACGCCGGTTGAACGACAGGGCGACGGCAGCCAGCACGAGGATCGCCAGCAGCGCCCCCACGACGGCGACCAGCGGGTGGCGGTGCACGACGCTCAGCTGCGGCGAATGCCAGATGTCGATCAGCAGCAGCACCGGCGCGAGGATCAGCGCCCCCAGCATCCCCGCCGCGCGTGTCCGGTCGCTGACCGCCAACATCGCGCCGGCAGCGAGAATCGCCACGAGAATCACGCCCAGTTTCGGCATCGTCCCAGTCAGCACCGCGAACGTGATCACGCGCGGGAGGGTAAGGGTTCACGGCGCAACAACGCCCCCGCTTCGATCCTCTACCCTGCGCGGCATGCGCTCTGCGAAGCTCGCGGCGGCCTTCGCGCTGGCCGCGCTCACTCTGTCCGCGTGCGGGTCCACGACCAAGCCGCAGGCGGGGGCCGGGAATGTCTCTTCGCACAAGTCAGGCGCGCGCGGCGTGGTCGACGACCCCCGTCTCAAATACCTGAAGTGCCTGGAGGCGACGCACCTGCCGGTGACCGAACGCGGCACCACTGACCTACTCGTCGGTGCAGCCCCAAACCAGGTCGCGGCAACGTTCACGCCCACGCCCGGCGCCGCACAAGACCAGCAGATCTCAGGGCACACGCCCGGCGCAGAGGTGATCGGCAGCGTCCTGGTGTATCCGGGCACCGCTCCGGACTCCGAGCTGCAGCCGATCGAGGACTGCCTCTCCCAGGGCGTGAAGGGATAAGCAGTGCTGAAGCTCGCGCTGATCGCCGCGCTGACGTTCGTCGGCGGGGCCGTCGCCAGCGCTGTGCCTCACCCGCCGGCCGTTCCCCCGGTCTCCGACACGAGGCTGCTGGGCCAGCGGATCATGGTTGGGATGACGGGCACCCAACCGGACGCCTCTCTGCTGCGAAGCGTGCGGGCGGGACGCGTGGGCTCGGTGATCCTGTTCGGGTCGAACATCGTCAGCCGGGCGCAGTTGCGGGTGCTGACCGGTTCGCTGAAACGCGCCGCCCGCGCCGGCGGCAATCCGCCGCTGCTGATCGCCATCGATCAGGAGGGCGGCCAGGTCAAACGCCTGCGCAACGGGCCGCCCGATCGCTCGCCCCCACAGATCGCCGCTTCCGGGAGCACCTCACTCGCGTTCAGCGAAGGCCGGGCAACCGGGCGTTACCTGAAGGGTCTCGGTATCAACTGGAACCTCGCTCCGGTGGTCGATGTGCCGACCTTCCCGGGAGCATTCATCTGGCGCCAGGGACGAGCCTTCTCGTTCAGCGCCGACGCGGTGGCCAAGTACGCGACGCCGTTCGCGCTCGGGCTGCAGAACGCTCGCACCGCCGCTACGGCCAAGCACTTCCCCGGCGTGGGCTCGGCCGCCGTGGACACCGACAACAAGCTTGACGAGCTGCACCCCTCGAAAGCTCAGCGTGACGCTGCGCTCAAGCCCTATCGAGCCCTCATACCGCGGGGCCTGGACGCCGTCCTGCTGTCCACCGCCGGGTTTCCGGACTACGACAGCAGCGGGACGCCGGCGGCTCTATCCCGGACGATCGTCCAGGGGTTGCTGCGACACCGCCTCGGCTTCGCTGGAGTGACGATCACCGACGCCCTCGGCACGCCGACCGGGCACGACGAGGTCACTGCCGGCGTGCTGGCCGCGCGAGCCGGCGCGGACGTCCTGCTGTACACCGATTCGGCGTCCGGCGAACTGGCTGCGTTGCAGCGCGCTCTGGCCAGCGGCGCCCTGAAGCGGGGCGAGGCCCTGGCCTCCTACCGGCGGATCGTCGCCCTCAAGCGCCGCGTTGCGCTCGGCTGAGCGCGATCGGTCGCGGGGGCTGAGCGCGATCCGCCCCGGTGGCTGAGCGCGATCCGCCCCGGTGGCTGAGCGCGATTGGTCGTGGGCCCACTAGAATGCCCGACCCTGCCCGTGCAACGTGCGCGGGCTCGTGTGCGTCTTGCCGCGCATCGCCCAAGCCCATTGAGCGCGGCACCAGCCAGAGATCTGCCCGTGTCCGTTCCCACTGCCGAGCTGACTGCGGAGGCCGCGGCCGCCCAGCGTAGAAGCCACCCCGCGGCAATCAACGCGCGCCCGAGCGGCGCGAGGCTGTACTTCGCCCTCGCCGGCCTGGCGCTCGTGGTCGGAGCACTCTCGCTGCTGCTCCCGTCCACTCCCAGCTACGACCCGTGGGCGTGGCTCCTCTGGGGACGGGAGATCGTGCACCTGAAGCTTCAGACCACGGGCGGTCCGTCGTGGAAGCCGTTGCCGGTGGTCTTCACCACGCTGTTCGCCCCGTTCGGCAAGGCGGCGCCCGACCTGTGGCTGGTCGTGGCCCGGGCCGGAGCGGTCATGTCGGTGGCGATGGTGTTCAAGGTGTGCGTGAGACTCACGCGCCAGCTGGGCGCTCTCCTCGCCGGCGACGTGGACGAGCGAGCGGGCGCGGAAGGCCTGACGGCCCTGGGGCCGGCGCTGCTGGCCGGCCTCATCGCCGCGACCGGCCTGGCCTTCTCCGGCGGCTTCATCAGCGACAACGGGCTGGGCTATTCCGAGGGCCTGATGACGGCGCTCGTCCTGATCGCGGTCGACCGCCATCTCGACGGAGCGCGCCGCCAGGCCTTTGCCATCGGCTTCCTGGCTGCGCTTGATCGTCCCGAGATCTGGTTGTTCTGGGGTCCTTACGGCCTGTGGCTGTGGTGGAAGGACCCGGAGGCCCGAAAACTGGTCGCCGCGCTGTTCGTGCTGATCCCGATCCTCTGGTTCCTGCCCGAGTACTGGGGCTCGGGTCACTTCCTGCGAGGGGTCAACCGGGCCCACCACCCGCGCTCGAACAGCCCGGCGTTCGCCAAGTGCCCGTTCTGCACCGAGCTCGCCGACCATGCCTGGCCGACGGTGCTTTTGCGGATCAAGATCTTCACCGCGCTGGCGGTGGGGGCCGCTGGGCTCCTGCTGTGGCGAGGACAGCGCGCGCGCGGCAGCTGGGCGCTGTCGACGGTTCGTGAGCGCGCTCAAGCGGGAGTCATCATCGCCGGCGTGCTCGGCGCCGCCTGGTGGGTCGTGGTCGCGATCATGACCCAGGCTGGGTTCTCGGGAAACAACCGGTATCTGGTGCTCGGAGCCGCGCTGATCGAGATCGCCGGCGGCGTGGGCTGGGGCTGGCTCGCGCTGGAACTGGGACGCGCCCTGCCGCGCTACGTGGCGCCGCTGCGCTCGGGCGGCCCCCGGGCGGTGAATTCGGTGCGCTGGGGAGCGGTCGCCCTGGTGGCCGTGGTCTTCCTGCTGCTCCCGAACTGGGTCGGGAACAATCTGATCGACATCCAACGCACCCACCGCTCACTGACCTACCAGGCCCATCTGCGAGACGACATCGCGAAGGCGGTGAGCCGGGCCGGCGGCCCGGCGGCCGTCCGGCGGTGCGGGACGGTGATGACCGAGGGCTTCCAGGTGCCGATGCTGGCCTGGAACCTCGGGGTCCACACGCTCCAGGTCGAGGCGTCTCCGGTTTCCGCTTCGGCACCACCTCCCCCCGCTCCCAACGTCGTCTTCCAGACGCGCGCCCAGCGCCACGCCCACCTGTTGCCACTGCTGCGCACCTGGCCAGCCACGCATTACCAACTGGTGAGCACCGTCCGGACTTTCCGGGTCTATGAGCACTGCGCCCACTAACCTGATCCGGTGATGGCCACCGTCACCACACCCCGCCGGGCCGTACCCGAGTTCGATATGCGCACGCCGTCGTGGATCGAGCGCTACCCCCGGTGGCTCACCGCCGGAGGAGCCGTGGCGCTGCTCACGCTGCTTTCGGTGTTCCTCCGCACGCGCTTTTTGAGCGGCCAGTTCTGGATGGACGAGGCGCTGTCGGTGGGGATCTCCTCGCACTCGCTGACCGCGATTCCGGGCGTGCTGCGCCATGACGGCTCGCCTCCGCTCTACTACCTGCTGCTGCACGTGTGGATGAGCGTCGCCGGGTCGAGCGAAAGCGCGACCCACTCGCTGTCGCTGATCTTCGGGGCCCTGACCGTACCGATCGGCGCGTGGGTGGCCTGGAGCCTGTTCGGGCTCCGCGCCGCGCTGATCGCGGCCGTTCTGTTCGCCTTCAATCCGTTTCTCACCGCCTACAGCCAAGAGACGCGGATGTACACGCTGATGACCCTGCTGGGCCTGCTGGCCACGCTGGGGTTCATCTACGGCTTCATCTACCGAAGACGCCGGTACCTGATCCTGTTCACGATCTGCCAGACGCTGATGCTGTACACGCACGCCTGGGGGATCTTCTTCGGCGTCGGAGCGGCCTTGGCGCTGATCCCGATCTATTTCAACAGCGACGACCGGCGGCCCCTGCTGCGTGACGCGCTGTTCTCGTTCGGCGCTGCGGCGGTGCTCTACCTCCCCTGGGTGCCCACGCTGCTCTATCAAGCCGCCCACACCGGGTCTCCGTGGGACTCGGCTCCCAACTTCGGCGCCCCGGTGCAGATCTCGCGCAACCTGATGGGCGGCGACCGAGCCACGACCGCGCTCGTCCTCGCCGCCGCGATCGGCCTGGCGGCCCTGTGGGTGCACGGACGACGGAGCTCACGCGAGGGGCTGACCATGTGGGTGCTGATGATCTTCCCGGCCGGCACGCTTGCCTTCGGATGGCTGGTGTCCCGCTTCTCGCCCGCCTGGCAGTACCGCTACTTCGCGCCGATCCTGGGCGCGCTGCTGCTCCTGGCCGCGTGGGGAATGGCGCGGGCACGGGGCGTCGGCCTGATCGCCGTCGTGCTGGTGATCATCTTCTGGGCCAACCCCTCATCGTTCACTCCCCAGTACAAGAGCGACATGCGCGACGTGAGCGGCGAGATGGCCCCGTATCTGCGTCACGGTGATCTCGTGATCGTGGGCCAGCCTGAGCAGGTACCGCTCGCCTGGTACTACCTGCCGTCGGGGCTGCAGTTCGCTGACGTGACCGGACGCTCCACCGACCCGCAATCGATGAACTGGGTACGCGCCCTGCCGCGATTGCGCGACGCCAACCCGCAGGCCACGCTCGCTCCCCTCGTTGCTAGTCTCAAGCCCGGTCAGCAGATCCTGTTCGTGCGCCCGCTGACGGAGGGCGCCAAGAGCTGGGAGGCGCCGTGGACACAGCTTGTGCGGCGGCGCTCTGCACAGTGGGGAGCCATCCTCTCGGCCGATCGGGGTCTCCGGCAGGTCTGGTCGGCTCCGCACAACTACCGCGGTGCCTGCTGCGTCGGCGACAGCGCCGTCCTCTACAAAAAGGTCGCGTGACGAGCCGGACATGAGCGAAACTCCTTCCACAGATAATCCCGGGTTGGGCGCGGATATCACTCCGGAGCGCCCCGTGGTCGTGCTCGGAGGCGGTCCCGCCGGCCTCACCGCGGGATACCTGCTGGCCAAGCAGGGGAAGCCGGTGATCGTCCTCGAGTCGACCGATCAGGTCGGCGGCATCGCCCGCACCGAGATCCGAGACGGGTACCGGTTCGACCTCGGCGGCCATCGCTTCTTCACAAAGGTCAAAGAGGTCGACGACCTCTGGCACGAGATCATGAAAGAGGAGTTCCTCAAGCGGCCCCGCCAGTCCCGGATCTACTGGCACCGGAAGTTCCTCGACTACCCGCTCCAGGGCATGGACGTGATCAAGAAACTCGGTCCGGTCGACCTGACCAAGGCGCTGCTCTCCTACCTGGTCGCGGCGGTCAAGCCCAAGGGCCGCGAGGACACGTTCGAGCAGTGGGTGTCCAACCGCTTCGGTCGCTGGCTGTTCAACCAGTTCTTCAAGTCCTACACAGAAAAGGTGTGGGGCGTACCAACCAACGAGATCCGGGCCGAGTGGGCCGCGCAGCGCATCAAGGGCCTGTCGTTCTTCAGCGCCGCCAAGTCGGCCTTCTTCGGCAACCGCGGTAACAAGATCAAGTCACTGATCTCCGAGTTCAACTATCCCCGCTACGGCCCGGGGCAGATGTGGGAGCAGATGCGCGACGACATTCACGCGCACGGCGGCGAGGTGCGGATGAATGCGCCGGTCACGCGGCTGCGGGTCGACCCGGCTTCCGGGCGCCTGACCGAGGTTGTGGCCGGGGGGGAGACGCTGACGCCGTCATACGTGATCTCCTCGCTCCCGTTGCGAACGACTGTCGGGATCGCCGAGCCGGACGCGCCGGGCGAGGTCCGCGACGCCGCTCGCGGCCTGCGCTACCGGGACTTCCTCACCGTCCTGCTGGTGATCGACGGCGAGGAGCTGTTCCCGGACAACTGGATCTACATCCACGAGCCGGGCGTAACCGTGGGCCGGATCCAGAACTTCCGTTCATGGAGCCCCTGGATGGTGCCCAATGAGACCGACGGTTCGATCGGGATGGAGTACTTCTGCTTCGAGGGCGACGAGCTCTGGAACATGGACGACGACGCCCTGGTCGCCCTGGCCACGCGTGAGATCAAGCAGCTCGGCCTGGTCACGCACCAGAAGATCAAGTTCGGCTTCACCGTTCGCGTGCACAAGGCGTATCCGATCTACGACGCCGAGTACGCCGAGCGGATCGCGGTGATCCGCGGCTGGCTCGAGGGCGTGCCGAACCTGATCCAGGTCGGCCGCAACGGGCTGCACCGGTACAACAACTCCGACCACTCGATGCTGACCGCCATGCGCGCCGTGGACAACATTTTGCTCGGCACCAACCACGACATCTGGGCGGTCAACGCCGAGAGCGTCTACCACGAGGAGCACCAGGAGCCCGAGCAGCCGTACGTCACGCCGCCTAGCACCAAGGCGATGGAGCAGCCGCTCTCCTCAGAGCGTTAGCTCGAGTCGTGATGCGCCGGCAGTCGGTTCTGCGGTCGGTCCTGGTTCTGGTGGCAGCCCTGCTGTGCCTGGTGCCGCCTGAGGTGGCGGCGGCGGCCGGGTCCACGGGGTCAGCCGGGTCCCCGGGGGCGGCCGGTGCGACGGGTAGTCCGTTCTCGCCCGGAGTACCGCCCCCGACGGGTCAGATTCCGCCGACAAGCACCGCGCCTGTGATCGCGCCCCCCGTCACCACCCCCTCGACCGGCAGCGGCCTGAGCGGCAGTAGCGCGATCGCGATCGGCGTCGGCGCGATCATCGTGCTGACCGGCATCTCGCTCTTCATCTGGCGTGACGCGCGGCGGCGCGCCCCCGTCCGGCACCGCGCGGCCGGCGAGGCCGCCCATGCCGGCAGCA
>JBPCMW010000021.1:0-61620 GCA_051001875.1 Solirubrobacteraceae bacterium | reverse complement strand
CCACGGCCGGGTCGGCCGCGGTCGTTTTCCCCCCGCGCAGGTCGCGGAGATCAAGGCGTTGGCGTGCGAGCTGCCGGCCGAGTCCGGTCGGCCGCTGTCGCGCTGGTCGAGCGCTGAGATCGCCCAGGAGGCGGTCCAGCGCGGGATCGTCTGTGAGATCTCCGGCACGACGGTTTGGCGGTATCTCGCGGCAGACGCGATTCGTCCGTGGGCGTGGCGCTCGTGGATCTTCCCGCGCGACCCGAACTTCGCCGAGAAAGCCGGCCGGGTACTCGATCTCTACGAGCGTCGCTGGGAGGGCAAACGCCTGCATCCCGGCGATTACGTGATCAGCGCCGATGAGAAAAGCCAGCTGCAGGCGCTGCTCGGCTGCCATGACCCGGTCGCTCCCGGACCCGGACGCCAGGGACTGCGGGAGTTCGAGTACACGCGGCATGGGACGATGGCGTATCTCGCGGCGATGGACGTCCATGACCCCCGACGTGGCCTGTTCGGACGCTGCGAAGCGAAGACCGGGATCGAGCCGTTTGGTCGCCTCGTCGAGCAGGTCATGAGCACCGAGCCCTACAAGTCCGCTCAGCGCGTGTTCTGGGTCGTGGACAACGGCAGCTCGCACGCCGGCAACCGCTCAATCGAGCGCCTCCAAAGCGCATGGCCGAACCTGATTCTCGTCCACCTTCCCGTGCACGCGTCGTGGCTGAACCAGATCGAGATCTACTTCTCGATCCTGCAACGCAAAGCCCTCACACCGCGCCACTTCGCCAGCCTCGCCGAGCTCGATGATCGGATCATCCGCTTCCAAACGGAGTGGCAGAAGGTCGCCAAGCCGATCGACTGGCGCTACACCCGCCGCGACCTCAACGAGTACCTCGCCAGACTCACCGAGCAAGACCGACTCCCCCGCGCAGCCTGAACGCATTTGCGTTGTCGACCACTAGCGAGCCTGCTCGAAGCGGGGTCTAAGGGGGCTCGGCGCTGGCCTCGGGGCTCAGTCGCCGAGCCGCGTCATCCGCGCCAGCGCCTCGTGACATTCGACCACCCGGCGCTTGACCGGATCGGTGTCCGGTCGGTCGTGGACGAGATCCCAGGTGCGATCAGCGATCTCGCGAGCCGATTCCGCGGTGGCGATCTCCCACAGCCGGTTCACCAGCTTCAGCTCGAAGCTCTGGATCTGGTGGGCGGGATCCCCCGGCTCGATCCGGGGAAGCGGCTCGCCGATCGCTTCCTTCCACATACCGGTGGCGACGAGAAGTCGGTTTCGCAGGGTGATCGGGTCCATCGTCGGCATCATCCTAGAGCGGCGCGGACCACGCTGGCAGCTTCTGCGCGGCGCGTGCGCAACGCCACACTTCATCCCAGCGGCGGGAGCTTCTGCTTGAGGCTGGTGAGCGGCGCGAACAGGTCGCCCTGGGTCTCGAGCCGGGCCAGCACCTGTTCGGTATCGAAGCTCAGCCGCTCCGGCGCTCCCGCGTCGTGTGCGGCCCGAACCTCGTCCCAGGCCAGCGGCGTCGAGACGGTGGGCCGCTCACGCGCGCGCACCGAGTAGACGTTGACGGTTGTCTTGTGGTTGTCGTTCTGGCTCCAGTCCACCAGCACCTTGCCGGGCCGCAGCTTCTTGGTCATCCGGGAGACGATCAGCTCCGGCATCCGCTGCTCGAGCAGCTCGGCGATCCGTCGGGCGAACGGCTTGGTCTCCTCGTAGTCGGTCGGCGTGTTCAGCGGCACGTAGACCTGCATCCCCTTGGAGCCAGAGGTCTTGACAAAGCTCTCCAGCTTCAGTTGACCGAACAGACCGTTGAGGACCAGGGCCACCTGGGCGCACTCGATGATCCCGGCCGGCGGGCCGGGATCGAGGTCAAACACGAGCATCGTCGGGCGCTCCGGTGCATCGGCCAGCGCCAGCGAGGTGTGCAGCTCGATATCGGCGAGGTTGCCCAGCCAGACCAGCGTGGGCCTGTCCTGCGCCAAGGTGAAGTTGATGTCCCCGATCTGCTCGGTCCGCACCCAGTCGGGCCGGTGCGACGGTGACTGCTTTTCGTAGAAGTACTGTCCCTCCACGCCGCTCGGATAGCGCTTCAGCGTCAGCGGGCGGTCACGCAGGTGGGGTAGCACCGCCGGCGCGACCCGGGCGTAGTAGCTGATCAGATCGCCCTTGGCGAAGCCGACCTTGGGATACAGCACCTTGTTCCAGTTGGAGAGCTTCAGGCGCCGTCCGTCGACCAGCACGGCGAGGCCGCCGTCGGGAAGCTCCTGCACCTCGTCGAACAGCGCCGCTGGAGAATCGGGCGCCACCGCGGATTCGCCTTCGGGCTCCCCATCGCTCTCGAGCGCGACGTCGCGTGGAGACTTGTCTTCTCGCAGGCCCTTGAACGAGGGTGCGCGCATCACGCCGTCCGAGGTCCACTCGGTGAACTCGATCTCGGCCACCAGGCATGGCTCGACGAAGACCGCCTCGCGCGGGAGCCTTGGCCCCGAGTCGAACGGGCTACCGTCGCGGCGCAGCGGGGCCAGCGCCGCCGCCAGCTCGCCCAGCGTCGCCTCGGTGAAGCCCGTGCCGACCCGGCCCGCGTAGCGGAAGCTTCCCGCTTCGTGGTAGCCCATGAGCAAAGCGCCGATCCGATCGGTTCTACGCCCTTCGCCCGGGATCCACCCCCCGATCACGAGCTCCTGGCGACGGGTGTTCTTGATCTTGATCCACGCGCCGGTCCTCCGGCCGGGCTCGTACGTCGCGTCGAGGCGCTTGGCGACGATCCCCTCCAGCCCCTGGGTGCGCGTGGCCTCGAGCAAGCGCGCGCCCATCCCAGGGTGGGCCGCCGGGACGCGCCACGCCGAGCCCGCGACCCCGAGGTCGTCCAACCGCCGCCGGCGTTCCCGATAGGGAAGGGCCAGCAGCGAATGGCCGTCCAGGTAGAGCAGGTCAAAGATCGCGTAGACGACCGGCGTGCTCGCGGCCAGCCGGCGGACGGCTGTGGGTGAGCTGACGTGCATCCGGTGCTGCAGCCGACCGAAGTTCGGGCGGCCGTCCTCGTCGAACGCCACGATTTCACCGTCGAACACCGCGTCGCGCATCCCGAGATCCAGCAGCAGCCCGCGGACCTCCGGATAGGCGTCGGTGATCTCTCTCAGATTGCGACTCTCCAGACGGAGCCGTCCCGGCTGGACGTAGGCGATCGCCCGCACGCCATCCCATTTGACCTCGAAGGACCAGTTGTCGGGGTCCGGCGGCAGTTTCCCGGCGCGCGCCAGCATCGGCAGCATGCGCTCAGGCATCGGCGCTCGCCCGGGATCGGAGGGCGGATCCATGCGGTGGATCATCCAGTCCTTCTCGGCCGCGCCATCGCGACCAATCGGGAACAGGCCGTAGCGGCCGCACAGGCGTTCGCCGTGGAACGTCACCTCCACCTTCCGCGGCTCCCATTTGTGCAGCTCGTAGGACCCGCGATCCCAGATCCGCATCGTTCCGGCGCCGTACTCCCCGCGCGGGATGTCGCCTTCGAACTCGAGGTACTCGAGCGGGTGATCCTCGGTGTGAACGGCGAGACGGTTCTCATGCGGATCGGGAGGAATGCCGTTGGGGATCGCCCATGAGGCGAGCACACCATCATGCTCGAGCCGCAGGTCCCAGTGCAGTCGGGTGGCGTGGTGCTCCTGCACGACGAACCGCCGGTGGCCCTCCCCCCCGTCTGACTGCTCGATGCCCGCAGGTTCGGCGGTTGCGTCGAAGTCGCGCTTGGAGCGATATTTGCCGAGCTTCTCCTGGGGCATCCCGAAGGATTTTGACGGGCGTGGCACCCTGTCGGGCGTGCGGCTCGTCACCTGGAACGTCAACTCGCTGCGCGTGCGGCTCCCACGCGTTCTGGAGTTCCTGGCCCAGCACCAGCCTGACGTGGTCTTCCTGCAGGAGACGAAATGCGCACCTGACGGCTTCCCGGACGCTGAGCTGGCTGATGCCGGATACCACGGCGTTCATCACTCGGCGGGCCGCTGGGCGGGCGTGGCGTTGCTAGCGCGGTCCGAACACGACCTGGCGGATCCGCTGCTCGGGCTCCCGGGCGAGCCGGAGCCATCCGAAGCGCGCTGGTGCGAAGCGACGGTCGCGGGGATCCGGTGCGCGAGCGTGTACGTCCCCAACGGTCGCGCGCTGGACAGCCCCGAGTTTCCGCGCAAGCTGGCATTCCTGGACGCGATCGCCGCGCGCGCAGGCGCATCTCGCCGCGCACCCATGATGATCGCCGGGGACATGAACATCGCGCCGGAGGACCGGGACGTCCACGACCCGGCCCTGTTCGTCGGCTCCACCCATGTCACGCCACGGGAGCGGGGGCGGCTGCAGGAGATCCTGGACCAGGGACTGGTGGACGCCTACCGAGCCGTGCACCCCGACGAGCCGCAATTCACCTGGTGGGACTACCGGGCAGGCCACTTCCACCGCGGGCTCGGCCTGCGCATCGACCTCGCCCTCCTCAGCCCCGACCTGGCGGCGAAACTGCGCGCCTGCGAAATCGACCGCAACTACCGCAAGGGGTCGAAGCCCTCCGATCACGCTCCGCTGCTGGTTGACCTGGGCTGAGCAGGAGTTCTTCGCCAACTTTTACGGCCACCCGCCATGATTTCGGTATGGCGCGCGTTCTGGTGGTGGATGATGAACCGGCGGTCAGGCGGGCGCTCGAGCGGGCGCTGCGCCTCGACAGCTACGAGGTGGAGCTGGCCGAAGACGGCGAGGAGGCGCTCGACGTCCAGTCCCGGGACCCCGCTGACGCGGTGATTCTCGACGTCGCGATGCCGCGGCTTGACGGACTCGAGGTGTGCCGGCGCATGCGCCAGGCCGGAGACCGGACGCCAGTTCTGATGCTGACCGCGCGGGATGCGATCGACGACCGGGTCAAGGGTCTCGATGTCGGCGCCGACGACTATCTGGTCAAGCCGTTCGCCCTCCGGGAACTGCAGGCGCGGCTGCGCGCGTTGCTGAGACGCACCGGAGACGGAGCGGACGACGGCGAGACGCTGCGCTACGCGGACCTGGTGCTCGATCCGGTCGCGCATGAAGTGCGGCGCGACGATCGGCTGATCGAACTCTCGAAGACCGAGTTTCTCCTGCTGGAGCTGTTCATGCGCCACCCGCGACAGGTGCTCACCCGCTCGACGATCTTCGAGAACGTGTGGGGCTACGACTTCGGTCCCACCTCCAACGCGCTCGGCGTGTATATGGGGTATCTGCGCCGCAAGACCGAGTCCGGTGGCGAGCCACGCCTGCTGCATACGGTGCGCGGCGCCGGCTACGTACTCCGGGACTAGACGATGCCACTCCGCCACAGATTTGCCCTGGTGGCCGCCGCGGCGTTCGGTGTCGCGGTCGTGCTGGCGGTCGTCGTGTGTTACGTCGTGGTTCGCGGCCAACTGCGCGGCCAGGTCGACGACGCGCTGCGCGCCCAGGCCGTGCTGGTCCAGCAGCAGGGAGGCTTTGCCCTCGGTGGCGAGTTTCCCGCCCCCCCGGCCAGCCTCGGCGGTCGCGCGCCCTACGCCCAGATCGTCGACCCGAGCGGGAATGTGATGCAGAAGGTCGGCGGCCTGACCTTGCCGGTCGACCCCGCGACGACCTCGGTGGCCGCCGGTCACCAGTTCAGCGCGTTCGCCGACGTCACCGTCCAGGGCGGCCACCTCCGCATCTACAGCTTTCACGATGCGGTCCGAACCGGCCAGCCGGTGGCCGTCCAGCTCGCTCGCCCGCTGCAGTCCGTCGACCGCATCCTCTCGCACCTGAGGCTGATCCTCGTCCTGCTGTGCGCGGGTGGTATCGCGCTGGCCGCCGCGCTGGGCCGCCTGGCCGCGCGCCGGGTGCTGGCCCCGCTGGCGGAAGTTGCCCAAACGGCCGAGCAGATCGGCCAGACCGACGATCTCTCGCATCGCCTGCGAATCCACGCCGATGATGAGGTCGGCCAGCTCGCCACCCGGTTCAACCACATGCTCGAGCGGCTGGAGAGCTCACGTGCCGCGCTCGACGAGTCGGTCCGGGCCCAGCGCCAGCTGGTGGCCGATGCCTCCCACGAGCTGCGGACGCCCGTCACGAGCCTGCGCACGAACATCGAGGTTCTGCTCGCCGGTGGCGAGCTCGGTGACGAGGACCGTCGCCGGCTCCTGGGCGACGTCGTCGAGCAGAGCGAGGAGCTCAGCGCGCTTGTCGGTGACCTGATCGAGCTGGCCCGCGGGGATCTGCCGCCGGACGAAACCGAGGACACGCGGCTGGACCGCATCGTCGAGGAATCGCTGGCGCGCTCGCGTCGCAATGCCCCGGAGGTCGAGTTCCAGGCCTCGCTGGCCCCGGTGATCGTTGAAGGCGTGCCCGACCGTCTCGGACGGGCGGTCAACAACCTGCTCGACAACGCGGCGCGCCATTCGCCGCCCGGAGGCCCGATCGAGGTCGTGGTCGACGGCGACGGAGTGCGGGTTCGAGATCACGGATCCGGGGTCTCCGAAGCGGATCTTCCGTACGTGTTCGATCGATTCTTCCGCGGCGCCAACTCCCGCGGGCGTCAGGGAAGCGGCCTGGGCCTGGCCATCGTCCGGCAGGTGGCCGCGCAGCACGGCGGATCTGTCTCGGCGGTCAACGCCCCGGACGGAGGGGCCGTGTTCCGCCTGCGGCTGCCGACCGTGCCTGCGCCCGAGCTCGACGTCAGCTTCGGGGGACAGGCGGCCGAGCGATCCGAGCCTGCCGCGCGGTGAGAAAGCGCTTGCGCAGCAGCCAGAACACGATTCCGTACACCGGAACCACCGCGAGCAGCACGATCGAGCGCTGCCGGGGTTGCCCGAACACCAGCACGACCGCGATTCCGGCCGCGACCGCCGGGATTGCCGCGAGCAACGAGGCGTGAGAGCGGAAACCGGAGAAGTGCTCGCGCGCGGTCACCTCGACGACGCCTAGCGTGCAGACGATCAGTCCCACGACGAGCGCGACGCCGCCGCCCTGGATAAAGCCGACGACCGCACCGATTGCGCCCACGAAGATGGCGGTCTCGGAAACCGGCAGCCCACCGAACGGGCTCGGGGGCCGTTCGCCCTCGGTCCCCAGCTGCCGCCGCTCGCGCCGCCGCTGGTTCTTGTGCACGGCCTTGCGTTGTGCCAGCTGCTCGGCCCGCTGCTCACGCCGCGCCGAAGGGACCGCGCGCGGCGCCGCACTCGGGCTGCGCCGTTTACGTGAACGTCGTTTTGACTTCTGCCCCGCCACGGCCTCGGAGGATAGTGACGAACCTCACGCAACCTCCCGGCTCGTTCCCACACTAGAGTCTGCGGAATGAGCGCCCAGCGGCCGCTCGAGCTGATTCTGGCTCGCAATCTCCTCGCCAGCATCTCCACGCCGGCGTTCCTGGTGGGTGAGCCCGGGATGCTTCTCTACTACAACGAGGCGGCGGCGGTGATGCTCGGCACGCGCTTCGAGGAGAGCGGCAGGATGTCCGCCGAGCAGTGGACGAGCCGGTTCGGGCCGTTCGGCGCCGATGGCATGCCGCTGCCCTACGACGGCCTCCCCGCCACCGTTGCCGTGCGTCAGAACCAGCCCTTTCACGGCGTGTTCACGGTCGCCACCACGCGGGGTCATCGGGACGTGGCCGCGAGTGCAATCCCGATCGTCGGGCCGGGCGGTTCGAGTGGAGCGATCGTGTTTTTCTGGCCGGTCACGGACAACCAGCAGGGAGAGAGCGAATGAGGATCAAGGTATGGGGAGCCCGCGGGTCGATTCCCGCGCCGGGACCGGAGACGATGCGCTACGGAGGCAACACCTCCTGCGTCGAGGTGACGCTGTCGGACGGGAGCACGCTGATCCTCGATGCCGGCACCGGCATCCGCAACCTCGGCCTGGCCCTGCGGCGGGTGGAGCAGCCGATTCACATCCTGCTCACCCACCTGCACCTCGACCACATCCAGGGGCTGATGTTCTTCGCGCCCGCGTTTCGCCCGGAGTCGGAGATCGCAATCTGGGGACCCGCCTCACCCGAGGCCTCCCTGCGTGACCGGATCGCGCGGTACATCTCGGCCCCCCTCGCTCCCGTCGAGGTGCGCGAGCTCCCGTCGCTAGTCTCGTTCCGGGAGGCCGAGACGGTCGAATGGGAGATCGGCCCGGCCAAGGTCCGCGCCCAGGCCGTCAACCACCGTGGTCCCACGCTCGGCTACCGGATCGAGGACAACGGCACCACCCTCTGCTACATCCCCGATCACGAACCCGGACTGGGCGCGCCGCTGGCCGATCTCGACGAGGATTGGATCTCCGGCTTCGAACTGGCCCACGGCGCCTCCCTGCTGATCCACGATTGTCAGTACACCGATCAGGAGTACCAGAGCCATCTGGGGTGGGGACACTCACCGCTGTCCGACGCACTCGCCTTCGGTCACCGGGTGGCTGCGCAGCGGCTCCTGCTGTTCCACCACGACCCGCTCCACAGCGACGATTTCCTGGACAGCTTCTGCGGCGACGTGACGACCGGATGGGAGGCTCTCGGCGGCCGCGCCCGGGACGTCGAGCTCGCGACCGAGCGGCGTGAAATGGTGATCCTGAGCCAGCCGGCGCACGCGGCGTAGCCGGTCCGTGGCGGCCTGTTCGCGGTGTGGGGCCAGCCGCTGTCCGCGCACCGCCTGGCCGGATTTCCAGGACGTGTCCGAGCCTACGTCGGTGGACGACGGTGGACACGGGCTCCCGGCCGGATCCCCCTGGCGCTCCACGCCGAGATCGTGCTCGAGGTCGGAGCGTTCGTCCCCCCGCATCCCCGGTACTTATTCCCCCCTGGCCTCTAATCTCTGCGCGATGGCCTCTCGGCTCACCACCGACAGGCGGCAGCCGAGTGTCCGGACCCTTGCCGCGGCGATGATGCTCGCGCTGCTGCTCGCCTCGCTGACCAGCGGCGTGGCGCGAGCCGATGGTGACCCCGCCAGTGACGTACTGCTCGGGGAAAACGTCTTCTACCCGTACTCTCCCCCGGTGACCGCGGCGATGCAGAAGACCCTCGAGGCCGAAGCCAGGGCGACGGCCAAGAGTGGCTTTCCGCTGAAGGTCGCCCTGATCGGCTCACCGGTCGACCTTGGGGTCATCCCCGACCTGTTCGGCAAGCCGCAGAAGTACGCCGACTTCCTCGATCAGGAGATCAGCTTCCAGGGCAAGCAACCGCTGCTGGTGGTGATGTCCACGGGCTACGGCGTGCAGGGCCTCGGCCCGGGAGTCCAGAAGGCGGCGGCTTCGCTGCCCAAGCCCGCCGGCACGCAGTCCAACGACCTCGCCCGCGCCGCAATCGTGGCGGTCGCGGCCCTGGCCAAAGCGGACGGGCACCCGCTGAAGGGCGTCGCCGGAGTACCTGCCGGTGCGGGCTCGGGCGGTGGCTCGTCGAGCACGGTGCTGGTGGTCATCCTTGGACTGGGTGCCGCGGCGATCGCTGCCGCGCTCGTGGCCGTGACGCTGCGCCGGCGGCGCGCTGAAGCGGGCGCGTGATCGGACCTCAGTCCCAGCGGTGGCGCCCGGTGCGCAGCCCCCGCATCTCCGCAACTCCGTAGGCGCCGGAACGCAGTGGCCCCGGCTCACTCGCGCCCGGCAGCAGCCTGACCGCCAGCTCGGTCTCCTCGGCGCCGCCCGCGCCATCCGGGGCGACGTGGACGATGCGCGCACCCCGGCGCGAAGCCACGCACTCGCGCAGTCGCGTTCCCGCGTAGAGCAGAGCGGCCCCGTCATCCGCCGCGTAGCCGGGTGGCAGCTCGCCTGAGGCCACCGCATCGCAGAATGCCGGCAGCCGCTCGCCCTCGCCCTCGAGGTGAACGGACAGGCTCCCGGGCAATATTCCCAGCCCGCGAACCGATGCCGGCGCGCCTGCGCTCATGCTGATCGCGCCCTCGAACCAGCACATCGCGCCGGCGCTCAGCCCGGCCAGCACGACGCCGCGGTTCCACGCCTCGTGCATCGCGGCGTCGATCCCGTGCTCACGCCAGATCGCCAGCATGTTCAGCATCGAGCCGCCGCCGACGTAGATCACGTCCTGGGACAGCAGATGCGCGATCGGGTCGATGCGGTCCCGGCCGAGGTTGAACAGGGACACGATCGATGGCTCACACGGCCAATCCCCAAAGCGCTCATAGAAGCGCGTGACCTGCTCACGCGGATCACCGCTGGCGGTGGGCAGAAAGCAGATCTTTGGGACCGGCTGGTCGCTCAGCCTGAGCACGAACGAGTCGAGCGCGGGCGAGCGTTCCTGCATGGTGAAGCCGCCGCCCCCCATGGCCAGAATGCAGCGGCGCTCGCCATCGGCCTGTGCCGCTGCGTCACCGTTCACGCGGCGATCGCCTCGCCGCTGCAGACCGTCTCAGCAGGCGAGCCGAGATACCTCACGGCAAGCTCCCGTTCGACGGCTCCCCCTTCGCCGTCGGCGCAAACGTAATGAGCACGTGCTCGTGGCCGCGATGAGCGTTCAGTCGCATCGCCACCAGCGCTTCGATGGTGACCGCGCTGGACACGGCACGCAGATCCCACCCGAGCGTCTCGAGTCGGTTGGCCAGGACCTGGATGAACCCCGTATCGCGGTCGATGACCGCCAGCCGGAGCCGGTTTTGCGAGCGCTGCGGAGCTGCCTGGAGCCCCGTCTGCGCGTCGCTCCCGTGCGGCGACATGCGAAGCACTCGAATCGAGCGTAGGTGCGAACCGGCGCTTTCGGACGACTCGGTAACAGGTTGTTTACATGCAAACAGCGGGAATCCAAGCTGCGCGGCTGTAGCCTCCGCGGGCTCTGCGGTACGGCACGCGGACGAGTCACGGCGATGGATGCTCGCGGTGATGGTTACCTTCATGTGTCTCGGCCTGTGGCCGCTGTCAGCGGTCAACTCTGATGCGCGCCGGGAAGCCAAACCACCTCAATCGCGTCCTTGGAGCAATGACCCTCATCCAGCCCACCCGCCGCGCCGTCCCTCTGCTCGCGCTGCTCGCCGGACTGGCCGTCTCGGCCTGCGGCTCCTCGAGCAGCCATTCGACCTCAACCGGGAGCACCAGCGCCACCACATCGAGCGCCGCTGCCCCGCCGCCGGCCGTCGCCGAGCTCGGCCCCGCCGAGCGCCCCCAGGCGGCCCAGTTCCCGGCCGCATCGGGCAAGACACTCCAACAGCTCGCCTCGGGCGTCCAGCAGGGCGCCCAGCTCGGTGCCGCCACCGGAACCTTCACCCCGGGGACACGACGCTTCGCCTTTGCGCTGACCACGAAAGCGGGGGCGTTCGTGTACGCACCGACGGCCCTCTACATCGCTCGCAGCCCCAACCGCCCGGCCCAGGGCCCGTATGTCGCTCCGGCCGATCCGCTCGGGGTTCCGGCGGCATACCGCAGCCGGCAGAACGCGGGGCCCGGAGAAATCCAGGCGATCTACGCGACGAACTTGAAGCTGCCGAGCAAGGGCACCTACACGGTGCTGGCGCTGAGCCGCACGAGCGGCGGCCTGGTGGGTGCTCCGGGTGAGATTGCGGTCGCGGCATCCTCGCCGATTCCCGCGGTCGGGCAGCGGCCTCCCGCGATCGCGACCGACACGCCGGCCTCGGCACACGGCAACCCGGCCTTGCTGACCACTCGCGTACCACCAGACGACATGAGCGCTGTCTCGTTCAAGGATGTGCTCGGAAAGCGGCCGATCGCGCTGCTGTTCTCAACGCCGCAGCTCTGCATGTCCAAGGTGTGCGGCCCGGTCACCGACATCGCGGTGGATCTCGAGCACACGTTCGGCCACAGGATCGCCTTCATCCACGAGGAGGTCTACGCGGACAATCAACCGAGCCACGGCCTGCGCTCGCAGCTCAAGGCGTTCCATCTGCACACCGAGCCCTGGCTGTTCACCATCGACCGCCACGGCCGGATCGCCGCACGGCTCGAAGGGACGTTCGGGCTGAACGCGTTCACCGCGGCCCTCCAGGCCGCGCTGCGATGACCGGGGGCCAGCCGGCCGGCATCCTCTCGGCGCTGCTCGCCGTAATCGCCCTGGCGGGCGGCGTTGCAGCGCTGGTCGTCGCTATCCTCCGCGTCAGGGGAATCGTTGGTTAGGCGATGCTGAGTGCTCGCCCAGAATTGTTCGTCGATGGCTTCGCGTAAAGAGCAAAAGGAACAGGCCCGCGCCCTCCGCCTCGCTGAGGAGAAGGAACGGGCGGCGCATGCGCGCAAGCAGCGGCGGCTCAGGATGATCGTCGGAGTTGTGCTGGCCGTCGTGGCGATCGTGGCGGTGGCCGTCGCGATCGGGGCTGGTGGTGGTGGTGGTGGCGGGTCCAACCCCGCTCCAACTCACCCCTCGGCAAACGGGGTGAAGTTACCGGCTCCGAAGCTCAGCAACCTGGCGCAGGCCGCAAAAGCTGCCGGCTGCACGAGCATCAGTACGCCCGATTCGGTTGCGAGCACCGCAGCCAACCGCACGCACGTGAATCCTGGCACGAAGGTTCACTATCCGACGAACCCTCCGAGCTACGGGGCCCATTTTCCGACCCCTGCATCCGACGGCGAATACGCGCCCTCTCACACGCCTCAGATTGGATTCCTGGTACACGCGATGGAGCACGGCCGGATCGAATACCAGTACCGACCGGGGCTGCCGGCGGCGGAGGTCAAGCAGCTCGAATCGCTCTTCAACGAAAGCGTCGGGACATGGGCACCTCAGCAGTTCCTGCTGCTGTTCCAGAACCCGACCGGCATGCCCTACGACGTCGCTGCCACCGCATGGGGCCACGTGCTCGGTTGCAAGACGTTCAACCCTCTCGTGTTCGACGCCCTGCGCGACTTCCGGCTCACGTATTCGAACAAGGGACCCGAGCAACTCGGGCTCGGTGCCGAGTGAGCGCACCGATCAAAGCTGCCGCGTGACGACGGTCGCCGAGGCGACCGTCCCGCAGGCGCCGCTATCCGACCGCCGCCTTCAGATTGCGATCGTCGTTCTCTGCCTGCTCGGCATCGGCGACGCGGGCTATCTGAGCTACGTGCACTACGCCGGCATAAAGGTGCTGTGCCTGTCCAGCGGCGGTTGCGAGACGGTCCAGGCTTCACGCTGGGCCAAATTGGACGGCGTCCCGGTTTCGGTTCTGGGCCTCATCGGTTACCTCGGGATCCTCGGATCGCTGGCGATCCGCACCGAGCTCGGTCGCGGCACCGCCTTCGCGATCGCCCTGATCGGCTTCGGTTTCAGCATGTACCTCACCTACCGTGAGCTGTTCACCATCAAGGCGATCTGCCAGTGGTGCGTGGGCAGCGCCGTGCTGATGACCGCGCTGGCCGTGATCACCGCCGCCCGCTTCCTTCGCGACCACGAGGGTGCGGGAGCTGCGCGCGAGTGAGCGATCGGGAGGGTCAGCGCTTGCGCGCCATCAGCACGAGCCCGTAGACCACGATCGCGGCCGCGAGCACCAGAGCCAGCACCGCTAGGGCAGCGTACGCGCTCGCCGCGGCGCCCCTGCCGGAGCGGCGCATGTCGCTCGAGCGCGTGACCCCGAGCACGGCCAGCGAGAACACGACCGCCACCGATACCCCGGCGGCCAGCGACGCGTACAGCAGCTTCAGCAGCGCGCCGGTGTCTATCAACGCCGTCCTCACGGGGTCACCGCCGCCGGCGCGGCCTGCTGCACCCGCCTGACCAGCACCGCGGCGAGCGCGGCGAGCATCACCGCGGTGATCACCACCGGCCCCGTGGCGCCGCTGCCGAACAGCCTCGAGACGCCGTATACCGCAGCCCCGAAGATGGCCGCCGCCGGGAGCGTCAGCACCCACGCGACGACGATGTTCCCGGCCACCCCCCAGCGCACCGCGGAGAACCGCTTGGCGGCACCGGCGCCGGTGATGCTGCCGGAGATGACGTGCGTGGTCGACAGTGGGTAGCCGACACTCGAGGCCGCGAGGATCACGGCCGCGCCGGCGCTCTGCGCGGCAAACCCCTGGGCCGGATCCATCTTGATGATCCGGGTCCCCATCGTGCGGATGATCCGCCAGCCGCCGCTGAACGTGCCCAGCGCGATCGCCGTGGCCGCGGCCACCACCACCCAGGTCGGAACGTTGAACGACTTGGCCGCGATGTCACCGTGCGCGACCAGCGCGAGCGTGATCAGGCCCATCGTCTTCTGCGCGTCGTTGGTGCCGTGGGACAGCGCGAGCAACCCGCTGGAGGCGAGCTGGCCGAGCCGGAAGCCGCGGCTGACCGGGCCCGGCCGCAGCCGGCCAACGATCCGGTAGACGCACAGGATCGCGATGCCGGCGACCAGGAACGCCACCAGGGGGGCGACTATCGCCGGCACGATCAGCTTGGCCAGCAACCCGTCTCCGGACACGGCGGATGTGCCGTGGGCCGCCCAGACGGACCCCACCAAGCCGCCGATCAGCGCGTGGGATGAGCTTGAGGGGAGCCCCCACCACCACGTGATCAGGTTCCAGGCGATCGCCCCGACGAGGCCGGCGAACACGACCGTCGTGGTCACCGCGTGGGTGTCGACGAAGCCCTTGCCCACCGTGGCGGCCACCTTCAGCGAGATGAAGGCGCCGGCGAAGTTCAGCAGCGAGGCCAGGGCCACCGCGGGCTTGGGGGCGATCGCGCGGGTGGAGATGGCGGTGGCGGCGACGTTGGCGGTGTCGTGGAACCCGTTGGTGAAATCGAACGCCAGCGCGGTGGCGACGACGATGACCAGGATTACGTCAGCGCTCATCGCGGCTACGCGTTCTTGATCACGATGCCCTCGAGGATGTCCGCGGCATGCTCAGTGGCATCGATCGCGTTCTCGAGCCGCTCGAAGATGTCCTTCCAGCGAATCACCACCATCGGGTCGATCCCCGATTCGAACAGAGACGCAATTGCCTCTCGTGAGATTCGATCTCCTTCGTTCTCCAACCGGTGGACCTCGACGGTGTGCTGGCTGATGTCCTTGAAACCGCGAACCAGCGGGATCGCCAGCGCGATCTGCTGCGTGGCGTCGCGCAGTACGTGGGCCAGCGCCAGCGACTGCACCATCGGCGCCTCGATCCGGTAGAGCCCGAGGTAGTCCGCGACCTCCTCGATGTAGTCGACTATGTCGTCCAGCGATGACACCAGCTCGAGGATGTCCTCGCGGTCGATCGGGGTCACGAACGTCTGGTTGATCCGGCGGATCACCTCATGGGTGATCTGATCCCCGTCCTGCTCGCAGATCAGGATTTCTCGCGACAGCCCCTTGCTCTCGGGAAAGGAGGCGAGCATGTCGTCGAGCAATTGCGCGGCATGCACGATGTTGGCGCCGGCCCGCTCGAACAGATCGAAGAACTCGCGGTCGCCGGCGCGGAGGAAGTTTGCGAAGGAAGCCATCGGTGTCGCCGCGCAGAATAGGGACGAAGCTGGATGGATGTAAACGAGTTGTGATGCCGGGACCGGGAGTTCTGGCCGGCGAGCCGTCCGCCGCCGCACCCATGATGCTGACGTGAGCTGGCGATCAACGCGCGCGGCCGCGCAAATGGCCGAGGGCAACCGGCACGTGGCGGTGATCGACCTGGGTTCGAACTCGTGGCGCCTGGTCGTGTTCACCTACGTCCCGGGATCCTGGTGGAAGCTCACCGACGAGCTCTACGAGACCGTCCGGATCGGCGAGGGCCTCGGCGCCACGGGCAGGCTGAGCGACGAGGCGATCGAGCGCGGGCTGGAGACACTCGCGGTGTTCGCCCGGTTCTGCCGTGCCCACAGACTCGGCGACGCCGACGTCCTGGCGATCGCCACCAGCGCGATCCGCGACGCCAGCAACCGCGATGGGTTTCTGCGCCGGGCCCGCGAGGCGAGTGGGCTCACCATCGAGGTCCTCTCGGCGATCGACGAGGCCCGCTACGGCTACATCGCCGCGGTCAACACCACGACCCTGACCGACGGCGTCGTGGTCGATCTCGGCGGCGGCAGCCTGCAGCTCGTTCAGGTCGCCGACCGCCGCGCGCAGGCGATGGAGTCCTTTCCGCTCGGGGCGGTACGGCTCACCGAGCGCTTTCTGACCGGCTCCGGCCCAGCCAAGAAAAAGGAGCTTCAGCGCGTGCGCAGTCACGTCCGCGAGTCGCTGTCCGGGATCGGATGGTTGGCGGACGGCGGCTCGCGGCTGGTGGGACTCGGGGGCGCGGTCCGGAACCTCGCGGCTGCCGCCCAGCGCGCTGCCGGGCAGCTCGACATCGGCGTGCAGGGCTTCCTCATCACCTCGGCGGTGATGTCCGAGCTGGTGGACACGCTCGCGGCGCTGCCCGCGTCCGAGCGCGGCACGGTGTCCGGCATCAAGCCGGGGCGCGGCGACATCATCCTCGCAGCGGCGCTGACGCTGCAGACGGTGATCGAGCTCGGTGGCTTTGACGGGATCGCCACGACCGAGGCCGGCCTGCGGGAGGGCGTCTTCTTTGGCCGCACGTTGCTGGCCGACGGCGAGCCGCTGTTCGACGACGTTCGCGGGTCGGCCGTGCGCAACCTGGCGATTCAGTACGAGGACGATCTTGCTCACGCGCAGCACGTGGCCAAGCTGTCGTTGCAGATGCACGACTCGCTTGTTGCCGGCGGGCTGTTCGAGCCCGGGACCGGCGAGCGGGAGCTGCTGTGGGCCGCGGCGATGCTCCATGACGTCGGCATGACGATCTCCTACGACGACCATCACAAGCACTCGCAGTATCTGATCGTCAGCGCTGACCTTCCCGGGTTCGACCCCCGCGAGCGGGCGCTGATCGCCCAGATCAGCCGCTATCACCGAAAGGGGGCGGCGAAGCTCGGCGAGATGGCGGGGCTCTCCTGCGACGGTGACGATGACCTGCTCGATCGATGCTCCCTCATCCTGCGGCTGGCCGAGCATCTCGAGCGCGGCCGCGACCAGTCGGTGCGTGAGGTCCGCCTGCACGCCAACGGTCACGGCGTCGACCTCCATCTGGAGGCCGACGGAGATCTCACGCTGCCGCGCTGGAGCGTCGATCGCTATGGAGACGACGAAGCGTTCCAGCGCGTGTTCGGGCGTCACCTGCTGATCGGCTGACGCCCGGGACGACGCGGCGCGGCGCGGGCAGCGGATCACCCTCCGCTGAGCCGTTCACCTCTCCCCGGCGTAGAGTGCTCCCATGCTCTGGTTGCTACGACACGCCGAAGCGGCCGATGGATTGCCTGACGACGAGCGCCCGCTGACCGAGCGTGGGATCCGTCAGGCCGAGGCCGCGGGCCGGGCACTGGCCCGGATCGGCGCCAAGATCGACACCTGCCTCAGCTCGCCCAAGCTGCGCGCCAGACAGACCTCGCAGCTCGCCTGCGAGCCGCTCGGAGTGACGGTGACGATCGAACCCGCGTTGTCCGGCGAACCATTTGATCTGCGAGCGCTCACTGCCGGTCTCGACGAGGTGCTGCTGGTGGGCCACGATCCGTCGTTCACGCTCACCCTCCACGACATCACCGGCGCACAGGCGCGCTTGCGCAAGGGTGGTTTGGCGGGAATCGCCAAGGGTGAACTTGTGGTGCTGCTGCGGCCGGCCGAGCTCGCGGCGATCGCGAACGTCGAGGGGGCGTTGGCTTGAACGACCCTTCGCGGGAGGCCACCGTCAGCCCAGAGGCGCCCGAGCAGGGCGATCTGGCCAACCCTTCGCTCTACACCAATCGCGAGCTGTCGTGGCTGGACTTCAACGATCGTGTGCTGGCTCTGGCGGAAGACGAATCGCTGCCCCTGCTCGAGCGTCTGAAGTTCCTCGCCATCTTCGTGACCAACCTGGACGAGTTCTTCATGGTGCGGGTGGCCGGCGTGCACGACCAGGTCGACGCACGGATCGACGCGCGTGGCCCCGACGGCCTCTCCCCGACCGAAACCCTGGAGGGCATCGCCAAGAAGGTGCGAGAGCTGGACCGCCGCCACGGCCGCCAGTTCTACGAGACCGTGCGACCCGAATTGGCTGAGCACGGCATCCGGATCATCTCCTGTGCGGAGTCCAACGCGCCCCGGAAGGAGATCGCCCGCCGCTTCCGTGAGCAGATCTTCCCTGTGCTGACGCCGCTGGCGATCGGGCCGGGGCGGCCGTTCCCGTACATCTCGAACCTGTCGCTCAGCCTGATCGTGTGGCTGCACGACCCGGATGTCGACCACGACGTGTTCGCGCGGGTGAAGGTGCCCAAGGAGGTGTTGCCGCGATTCGTGGAGATCGCCAAGGACACGTTCATCCCGCTCGAGGAGGTGATCGCCGAGCACCTCGATGCGCTGTTCCCAGGCATGGACATCATCAGCCACAGCCTGTTCCGGGTGACCCGCGACGCCGACTTCGAGATCTCAGACGAGGCCGACGACCTGCTGCAGGCTGTCGAGGACGAGCTGCGGAGGCGGCGCTTCGGCGAGGTTGTCCGGCTCGAGGTTGGCGCGGACATGGACCCCGCGCTGCGCGAGCGCCTGATCGAGTGGCTGGACGTCGACGAGGTGCAGGTCTACGACGTGAAGGGCCTGCTCGACCTGAGCGATTTGTGGCAGATCGCCGGGATCGAAGGCCACAACGAATTGCGCCAGCAGCCGTGGACGCCGGTGACCCACCCTGCGTTTGGTCCCCGTCCCGGCGACGGCGACGAGCAACCGGACGTGTTCGAGCCGATTCGCTCGGGCGACGTGCTAGTGCACTACCCGTACCACTCGTTCTCCTCGAGCGTCGAACGGTTCGTCAAGCAGTCGGCCGAGGATCCGAACGTGCTGGCGATCAAGATGACCGTGTACCGCACCTCCGATGACTCGGCCCTCGTCCCCTCCCTGATTCAGGCGGCGGAGAAGGGCAAGCAGGCGGTCTGCCTGGTTGAGCTCAAGGCCCGTTTCGACGAGCGCCAGAACATCCGCTGGTCGCGCGCGCTGGAGGAGGTCGGCGCGCACGTCGTCCACGGCATTCCTGGGCTGAAGACGCACGCCAAGGCGATCCTCGTGGTCCGGCGCGAGCGTGAGGGCATCCGTCATTACGTGATGATCGGCACCGGCAACTTCCACGCCAAGAACGCGCGGCTGTACGAGGACTTCGGCCTCTTCACCACCGACCGTGAGCTCGGCGAGGAGGTCGCCAACCTGTTCAACACGCTGACCGGCTACGGGCACCCGAAGCGCCAGCGCAAGGTGCTCGTCGCCCCCGCGTCGATGCGCGGGCCGCTGATCGAGGAGATCGACCGGACGATCGAGAGTCACGAGGCCGGCGAGCCGGCGCGGATCGTGATGAAGATGAACGCGCTGGTGGATCAGGGCTGCATCGAGGCGCTGTACCGCGCGTCGCAGGCGGGAGTGCCGATCGATCTCAACGTCCGCGGGATCTGCTGCCTGCGACCCGGCGTCCCCGGCATCTCGGAGACGATCAACGTCGTCTCGGTGGTGGGTCGCTTCCTCGAGCACACTCGGATCTACTCGTTCCACCGCGGTGATGAGCACAGGTACTACATCGGGTCCGCGGACCTGATGCCGCGGAACCTCGACACCCGCGTCGAACTGCTCGCCCCCGTGGAGAACCGGGAGCTGCAGGCCGAGCTCGAGGACACGCTCGAGCGGTGTCTGGCCGATGACACGTTCTCCTGGACGCTCGACGAGGACGGCCAGTGGCAGCGGCGGGAGGGCGGCACCCGTTCAGTCCACCGCGAGCTGATGGAGCGGACACTCGCACAGGCAACAGCGGCGAGCGCGCCGGCGACGGCCTCGGATTAGCGCCGGTCAGTGCGCCGGCGGTGGCAGCCTCGGAAGGACCGCCCCGTTGCCGCGTGGATTCTCAGCCGCTGTTGGCCCGGTTGGGCCGCGTCCCGAGGGTGATCGGGATCTGCTGGGTGCCGCCGCCGCGCTTGATCGTCAGCGTGAGCTTGGTGCCCGGCGGATAGCGGTCAACGCTCTGGATGAACTGGGAGGTCGAGCTGACCGCCTTGCCGTTGATCGCCGTGATCACATCGCCCGGTCGTAGGCCCGCGCCCGCGGCGGGCGAGCCGGGAAGCACGGGCGGGCGACCCTGCTGATCCGGTTGCGTCGAGATCTTCGCGCCGCCGGTGCTGCTCGCATCGAGGCTCACGCCCACGTAGGAGTGCTTGACCGAGCGCCCGGCGATGATCAGGTTGGCGATCCGAGCGACGGTGTTCGACGGAACCGCGAAGCCCACCCCGGCACTCGAGCCGGAGCTCGTCTGGATCTGGTCGTTGAGCCCGAGTACATGGCCGCTGGCGTCGAGCAGCGGCCCGCCCGAGTTGCCCGGATTGATCGCTGCGTCGGTCTGGATCGCCGCGGTGATCGTGTAGTTGTTGGGGGCGGTGATGCTCCGACCGACCGCGCTGACGATGCCGGTCGTGGTGGTCTCAGGCAGGCTGAACGGACTGCCGATCGCTACGACCGGATCACCCACCTGAGCGGCTGAGGAATCAGCGAAGGGAATCGGGTGCAGCTCCGAGGTGGGGGCTTCCACGTGAATCACCCCGACGTCAGTGGACGGATCTGTGCCGAGCACCTTGGCCGTGGTGGTGTAGCCATCCTGAAACTTGACCTTCACGCTGGTCGCTCCGGCGACAACGTGCTCGTCGGTGAGGATGTCGCCCTTCCTGTCATAGACCGCGCCGGCGCCCTCGCCCTGGGTCTGCTGCTGGCCCCCGCCGTTGCCGAACGGGTTGAAGCCCCCGCCGCTGCTCTGTGAGGTCACGATGATGTCGACGACCCCCGGGCTGGCCTGGCGGTAGATCTGATTAACGCTCAGGCCGCGGTTGGCCGTGACGGATGTTGGAATCGATGACGATCCCGCCGGTTGGACGACGGTCGTCGTAGACGAGTGGGTGGTTGTGCTGCCGCCCGCGACGGCGAGCGCGATGAGCCCGCCGGCGAGGGCGCCAGCCACGATCGGAAGTATTCGGCTCAGTCGTTTCATGTTCGATTTCTCTTGCTCACATGCATCGCTCAGTGCAGCCACTAAAGCACCCACCCATGAGAAACCCTTCAGAAGCGGATGAGAGGACGGTAAGAGCGGCTTGGGCTGATACGGGGCTGCGCGGTATCAGGATCAGTCTGGAGCAGGCGCTGGGGCGCCCGGAGGCGGGCTCGGGAGGCCAGCCGGTCCAGGCGGGGGCGGCATCGGGACGCCCGGTGCTCCATGAGGTGCCATCCGGTAAGCACCCCCGGCACCATGGAGGCGAAAGCCATAGCCATGGAAGGGAAAGCCTGAGCGGTTGATCTCAGCGTCGAGCCGGGCCGGCAGCCGGCTCAGGAACTGCTGCTCCTGCGCCGCGGTGGTCAGCTTCGAGGTCACCGCACGGTCAAGCCTGGCGTGGATCGCAGCCAACATGGCGGACTTCAACCCGCTGACCGACTTTCCCCGCGCCTGTGCGACCTGCGCCAGGGACTTTCCGCCGGCGAGCTGATCGAACAGCTGCTTCCGGCTCAGGCCGAGGTAGCCGGCGGCCGCCTTGAAACGCCCGCCCCGACCGGGACCGGGCGCCAAGAAGCCGTGTTCCATCCCGCGGAATCCGAGCCGCGGACGACCGAACCAGCCTGGCGCTCCACCGCGTCGCTGCACCCGCTGCTTGATCTTGTCCGCTTGCGCCTGAGTCAGTTTTCCGGCTGCCACCGCGGCGTTCAGCTGATCGAAGAACGCGCCCTGGAACGCTTCACGCAGCTTCTGCGGCGTCACGTTCAGCCGCTTGGCGACGTCGTTGAGCAGCGCCTGTCGAGGGGAGGTCGTGGCGGTCTGGGTGGCGGCATAGGCCCCGCCGGCGGCCGCCGCCGTCGCCAGTACGGCGATCGTGGTGATCAGCTTGCGCTTGGGCATGAAGTTCATCGGCCCTCCCTCCGGTTGGACGCAACGTCTGGCCTGTCTCTCCCGACACCCTGTCAGCTCTACTTCAGAAGAGCGTAAGAACTCTCGTTGGCCCGCCAGGGTGCAGAACTCCGATCTCGAACAGGCCGACAACGCGAGATCGAATTCGAACGGCGCTACGCCTCCGCCATCTCCACGAACACGTCGAGCGCCTCCGGGTTGGCCAGCGACTCGCGGCTCGCCGCGTCCTCCGCCGGCGTTCCCATCAGGATCCGCTTCACGGGGACCTCGAGCACTTTGCCCGACAGGGTCCGGGGCACCTCGGCGATCTGGCGGATCTCGTCCGGAACATGGCGCGGGGAGCAGTCCTCGCGCACGCGCCGACGAATCGCGCCGACCAACGTGTCATCCAGCGAAATTCCCTCGCGCAGTACGACGAACAGCGGCATCCAGCCGTCGGTTCCCTGGCGCGGCAGGTCAACGACCAGCGCATCGGTCACCTCGTCCAGTGCCAGCACGGCCCGGTAGATCTCGCTCGTCCCCATACGCACCCCGCCGCGGTTGATCGTCGAGTCCGAGCGCCCGTAGATGATCGCCGTGCCCCGAGAGGTTATCTTGATCCAGTCGCCGTGGCGCCACACCCCGGGATACATCTCGAAGTACGACTCGTGGTAGCGCGAGCCGTCCTCGTCCCCCCAGAAGTAGATCGGCATCGAGGGCATCGGCTTGGTGATGACCAGCTCGCCGACCTCCTCGACCAATGGCTCCCCGGAGGGGTCCCAGGCCTCCACCGACGCGCCCAGGCATCGCGCCTGGATCTCTCCCAGGTAGACGGGCAGCGTCGGGACGCCGCCCACGAACGCGGTGCACATGTCGGTGCCGCCGGAGGTGGAGAACAGCCATGTCTCCGAGCCGAGCTGGTCATAGATCCACCGGAAGCCCTCGGGCGACAGCTGCGAGCCGGTCGACCCGACGGCGCGCAGCGCGCTCAGGTCCCGGCCGGAACGCAACTCCACACCGTCCTTCATACAGGCCGCGATGAAGGCCGCACTGGTCCCGAACAGGGTCATCTCCGTGTCGGCCGCCAGATCCCACAGCGTCCCCAGATCCGGGTAGCCGGGATTGCCGTCGTAGAGCACGATCGAGGCCTCGCTGAGCAGAACGCCGACGAGGAAGTTCCACATCATCCATCCCGTGGTGGAAAACCAGAAGACCCGATCGTCCGCCTGGGCGTCGAGGTGCAGGTCCTTCTTGAGCTGCTCCAGCAGGATCCCGCCCTGGCTGTGCACGATCGGCTTCGGCAGCCCGGTCGTACCCGAGCTGTAGAGCACCCACAGCGGATGATCGAACGCCAGCGGCGTGAAGGTCAGCGCGTCCGCAGAGACGTCCTCCACGAACCCCTCCTCCCAACCCGACCCATCCAGGTAGCCCAGCGTCACCGTCCGCGCCAGTGACGGAATCTCAGCCGCGATCGCCGACACGATCTCCCGCCGATCGAAATCCTTGCCGCCATAGCGGTAGCCGTCGACCGCCAGCAGCACCTTGGGCTCGATCTGGGCGAAGCGGTCGATCACGCTGCGCGCGCCGAACTCGGGCGCCGCCGAGGACCACACCGCTCCGATCGACGCGCAGGCCAGAAACGCAGCGACCGTTTCCGGGATGTTCGGCATGTAGGCGGCGACCCGGTCGCCCGAACCCACGCCGATGTCCCTGAGCGCAGCCGCGATCGCGGCGGTCTCCGCCCGCAGCCGAGCCCACGTCCAGCTGTCCAGCGGCCGCAGCTCCGAGGCGAAGCGAAGGGCGACCGAGTCAGGCGACTTTCCCCGGAAGACGTGTTCGGCGAAGCTGACCTGCGCGCCGGCAAACCATTTTGCCCCCGGCATCGTGGCATCGGCGAGCACGCTCGAGCCTGGCACTTCGAAGCGAACGTCGAAGAACTCGACGATCGAGGACCAGAAAGCGTCTAGATCATCGACCGACCATCGCCACAGCTGCTCGTAGTCCTCAAAGCTCAGACCGCGCGAGCGCTCGAGCCACTGCTGGTAACGGGTGAGCTGGGAACGCTCGATCCGTTGTGCTGAGGGGGTCCAGAGAACCTCGGGGTCGGCCATCTGACCGTGCAGTATCCCGCAGTCGATCGCCAAGGCGCCCCTGTCTTCGCCACGCAGAAACGAAGCTAGCGGCGGTGCGGGAGGAAGGCTGACTCGGGACCCCCCGGCCACATGTCAACCCATTCCCGCACCGCCGCGGTTGCTCCCGGTTGCATCGCGTTCCTTCCGGCAGTCGGGGACCGTGGGATCAAGAGTGCCAGCGCCGCCGCCGCCTCCGTACCTCCCGGAGGCAAGAGATCAGCTGCCACGGTTATCCACCGGGCCTGCCTGTGTTCGCACGTTGCGCGATGATCACCGCGTGGGGTCCGATTCCGAGTCGACATTGCTGGCGCCGTTCGCCGGGACGGTGATTGCGATCGCCCGCGTACCCGGCGACCGGGTCTCCGCCGGGTCGGCGGTGGTGATCCTCGAGGCGATGAAGATGGAGCACGAGGTGATCGCGGAGACCGAGGGCATCCTCAAAGGCGTGGACGTGGCCGTCGGCGAGACGGTCGACGAGGGACAGCGCCTCGCCGTGCTCGACTTGACCGAGGAGAGGTCGCCCACGGAAACCACGCCGGCGGCAGACCGCGGCCCTCGGAAGGACCGCGAGGACCTTCAGGCCGTGCTGGCTCGACATGCGGTCGGACTCGACGCCGCCCGTGGCGACCAGGTCGCCAAGCGCCACGCCAGTGGCCGCCGCACCGCGCGGGAGAACCTCTTCGACCTGGTCGACGAGGGGACGTTCGTCGAGTACGGGCCGCTGATCTTCGCCGCGCAGGAGCGCCGCCGAGACCGGGAGGAGCTGATCCGACGCACCCCGGCGGATGGCCTGGTCGCGGGGGTGGGCGACGTGAACGGGGCCCAGACGGTGGTCATGTCCTACGACTACACGGTCCTGGCTGGAACGCAGGGCATGCGCAACCACCTCAAGAAGGACCGGCTGTTCGAGATCGCGGAGCGCCGGCGACTTCCCGTCGTGCTGTTCGCAGAGGGCGGCGGCGGCCGGCCCGGGGACGTCGACTGGCCGATCGTGGCGGGCCTGGACTGCCGGGCCTTCGCCCTGTTCGCGCAGCTGAGCGCTCTGGTGCCGCTCGTCGGGATCGCGTCGGGCTACTGCTTCGCCGGCAACGCGGCGCTGCTCGGCTGCTGCGACGTGGTGATCGCCACCGAGGACTCGAGCGTCGGGATGGGCGGGCCGGCGATGATCGAGGGTGGCGGGCTCGGCGTCGTCGAACCCGCGGCGGTGGGACCGATCGACGTCCAGTACGCCAATGGCGTCGTCGACCTCAGGGTCGGCGATGAGGCCGAGGCCGTCGCCGCGGCCAAGCGCTATCTGAGCTACTTCCGCGGTGACAGCGACGCGGTTCCCGCCGCCGACCCGGACCAGCTGCGCCAGCTCATCCCCACCAACCGCAAGCGCGTCTACGAGGTCCGCACCGTGATCGACGGGCTGTTCGATGCCGATTCGGTGCTCGAGCTGCGGCGCGGGTTCGGGCTCGGGATCGTGACCGCGCTCGCGCGCGTGGATGGAAGGCCACTCGGCATTGTCGCCAACGACCCGTCCCATCTGGGCGGTGCGATCGATGCCCACGGCGCCGACAAGGCGGCGAGGTTCATGCAGCTGTGCGATGCCTTCGACCTGCCGCTGCTGTTTCTGTGCGACACGCCCGGCTTCATGGTCGGTCCGGCGGCGGAGCGAACCGGGAGCGTGCGCCATTTCGCGCGGATGTTCGTAACCGGCGCCAACCTATCGGTGCCCACCGGCACGGTGATCCTGCGCAAGGGCTACGGGCTGGGCGCGCAGGCGATGGCCGGAGGCAGCTTCAAGGCGCCGCTGTTCACGGTCGGGTGGCCGACCTCGGAATTCGGCGCCATGGGCCTCGAGGGCGCCGTCCGCCTCGGCATGCGCCGCGAGCTGGACGCGATCGAGGACGAGACCGAGCGCGAGCGGGTGTTCGAGGCGACGGTCGCGGCCGCTTACGAACGCGGCAAGGGGATCAGCATGGCCGAGTACGGAGAGATCGACGACGTGATCGACCCGGCTGACACGCTCCGCTGGGTGCGGACGCTGTTCGACCGTCACTCCGGGGAGTGGTGGCGCCGCGAGGCCAAGCGCCGGCCACACGTCGACACCTGGTAGGAGCGGCGCCCGCCGGCATGGCGCGCGAGCGTCTCAGCCGCAGCTCCGGCAGGCGCCCCGCAGCAGGACGTCGTGGCTCTCAACCCGGGCACCGAGGCGCTCGGACAGCCGATCGATCGCGCGTTCGAGCCCGGGATCGTCAAATGCCTCGAGACGGCCGCACTGCTCGCAGACGAGGTGATGATGGTGGTGGCCGCCGAGCCGCACGCGCTCGAAGCGGGTCTGACCGTCGCCGACCGACACGCGCTCGAGCAGACCGTGCTCGGCGAGCAGCTCGAGCACGCGGTAGATGCTGGCCCGTCCGGTTGGGCGCCCGCTCGCGCGGAGCGCGTCCTCTATCTCCACGGCACTGAGCGCGCATGGCTGGCCGGCCAGCAGCTCGATCACCCGCTCCCGGGCTCCGCCACGCTTGAGACCCGCCTCGGCCAGTACGGCTTGAACGTGCTCGCGCCAGTCGATCGTAGCCATCTGCTTGCAGAGCGTAGCGCGGCACGCGGACTAATAAGAATGAGACTCAATCTCAGCTTTGCTAGGTTGTGGGCGTGTTCCGCCGGTTCTCCGCCGCTCTGACCCTGCCGGTTCTGGCGGCGATTCCCGCGCTGCTCGTAACCGGATGCAGCGGGACGGCGGACGGCACGGGAGGCAGCCAGGGAGGGCGCCTGGAGATCGTGGCCGCGGAGAGCTTCTGGGGCAGCATCGCCTCGCAGCTCGCCGGGGACCGGGCAACCGTCCACAGCGTGATCGTCGACCCTGCACAGGACCCCCACTCCTACGAGCCGGTCCCCGCCGACGCGCGTGCCCTGGCCACCGCCCAGTTGGTGATCGTCACCGGAACCGGGTACGACACGTGGGCGCAGAGGTTGCTGTCCGCCAACCCAGCGCCGCGACGGTTGGAACTGGACGTCGGCCAGCTCCTCGGTCTCACCACCGGGGACAACCCGCACCGCTGGTACTCCCCGACCGACGTCGAAGCCGTGGCCAACGCGATCACGTCCAAGCTCGAGCGCCTGCAACCGGAGTCCCGCGCCTACTTCAGCCAGCGTCGCAGCGCGGTCGAACACACCGCTCTGGCCGCGTACCACGCGCTGATCAACCGCATCCGCGCGCGCTACGCCGGCATGCCCGTGGGCGCGTCGGAGAGCATCTTCGCGCTGCTGGCGCCATCGCTGGGACTCCGGCTGCTCACCCCGCCGAGCTTCATGAAGGCGATCACCGAGGGGACCGACGTCAGCGCTCGGGACACGATTCAGACGCAGCGGCAGATCGCCGCTCACCAGATCAAGGTGTGGGTCTACAACGCTCAGAACGCCACGCCTCAGGTCCAGCGTCTGAACGCGCTCGCGCGGGCGCAGGGGGTCCCGATCGCCACGATCACGGAGACGCTCTCCCCCGCGAGCTCCAGTTTCCAGCAGTGGCAGGTCTCCGAGCTGAACGCACTCAGCCGCGCGCTGGCCACGGCGACCGGGCGGTGATCAGCGTGGCTGGCACCCCCGCCTCCGCCGGCTTTACCGGGCCTGCGGTCTCGCTTCACAGCGTCGCACTCGAGCGCGGCGGCCGGGTGATCCTGCGCGACGTCGAGCTCGACCTGCGGGCCGGGGAGTTCGTCGCCGTGCTGGGCCCGAACGGCGCCGGGAAGTCGACCCTGATGAAGGCCATCCTTGGGCTGGTATCGCCGGCCGCGGGCTCGGTGAGCGTGCTCGGCACCGACCCCTTCCATGCGCGCGGGCGGATCGGCTACCTGCCCCAGCGGCGAAGCTTTGACCGGACCGCGCGGATCCGGGGGCTCGATGTGGTGCGGCTCGGTCTCGAGGGGACCAGCTGGGGACTTCCGGTCGCGTTGACGCCGGCCGCCCGCGCGCGCCGGCGAGCGGTGCGCACGCGAATCGACGAGGCGCTGGCGCTGGTCGGCGCCACGGCCTACGCGGCACGCCCGATTGGAGAGCTCTCAGGCGGAGAGCAGCAACGACTGCTGATCGCTCAGGCGCTGATCGGCGAGCCTGAGCTGCTGATCCTCGACGAGCCGCTCGACGGCCTGGATCTGCCCAACCAGGGGGCCGTGGCTTCGCTGGTGCGGAGGATCGCCACGGAGAGGCAGATCGCAGTGTTGCTCGTCGCCCACGATGTCAATCCGCTGCTGCACCATCTCGACCGCGTGCTGTACCTGGGCGGCGGCGGCGCCCTGGCGGGAGCGGTCGATCAGGTAATCACCGCCGAGAAGCTGTCCGAGCTCTACCAGACGCCGGTCGAGGTGCTCCGCGCCGCGGACGGCCGGCTCGTGGTGGTCGGGCAGCCCGAGGCTCCGCACCATCACGGCAGCGATGACGGGTAATCCCACGCTCTCGGCAGACCTGATTGCTGACGTCCGTCAGCTGCTGGCCTTTCCGTTCATGGTCCACGCGCTGGAGGCCGGGACGATCGTGGCGGTCCTGGCCGCGGTGGTCGGCTGGTACATGGTCCTGCGGCGACAGAGCTTCGCCGGGCACACCCTTTCGGTAATGGCGTTTCCCGGCGCCACCGGCGCGGCGCTGGCCGGGCTTCCCAGCGCGCTCGGTCTCTACCTCGTGTGCGGCGCGGCCGCAGCGGCGATCGGAGGCACAAGCGCTCGCGGAGGCCGCAGCCTGGGGCGCGAGACCGCGGCGATCGGCACGATCCAGACGTTCGGGCTGGCCGCCGGTTTCCTGTTCCTGTCGCTCAACAGCGCAGTGCTCGGAGGCCCCGAGACGCTCCTGTTCGGCACCTTCCTCGGGGTGAGCAGCGGGCAGGTGCTGGCGCTGGCGGTGGTGGCCCTGGTGGTCCTTGCGGTGCTGGCGCTGATCGGCCGGCCGCTGCTGTTCGCGACGATCGACCCCGAGGTCGCGGACGCGCGGGGCGTGCCGGTCCGCGCCCTGGACATCGGCTTTCTGCTGCTCCTTGGCCTGGCCGTGGCGGCGACCAGCCAGATCACCGGCGCACTGCTTGTGTTCGCGCTGCTGGTGGCGCCGGCGGCCAGTGCGCAGCTGATCACGAGCCGACCCGTGGCCGGGCTGCTCCTGAGCGTGGTGTTCGCGGTGCTGGTGGTCTGGCTCGCCCTGGCGCTGGCCTACTTTTCCATTTACCCCATCGGCTTCTACGTCACCAGTCTCGCCCTGGGGCTGTACGTGCTGATCCAGGCCGGGCAGCGGATCGCGCGGCGGGCGTAGCGATGTTCTCCCACGAGTTCGTCCGCAACGCCTATCTGTCCGGGACGTTCATCGCGCTGGCCTGCGGCGTCGTCGGGTGGTTCGTCGTCCTGCGGGCGCAGGTGTTCGCTGCAGACGCGCTCAGCCACGTCGCGTTCGTGGGGACGATCGGCGCGGCGCTGAGCGGTGTGAACCAGCAGCTCGGCCTGGTGGTGGCCACGCTGGCGGTCGCCGGGGTGATGACTGGGCTTGGCCGCCGCGCCCAGGCGGACGACGTCGTGATCGGCATCGTCTTCGCATGGATCCTCGGGATCGGCATCCTGCTCATCACGCTGCTCGCCACGAGTGCCAGGGGCGGCCAGGGGACGATCACCATCGGCGCCCTGTCCGGCTCGATCTTCGGGCTCAGCGCGGGCGCGGCATGGATCGCGGCCGGAGTCGGAATTCTCGTCACGGCCGCCGTGGGGACGGCGTTCCGGCCGCTGCTGTTCTCAACCCTCGATCCGGAGTTGGCGGTGGTGCGCGGGGTTCCGGTCCGCGCCCTGGGCATCGCTTTTCTCGGCGCGCTGGCGCTGGTCACCGCCGAGAGCACCCAGGCGGTCGGCGCGCTGCTGCTGCTCGGCCTGCTCGCGGCGCCGGCCGGGGCCGCTCATCACCTCACCGATCGCCCGCGTTTGGGGATCGCCGTGTCAGGCCTGATCGCGGTCGCGGCCATGTGGGCCGGCCTGGCGCTCAGCTACGCGATCGCCTCGCTGCCCCCGAGCAGCGCGATCATCGGCCTGGCCGCGGCGGCGTACGGAGCTGCCGCACTGGGCGTGCGGCTGTGTGACGCGGAGGGACGCCGGCGGATCCGGCGCACCACGGGCGGGTAGGTGGGGCAGGATGACACCAAACGACGTCACAACAACACGTGGTATCCTCCCCGGCCAGATGGCCACCGAGCAACAGAATCTCGCCGAACGCGGAATGGCGGTCGGGCTGCGTGCTCTGAACCGTTTCGCGTCCTCCGATCTGGTCGACCGATTTGGTTTGCGCTCGCCGGCTGAGCGGTTCCTGCATGGCGCTTCGAAGACGACGATGAAGACCGCGGCCCGGGCCGGCCGCACGTTTGCCGCGGCGCAGCAGCTGACCAAACCCGCGCGGCAGCCTCGGGCCAAACGCAGCGATCTGTTCGACCTCACGCCAGACGACGAGCAGCAGATGCTGCAGGAGTCGGTGCGGGACTTCGCCGCGGCGAAGGTGCGGCCCACGGCGCAGGCAGCGGATGCCGCGTGTGCCGCCCCGGTGGAGCTGCTGGCCCAGAGCAACGAGCTCGGTCTGACCATGGTCGGGGTTCCCGAGGAACTCGGAGGCGCGGTCGAAGAACGGTCCGCCGTCACCTCGGTACTGATGAGTGAGGCTCTGGCGCATGGCGATATGGGCTTCGCCGTGGCCGCACTCGCCCCCGCGGGTGTTTCGACGGCGCTCAGCCTGTGGGGTGATGCGGATCAGCAGGCGACCTATCTGCCGGAATTCGTGGGCGAGAACGTGCCCGCGGCCGCGCTCGCGCTGCTCGAGAAGCGGGCGCTGTTCGATCCGTTCAAGCTCCAGAGCACCGCGCGCCCGCAGGGCGGCGGTTACGTGCTCGAGGGGGTGAAGTCGCTCGTGCCCCGCGCCGCCGACTCAGAGCTGTTCATCGTCGCGGCACGGCTTGAGGGCAAGGGCCCGGCGCTGTTCGTGGTCGAGTCGAAGTCATCCGGCGTGCTGGTCTCACCGGAGCCCGCGATGGGGATCCGCGCCGCCGGCACCGGGACCCTGACCCTCGAGGACGTGCAGCTCCCCGCCGAATCCCTGCTCGGAGACGGGGACCCCGACGTCTACCGCGAGTGTGTCCAGCTCGGCCGCCTCGCCTGGTGCGCGTTGGCGGTCGGGACCAGCCAGGCGGTACTCGACTACGTGATCCCGTATGTCAATCAGCGCACGGCGTTCGGTGAGCCGGTCTCGAACCGTCAGGCCGTGGCGTTCATGGTCGCGAACATCGCGATCGAGCTCGAGGGCATGCGCCTGGCCACGTACCGCGCCGCCAGCCGGGTCGACCAGGGGCTCAGCTTCGATCGCGAGGTGGCGATCGCCCGCCGGCTGTGCGCCGAGCGTGGGATGGCGATCGGCTCCGACGGGGTGCAGCTGCTGGGCGGTCACGGTTATGTCAAGGAGCATCCGGTCGAGCGCTGGTATCGGGACCTCCGGGCCGCCGGGCTGATGGAAGGGGCGCTGGTCGTCTGATGCACCCCAATCACCGGACGACGCACTGATGCCGATCAACCTGGAGATTCCGAAGAAGTTCGGCGCGCTGGTCACTCAGTCCCACCAGGTGGCGACCGAGGTGTTCCGCCCCAACTCGCGCACGTACGACATCGCCGAGCACGAGTACCCCAAGGAGCTCGACATGCTCGCCGCGCTGATCGACGGCATGAACGAGAGCGGGGCGCTCGGCGGCGCCGGCGCGGGAGCGGTGGGCGGCGGGTCCACCAATGGATCCTCCAAATCCGAAACCGGGAACCGCAACGGCTCCAACATTGCCAGCCTGCTCGGATTGACCGAGCTGTGCTGGGGCGACGTCGGCCTGCTCCTGACCATGCCCCGCCAGGGTCTCGGGCAGGCGGCGATCGCCGCTGTGGCCAACGAGGAGCAGCTGACGCGATTCGGCGGCAAGTGGGCCGCGATGGCGATCACCGAGCCGGAGGCGGGATCTGATTCCGCGGCCATCCGCACCACCGCGCGTTACGACGCGGACACCGACGAGTACGTGCTCAACGGCGAGAAGATCTTCGTCACCTCGGGCGACCGGGCCGAGCTGGTCGTCGTCTGGGCGACGCTCGACCGCAGCGCCGGCCGAGGCGCGATCAAGTCGTTTGTGATCGAGCGCAACAACCCCGGTCTGAAGCTCGACCGGCTCGAGCACAAGCTCGGCATCCGCGCCTCGGACACGGCCAACTTCGTGCTCGACGAATGCCGGGTGTCCAAGGACAACCTGCTCGGTTCGGCTGAGATCCAGACGTCGAAACAGGGCTTCGCCGGCGTGATGCAGACGTTCGACAACACCCGGCCGCTGGTCGCCGGCATGGCCATCGGCGTGGCTCGGGCGTCGTTGGACCGCACGCGGGACCTGCTCACCGAGGCGGGCATCGAGATCGATTACGCCGCCCCGCCCCATGTTCAGACCGCCGCCGCCTCCGAGTTCCTGTCGATGGAGTCCGACTGGGAGGCCGCACGCCTGCTGACGCTCCAGGCCGCCTGGATGGCCGACAACCGCAAGCCCAACTCGCTCCAGGCCTCGATGGCCAAGGCCAAGGCCGGACGCTCCGGCACCGATATTGCCCTGCGGTGCGTCGCGCTGGCCGGCAGCATCGGCTACGGCGAGGGCGAACTGCTCGAGAAATGGGCTCGCGACGTGAAGATCCTCGACATCTTCGAGGGCACGCAGCAGATTCAGCTGCTCGTCGTGGCCCGTCTGCTGTTGGGCAAATCGAGCGCCGAGCTCAAGTAGGGGTTCGCCGCGAGCGCGGCATGAACGCGGGCGACGGTCTGGGCCTCCTGCGCCGGACGGGTGTCCTCCCATCGCAGGCGCAGCACGCGGAGGCCGTGAGCCTCGAGGACCGCCTGCTTGCGGCGGTCTTGCGCCTGGCGCAGCGGGGTGTCGTGGTAGCGGCCGCCGTCGGCTTCGATCACCACGCCGTGCGCGGGGTAGAGGAAATCGACCTCGTAGCCGGCGACCGTGACGTTGGTCTGAGGTGGCCGGAGGCCGTGGCGGGTCAGGACGTCGTCGACGGCGTCCTCGAGTTCGGACCGTGTCGGGCGCGGGCCGGGCGCGATGAGCTTGGCGAGACGAGGGGACGACGTGCGCATGAGCTGTGCGTGCGTGACGCGCCCGAGCGACTGCGCCTCGTGGACCGCGCGCCGGAGCGCCGCGTCGCTGCATGTTCGGACGCCTGCGAGGTCGTCGAGCGTGCGGGCGACCGTGGTCACGGGGACGCCGCGCCACCGGGTTCGATCGCCCCGGGCGAGCGCGTGGACGCGGTGCACGCGGATCGCCTCACGGCTGCGCACCCCGCCGGGGGACGGTTACGTCAAACGGTGGCTCCAGCGGCTTTGGCCAGAAACCCCACAGCCACGCCGCCGCGACGTGGCTGAGGATGGCGTCCTCGCCGATCGCGATCGCCGCGGCCAACCTCTCGCCCTCGATCGGCAGGTCGGACCGGCCAACCGCGTAGACGCGGCGGTGCTTACGGTGCAGCCGCCCGGTTTGGACACGGCGGGCGATCGCGGCGCTGGAAAGGCCCATCTCCTCCAACTGTCGCCGGGTTATCAGACCCTTCTGGCGCGCCGCAACGCGCAGTTCCGTCCGCATAGCGGACGTTTCGTTGCGCGAGCGGCGGTTCACGGACGCCATGGACCCCATGGTCGCCCGACCCGATGTAACGGTTCAAGACGTTTTCGTGCCGTCTCTGAACGCGATCAAACCGCCGAGCGTCCCCAGGTAGGCCGTGCCCCGGCGGCTCAGAGCCAGCCCGGCGTAGTTGTTGTTGAACCCGAGGCTCCCGGTCCCGGCCAGCTGCTTGAACACCGTCTTGCCGGTGCGGAAGTCGAGCGCCGTCCAGTACCACGGGTCAAGCGGTCCCGGATCCTTGGTGTAGGTGTAGATCAACCCCGTGGCCAGCGAGAGCTTGGACACGACGGTCGGGGCGCGCTCGGTTGAGTTCGTCCAGACCAGATGACACCCGCGGCCGTCGCGATTGATGTCCACTCGCGCGAACCCCGGTGCGGTGAGGGCCCCCGCGGTGACCGACGTCGGCCCCTGGTAGCCGTAGTTGTTCTCGATTATCATCGCCCGGCCCGCGACGATGACCGAGTTCTCGCTGTCGCTGGCGCCGCGCGTGAACAGGGGGACTCGGCACACCATCCGTCCCGTCCGCACCCGACGCCGGCGGCCGTGGCGACGAATGACGCGCGTCGGTCTCACGGCAGTGCGGTAGACGACGAGGTCCATCGGGTCCGCGTTGTCGGTGATGTTCACGTAGCCGCCGGCCATCACCGTCGGGGTCGTACCGGTCCCGTCGTCGACCTGTCCGAGCTTCGACTGGAGGCTGTTCGGATACCTCGCCTGCCACGTCACCCTGGGCGCTCCGCCCGGATCGGCCACGAACCGGTAGAGCTTCCGGTTGGTGGCGATGTACACCCCGCCCCCGCCCCCGCCCCCGCCGCCGGTGTCGGTGGCGAACGAGTTCTCGATCTCACCCTCGGCGCCGTTTCCAACGCGCAGCACATGGACCGCCCCGGTGCTCAGCTTCAGCGTCCCGACCACCCCGTCACGGCGAGCAACGAACCACAGCAGGCCGTGCGCATCGGGAAGCGCGGAGGTGATCTTCTCCGTCGAGGTGAGCACCTGGCTCAGGTCATAGTCGTGCTGGAGCGTGAAGCCACCGGGCGTCTCGGCGATCACATAGATGTGCCGCGTGGTGGTCGAAGTCACGACGCGGTCCTGGTTATCCAGGTAAAAGTAACCGCCTCCGGTGAAGTCCTGAAACAGGTTGGAGGGCACGTCCTGGCGGAGCGGCAGCGAGAACGTGGCCAGGGTCGCCAGCGTGTTCGGATCGAACATGTACAGCTGCGGACCGCTGATGCCCACACAGATGGAGATCACCCGCCCGTGCCGATCGAAGGCGAGCGAGCCGCAGTCGCGACTCGGGACCAGCATCGAGGACAGTGTCTGCGGCGTGCGCCCGAGTGGCCCCGCCCAGGCGTAGGCGTCGGTCTGCCAGGCGTCGTTGTGGATCTCTGATCCTCCGTTGGCCGCCATGTAGGGGTTCTGAGGGATGGGAGCGACCCCGTGCACCGGCGCCGGGGTGGCCGGGTGTCCGCTGTAGGTCGGCGTGGTCGGCACGAACGGGATCGGGATCACCGCCACCAGCGACAGCAGGAAACGCCTCATAGCCTCGCCGCCTCGCGCCGCAACACCTCCCAGGCCAGCGCGACGTCCGCCTCGGTCGTCGCAGCCTGCCCGACCGCTAGGCGGAGCACGTATCTCCCGCCGAGGACCGCATGGGAGAGAAAGATGTCACCTCCGGCATTGACACGCTCCAGGAGCGTCCGATTTCGCTCGTCCTCACCCTCCAGCCGGAAGCACACGACCGAGAACGGCCGCGGCGCGCACAGCTCCCATCCCGGTTCGTCGCGCACCCAATCCTCGAACGTGGCGGCCAGCCCGATCCCGTTGCGGATGTGCGCCTGCAATCCGCTGCGACCGTGGCAGCGCAGCACCGCCCACAGCTTCAGCGCGCGGAAGCGCCGGCCGAGGGCCGGGCCGTATTCGCTGAGCGAGAGAGCGTCCTCGCTGTCCGGGGTCTGCAGATAGGCCAAAATCAGACTGAAGGCCCGGCGAAAGTCGTCAGGTCGCCGGGTCCACAGCAGGGAGCAGTCCATCGGCGTGAGCATCCACTTGTGGGCGTTGACGACGAGCGAGTCCGCGCGCTCGACGCCCTCGAACGCCCACCGATTCTCGGGACACACCATCGCCGCGCCGGCGTAGGCGGCGTCGACGTGCAGCCATGTGCCGGCGGCCGCGCACGCGTCGGCGATCGCCGCCACCGGATCTACCGCCGTCGACGCAGTCGTGCCGACGGTAGCGACGATGACGGCGGCCTCGGACAAATCGTCCAGCGAATCAATCCGCATCCGAAACTGCTCGTCGACCGGAACCTTCCGCACCGTCATGCCCACCATTCGCGCGGCCTTCTCCACCGACGAATGCGCGTGTTCGGAACACACGACCTCGTCGCGCCCGGTGGCCTCCCGGGCGGCGATGACCGCGGCCAGCGTCGACGTTGAGGCACTGTCCTCGATGTGGCCGTGCCAGCCGCCAGGCAGGCCGAGCAGCTCGGCCGTCCAGTCGAGCACGACCCCCTCGAGCTCGGTCGCCGCGGGAGCGGTTCGCCACAGGATCGCCACCGAGTTCAGCGTGGCGGCCAGCAGCTCAGCCAGGATCGCGGGTTCGGAGGAGGTGGTGGCGAAGTAGGCGAAGTATCGCGGGTGCTGCCAGTGGGTCACTCCCGGCAGCAGCACCTCGTCGAGGTCTCGCAGAACAGCGGAGAACGGCTCGCCATCCTCAGGTGCCCGCAATGGCAGGCGGGCGCGGATTTCCCCCGGCTTGACCTGGGCCAGCACCGGAAGCTCCTGCACGCGCTCCAGGTAGCTCGCCGCCCACTCCAGCACCGCGCCGCCGTCGCTGCGCAGGGTGCTCACACGGCGCTCGGCTGGGAGAACTCGTAGCTCACGCCGGTGAGCTCCTCTGAGCGCTCCCAGAGCTTGCGCCAGATCTCCTCGTCGTAGGCCTTGCTGGCCCCGGTGACGACGTGGGGGTAGCCGCGCTGCTGCGTGAGGCCATCCGGCCCGACGAACGTGCCTCCGGGAACGTCGGCGGTGGCGGCGTACAGGGTCGGGAGCGCACCCATCTCCGCGCTCTGGGCGATGACCTTGTTGGCGACGCCCATGATCGCCTTCTCGTAGAAGCGGCTGGGACCGGCGAACTGGAGATTGGTGGCCGCATACCCCGGGTGGGCGGCCACGCTGCGCAATGCCACGCCGGCCTCCGTGGCGCGGCGCTGGAGTTCGAAGCAGAACATCAGGTTGGCCAGCTTGGACTGACCGTAGGCGCGCCAGTTGTTGTAACCATGTTCTGATTGGAGATCCTCGAGGCTGATCTTTCCGAGCCGGTGCGCGCCGCTGGACAGGGTCACGACGCGCGGTTCCGATGCGGCCAGAAGCTGATCGAGCAATCGGCCGGTGAGCGCGAAATGGCCGAGATGATTGGTGCCGATCTGGCTCTCGAAGCCGTCACGGGTGAGGCGCCGCGGTGGCGCCATCACCCCGGCGTTGTTGACCAGCAGATCGAGCGTGCCGTGCTCTGAGTGCAGGTTGTCGGCGAATGCGCTCACCGAGCTCAGGTCCGCCAGGTCGAGCTCGCGGAGATCGAGCTTCGCCGCGGGCACCGAGCGGCGGATCTGGGCCGCCGCCTGCTCGCCTTTGCCCAGGTTCCGGCAGGCGATCACCACGTTGGCGCCGGCCCGGGCCAGCTCCTGCGCCGTGATCAGACCGAGCCCGCTGTTGGCCCCGGTCACCACCGCCAGGCGACCGGTCTGGTCCGGAATGTCAGCCGCTGTCCACTTGCCTGCCATCAGCCCTCCGTTCGCTTGGCTACCGAGTCCGAATACGCCGCGGGGCGGAACCGGAGCACCGGATCCTCCGAGCATTCGATTCCGTCGGCCACGCGGCTGGGATCGAACACCAGCACGTCACCGCCGGTCTCGCGCTCGGTCTCGAGTTCGGTGATCTCGAGCGTGCCCGCGATGACCCGCTGACGCCGGCTCGGCCACGCGCTGGCGGGATCGTCGACGTTGTCTCCAGGTTGCGCGAGCTGGAGCTCGAGGTCGAAGCGGATAGGTTCACGGGCGACCCGTTCGGAGATCTCCCGCCGCAGATACTCGGGGCCGCGGCGCTTGGCCTCTCGCGGGCCCAGTCGCCGGTCCCCCGCCGCGGGCAGGAACGTGTATCGCACGTAGTGGGCGCCGCCGCCAGAATCGAGAAATCGGTAGGCGTGAATGGCGTAGTAGCGGCACGTCGCGTAGCTCTCGGGGGGCCGCAACGCCGGCAGGTTCGGGGGCAGCCGCATGATCGCCTCGGGGTGCCGGGCCAGGAACAGCGGCAGCTTCCAGGCCATCGCCGGTGAGCGCCTCTGGGCGCGCAGCAGCTCGAGGAATGCCTCTGGCGTGTGCACCGGGAAGCGGGGCGCGCTCTGGGCCACGATGTCGGTCCGCGCCCCGTCGGGCAGATAGAACTTCACCGCGAGGCCCCGGACGTCGGGCACGTAGTCGGCGATCTTCCGGTCCCCGCCGCCGTTGGACACTCTCACAGTGGCCGGGATGGGGTCACCCTGGAAGTGCGCGGCCCGGGTCAGCGCGGCCGCTTCCGCGGTGGCGGTGAACGTGCCCTTCAGCAGAACTCCACGCGCGTGCAGAGCGCGATAGCCCGGATGGCGTCCGAACGCCTGGTTGGCGGCTCGCGTGGCTTCGGCCGGTGTGGCCTTCACCCGTGCTCCACGGTGCGGAACTCGATCCCCGCCGCGCTCAGGCGGTCGATCAGTGGCTGGCCCATAGCCACAGCCGGGGTGAGCTGTCCGCTGCGTTCCGGCAGGTCGTCGTGGGCCAGGCACAGCGCCGCCTCAGACAGCATCTTCGAGGTCTCCGTATAGCCAGGATCGCCGCCGGAGACCTCGGTGATCACGCGCTGACCGCCGCCTTCGCCGACCATCCGGACCTTGAACCAGCTCTTTGCGCGCTGCTCCTGAGACGGGCCGTCGCCGGAGGCCTTGATCTTCATCATCGCCCTGCGTGCCGGCGGGAATTGGGCCAGTGTCACCACCGTGCCGGCCCCGGCTGCCATGCCGGCCAGGACCGGGAGGCGCCTGACCACGAGGTAGTGGCTGTAACTGAAGTCCGGCCCGTAACGCTCGAGCGCCCCCGCCGAGCGGAGCACGGTCTGCGGGTCGATGGTCGGGAACGGAATCGCCCAGCCCCCCGCGGCGCCGTCGCGATGCGGCGCTCCGGCCACGCCTCTGACTCTCCGACCGACCGGCTTTGGCTCCTGCTGCCGGCGCTGGCGGGCGACGCGGACACTCTCGCCCAGACGACCCATGATCTCGAGGGCCGACTGAAACGTCCCACCGCTGAACGTCCCCCCCACCCGAACGAACCCCTCGAGCTTGATCGGGACGTCCTGGGGCAGCTGGTTGACGGTGAACAACGCCACCAGGTCATAGGGGATCGAGTCAAATCCGCACGAATGCACGATCTTCGCCCCGCTGCGCTCGGCCGCCTCGTGGTGATGCAGCCACATCAGGTCGACGAACAGCGGCTCGCCGGTGAGATCGACGTAGTGCGTTCCGGCGGCGGCACAGGCGGCGACCAGTGGCTCGCCGTAGCGGATGTAGGGCCCGACGGTGGTGATCACGACCTTGGCCGATTCGGCGATCGCCCGCAGCGAGTCGACGTCGGTCACGTCGGCGCGCAGCAGCGGCAGCTCGACGTTCCCGGGCCCGCTGGGGCTGACCCGGTCGCGCACACCCGTGAGCTTCTCCATGTTGCGGCCGGCCAGCGCCACCCGCGTTCCTTCTGGGGCGTTCTGGACCAGGTACTCGGCGGTCAGCGCGCCGGTGAACCCGGTGGCGCCGAACAGAACGATGTCGTGCTCGCGCTCAGCCATTTGCCTCGAGCTCGCGTGCGTAGGCGAGCGCCTCGGCCGGGCCGACCCCGGCCTGGGCGGCCAGCCAACACGACACCGGCGCCGCCACGCGCTCCGAGGAATGGGCGGCCACGCCGGCGAGGTCGAGGAGCGTCTTGAACTCCTCCGGGGTCGGAGCCTCGGTGCCCAGCTTCTCGGCGTAGGCGGCCAGCCACTGCATCGCGTTCATGTGCCGCGTGACTCTATCCACTGCCAGCGCGACGCGAACCCTTCACCGCTGACATCATCCCCACGCTTCAGCAGTTCAACGAAAGGCAACTGACATGGCAGTCCTCGACGGCAAGGTCGCGATCGTGACCGGCTCGGCCCGCGGCATCGGCCGCGCGACCGCGGAACTCCTCTCCGAGCAGGGCGCGAAGGTGCTGATCAACGATCTCGATGGCGACGTCGCCGAGCAGACCGCTTCCGAGATCTCCGGGGAGACGCTCGTGTTCGGCGGTGATCTGACCCAGTCCGGAGTCCCCGATCAGCTCGTCCAGAAGGTGGTCGACGAGTGGGGTCGGATCGACATCCTGGTCAACAACGCGGGCTACACACTGGACGCCCCGATTCACAAGATGAGTGACGAATGGTTCCTGCGGATGCTGGACATTCACTCGATCGTCCCCTTCCGGATGTGCCGGGCGGTCGCGCCGCACATGCGCGAGCCGGCCAAACAGGAGCGCGAACAGGGGCTCGAGGTGTTCCGGAAGATCGTCAACGTCTCCTCCATCTCCGGGACGATGGGCAACGCCGGGCAGGCGAACTACTCCTCGGGCAAGTCCGCGGTGGTGGGGCTGACCAAGACCCTGGCCAAGGAGTGGGGACAGTTCAAGGTCAACGTCAACGCGGTGGCGTTCGGCTACATCGAGACCCGCCTGACCGCCTCCAAGGACGAGGCGAACACGATGGAGATCGGCGGCGAGAAGGTCCAGCTCGGTATTCCGGACCAGCTTCGGGGCATGGCCGCGATGCTGATCCCGCTGGGGCGCCCCGGCACCCCGCAGGAGGCCGCCGGCGGCGTGTTCTTCCTGTGCTCGCCGTGGGCGAACTACGTCAGCGGGCAGGTTCTGAACATCACCGGGGGCCAGTTCACCGGGATGACCTCGTAGCCGGTCAGGACGCGGGTGTCTTCGGGCCTGGTTCCGACATGCGGATGCGAGGCCCGAGACACCCTCCCTCGGCTCACATCTGAACCCGAGCGAACACCCCGCGGAGCATGCCCGGGGCGAAGCGCAGGACCCGGTAGGCCACGCTCGACTCGATCCCCACCGGCACCAGCTCGCGGTTGTGCTCGACCGCGCCGATGATCGCCTTGGCCACCGCCTCGGGCGGGTGCCCGAAGCCGAAGGCGCGAATCGCCTGAGCGCGCTTGTCAGCCATCGCGCCGACCATCCTCGTGTTGGCCGGGATCGGCGTGTCGATCACGCCGGGGCAGATCGCCGTGACGCCGACCCCTTCCCGGGCCCAGTCCGCCCGCAGGCACTGCGAGAACATGATCACCGCGGCCTTCGAGGTGCAGTAGGCGGCCAGGCTGCCATGCGGCATGTAGCCGGCCATCGACGCGAGGTTGACCACGTGCCCCCGGCCGCGCTGGACCATCGGCCGGCCGAAGACATGTGCGCCATGGACCACGCCGTCGATGTTGACCGAGCGCAGCCACCGCCAGTCCTCGATCGAGTGCTCGAGAAACGGCCCCGCGACGCCGACGCCGGCGTTGTGCTCACGCGCCGGCAATCACGCGGCCGGCGTCTGTTCACCGGTACCCGTCCGCGCGGCTCGGAACCCTAATTGGCGTTCTGCCAAGTTGCTAGCCTGACCAGCTGATGGCCACGTCCCCGGCCCCGCGGTGGCAGCGTCTCGATCACGACGAGCGACGCCAGCAGATCCTCGCCTGTGCGCGCCGGCTGTTCTCCGAGCGGAACTACTCGTCGGTCTCGACGTCCGAGATCGCGCGGGAGGCGGGAGTGGCGCGGGGACTGCTCCACCACTACTTCGGCACCAAGCGGGACCTCTACCTGGAGGTGGTCCGGACGGTGATGCGGATGCCGTCGAACCCGGTCCCTCTGCAAAGCCCCGGCCGCGGCATCGAGCTGGTCATAGCGGAGAGCGTCGATCGCTGGCTCGAGATGCTCGAGCGCAACCGCGGCACGTGGCTCGCCGCGATCGGCGCCCGCGGCCTCGGCCGCGATCCCGAGGTCGAGGAGATCCTCGAGGACGCACGCGAGCAGGCCGCCGATCGGCTGATCGAGGCGCTCCAGACCTACGAGGCGGCCCACGCCCCCCCGCAGCTCCGCGCGGCCATCCGGGCTTACGGCGGGTTTGCCGAGGCGGCGAGCGTGGAGTGGCTCGAGCGCGGGCGGTTGACGCGGGAGCAGGCGCGAGTCCTGCTGGTCCAGGGCTTTCTCAGCATCGTCCGCGATGTGCTGCCAATCGTCGAGCAGAGCGCTCCGGCCAGCGAGGGGAGCGTGTGATGGGCAACCGGACGTACGTGATCGGCGTGGGGATGACGAAGTTCGACAAGCCGGGCACCAAGGACGGCGACTACCCCGATTGGGCGAAGCAGGCCGGCGAGCGGGCGCTGGCCGACGCCGCCGTGCCGTTCAGCGCGATCGAGCAGGCGTACGCCGGATACGTGTATGGCGACTCGAGCTATGGCCAGCGCGCCATCTACGAGCTCGGGCTGACCGGGATCCCGATGCTCAACGTCAACAACAACTGCTCGACCGGATCCAGCGCGCTGATGCTGGCCCGCCAGGCGGTCAAGGGTGGCCTGATCGAATGCGCGCTGGCGATCGGCTTCGAGAAGATGGAACGCGGGTCGCTGGGGATGAAGTACACCGACCGCACGCCGGCGCTCGACAAGCACATGGCCCGCATGTTCCAGATCCGCGACCCGGAGAGCTCGCCGTTCGCGCCCCAGATGTTCGGCAACGCCGGTCGCGATCACATGGCGAAGTACGGCTCCAAGCCCGAGCACTACGCCTGGATCGGCTGGAAGAACCACAAGCACTCCACCCACAACCCGTACGCCCAGTTCCAGACCGAGTACACGCTCGAGCAGATCCGCGACGCACCGATGATCCACGCGCCGCTGACCAAGCTCCAGTGCTCGCCGACCTCGGACGGCGCGGCCGCCGCCGTGGTGGCCTCCGAACGGTTCATCGATCAGCACGAGCTGTGGGACCAGGCGGTGGAGATCGCCGGCCAGGCGATGGTCACCGATCTCGCGAGCAGCTTCGACGAGCGGGCGGACTGCATCAAGATCGTCGGCTACGACATGAGCCGTGAGGCCGCGCGCCAGGCCTACGAGCAGGCCGAGGTCGGTCCCGAAGACGTGCAGGTCGTGGAGCTGCACGATTGCTTCAGTGCCAATGAGCTGATCACCTACGAAGCACTCGGGCTGGCTCCGGAAGGCGAGGGTCACAAGCTTGTGGATGCTCAGGCGACCACCTACGGAGGGACGGGGCCGGTGGTCAACCCGTCCGGCGGGTTGATTTCCAAGGGCCATCCGCTCGGTGCCACCGGGCTCGCCCAGTGCTCAGAGCTGACGTGGCAGCTGCGCGGTCAAGCGGCCGGCCGGCAGGTCGACGGCGTCAAGGTCGCGCTGCAGCACAACATCGGACTCGGGGGCGCTGCCGTCGTCTCGATCTACCGCCGGGCTGCTTAGTGGTTCACCTGGACGAAGCGTGCGGACGCTCACACAAGCTCGAAAATCAGTGACTAGAGTCGAACGTATGATCGCTTTTGAAGCCGTAACGATTGGCGTAGCCGTCGCGGGCACAACCGCGGCTCTGGTCTCCTACCTCCGCGGCCCCGGGCCGCTGGAGGAGCTGGGACGCTATGGAGCGTCGTGGTTCGCCCATCCCGGTGACCTGCCGCTGTCCGAGCGTCCGTCCGAGGACGAACGCGACGCCCCGCTGCCCAAGCGCCCGCTGCGCGGCCGCCCGGAGTAGCTGCACAAACCGCGGCTCACCGTCGGCCGGTCTACAGCCCGTAGGTCTTGGCGATGATCTCGCGCTGGATCTCGCTCGTCCCGCCGTAGATCGTCGTCACCACGGCGGTCCGAACCTGGCGCTCCATGTCGTACTCGACGGCGTAGCCGTAGCCGCCCATCATCTGCATTCCCTCGAGTGACGCGCGCTTGGCCACCTCGGTCGCTTTGAGCTTGGCCATCGAGGCCTCACGCGGGAACAGCGCTCCGGGGTTGGCGTCGACCTTCGCCGCGGTGTCGTAGACGAGCAGCCGAGTGGACTCGATCTCGGTGGCCAGTTCGGCGATCCGGTGCTTGATGGCCTGGAAGCTCCCGATCGGCCGGCCGAACTGCTTGCGCTCCTTGATGTAGGCGAGGACGTCATCGAAGGCGCGCTGCGCCATCCCCAGCGCCTGCGCGGCGATGATCAATCGCTCGTGGTTGAGACCGGTCATCAGCTGCATCCAGGCCTGGTCCTGCTGGCCGATCAGGCGGTCCGCCGGCACCTGACAGTCGGTGAAGAACACGTCGTTGACCTCCCGGCCACCCATCGTGTCGATCCCGCGGACCTCCAGTCCGTCTACATCGGCGGGCACCGAGATCATCGACAGGCCCTCGTGCTTATTGCCCGTGCGGTTGGTCCGGCAGACGAGCAGAATGTGATCCGCCGCGTGCGCCGCGGTGATCCACGTCTTCTGGCCGTTGATGACGTAGCCGCCGTTGACCCGCTCCGCCCTGCAGGTCAGGCTGCCCACGTCCGAGCCCGCCTCGGGCTCCGACATCGCGATCGCCTCCACCCGCCCCCGGGCGACGCCACCCAGGATCTCCTGCTTCTGCTCCTCGGTGCCAAAGCGCTCAATCGCGCCCGCGGTGATCATGCTGACCGAGAAGAACCCCATCGGGATCTGCCCGAGCGCGAACTCCTCGCACAGCAGGCACATGTCGACGGCGCCGCCGCCCGAGCCGCCGTATTCCTCGGGGATCGCCACGCCGAGCCATCCCAGGTCCGCGATCTGCTGGTAGATCTCCCGGTTGTGCGGCTCGTGTCCGTTGTCGGTCAACGCATCCCGCTGCTCCCGCGTTCCGCACTCACGTTTGGCGAAGTCACGGATCGCCTCTACAAAGGCGCGCTGCTCGTCGCTGAGGGTCTGAATCGTCATCGCTCTCCTCAAGGGGTTCGTGGCGGCCGGCGGGGGTTCGTGGCGGCCGGGGCGGCGTGGCGGCCGGTGCGCCTGAATCTTACTGGCAAGTTGCCAATAAGATGGGACGCATGGTACGCATATGTTATGGTGCGTACCACATGGGCTCCGCTCTGTTCCCGTCCGGTTCCGAGCTCGAGCAGCTGCTGACCGGACCCGACTCGGTCTCGTGGCGGTTCGGTTCAGACGCTCGCCTGTATCTGGTGATGCTGTATCCGCTGCTCCTGCAGGTGGCCCACCCGACGATCGGGGCCGGCGTCCGGGACTTCTCAGATTTCGAGACCCGCCCGTGGGACCGGCTGCTGCGGTCCCTGGATTGGGTCAATCTGCTCGTCTACGGCGGCAGCGAAAGCGCCGCCGCGGGCCGGCGGCTGAGGGCGATCCACAAGGAATTCCGCGGCACGCGTGAGGACGGGCAGCGCTACTACGCGCTCGAGCCGAAGGCCTACGCCTGGGTTCACGCGACGCTGCTCGAGTCCTACGTCGCCGGGCACGCACGGTTCGGGCGGCCAATGAGTCCCGACCAGCGCGAGCGGTTCTACGCCGAATATCGCGGTCTCGGGCGCCTGGCCGGGGTGCGGGACGGCGATCTGCCCGAGGATTGGGCCGGCTTCCGCGTCTACTTCGATCGGATGCTGCGCGAGGAGCTCGTCCGCACCGACTCGGTCGACCGCGTGCTGCACTCGGTGCGCCACGCCGCCCGGCCCCCGATCCCCCTCCCTGAGCCGGCCTGGCGAGCGATCCGGTTTCCCGCCCAGCGCGCGATGTGGCTGGGAGGCATCGGGCTGCTGCCCCCCTACCTGCGCGCCCGGCTCGGTGTGACGTGGAGCCGGTCTGACGAGGCGGCGCTGCGCTCGCTCGGGCGGCTCAGCCGCGGACTCACGCCGGTGTTGCCGCGCCGGCTACAGATCATGGGGCCCGACCAGCTGAAGCTGCGGCGCCGGGCGATCGACCGCGGACCGCTCGGCAGCGCCTCGCGCGCGGCCGCCTGAGCGCCGACGATGCCGCCTGAGACCGCGAGGCTGCTCGCCCTCGCCTTCGACCCCGACGTGCAGACTTCCGAGGACGCGGTCTCCGGACACGTGCTCGATGCCGCACTCGCGCTCGCGGCGGCGTCAGGGCTGCGGCACCTGACGATGGACGACGTGGCCAGGCGTGCCGGCGTCGGTCGGATGACCGTCTACCGGCGCTTCGGCTCGAAGGCGGCGCTCGTCGACGCTCTGGCCGTGAGGGAGTGCCGGCGGTGCCTGTCGACGATCTCGCAGGCGCTGGATCCGCAGGCCGGCTTTCTCGACCGCTCGGTCACGCTGTTCATAACCGTGCTGCGGGTGATCCGCGAGCATCCGCTCCTGGCCCGGCTGGCCCGCGTCGAGCCCGAGGCGTTTCTGAGCGAGCTGACCAAGGACGGCAGCGCGATCTTCCTCATGGTGCGGGAGTTCCTGGTCGGCCTGGTGGCGGAGGGACAGCGCCGTGGCGAGCTGCTGGCCGGAGACCCGGCCGTGCTGGCCGAGATGGGGCTGCGACTCGGCCTCTCCTTCGTGCTGATGCCGGACAGCGTGCTGACGCTGGAGGATGAGCGAGCCACCCGGGCGGCGGTTCGTCAGCTGCTGGAACCGCTGCTCCCGCACCCGTAGGCGAAGATCACCTCGCTGCCGCGAGCCGGCGCCGTTCGCTGGACGCCCTCGCGGCGGCCACGAACCAGTCGAACACGCGCTGGAACCGCGCGTCGACCCGCCCTTCCTCCTGGAGCTCCCACTGGACTCCGAGCACGGGGACCCCGTCGAGCTCCAGCGCCTCGATCACGCCGTCCGGCGCCACCGCGGTCGACCGCAGCCCGCGTCCGAGTTCGCCGATCGCCTGGTGGTGGAACGAGTTGACGCTCGCCTGCGTGCTCTGCAGCGCGTCGAACAGGATGCTCGGGCGGGCCACATCGATCGGGTGACGCGGATGCGGGGGGACCTGAGCACCGCTGAGGGCAGTGCCCTCCATCTCCTTCCACGCCCGCCAGCCGGGATCGGACGGATGCTCACGCCACTCCTGACGCAGCCGCACGTCCTGGACCAGGGTTCCGCCCAGGGCGACGTTCAGCACCTGCATCCCGCGGCACACGCCGAGCACCGGCAGTCCCTGCTCCAAGGCTGCCGGCGCGAGCGCCAGCTCAAACTCATCCCGCCGGGGTTCGGTGGGCGCGAGCAGCGGGTCGGGCTCCTGACCGTAGCGCCAGGGCTCGATGTCCCGTCCCGGAGCCAGGATCAGCGCATCGACACGAGCCAGGACGTCGGCGATCGCCTCCGGCAACTGGGCAAGCGTGACCGGCAGGCCGCCGGCCGCGACGATCGGCCGCTGAACCCCAACACCTCCGTAGTCGCCGAAGTCGTGGAAGCTCGCCGAGATCCCGATCAGCGGAAGGCGCGCCCGCGCCGGCCCATCGGCCGCGGCAGGCGCGGCAGCCACGCGGACTTCGGCCTCACCGGGGCTGGACAGATGCAACCCGCTCCGCTAGAAATACCTTGAACATATTTGTGCAGTGTAGGCGTCGGTAAACGGGTCACGCGACCCCGATCGGCCCGAGTTCCGGCCACCTGGGGCGTGCTCCCAGGCCCGGCTTTCCCAGCGACACCGGAGGAGTTAATGTCCGAGAAGACATGGGGTGGAGAGGCCTTCTGGGGTCTGGGCTACGAGTGGGACCCGGAATGGGTGCTCACCGATCGCCAGCGTGAACTGCGTGACCTGCTGATCGAGCTCTGCGAGAAGGAGATGCGCGCGAACGCGAAGGTCTCCGACGACGAGCTGAAGTTTCCCCGCCGCAACCTCGAGCTGCTGGGCGAGCACGGATTCCTCGCTCTGACCGTGCCCACCGAGTACGGCGGCCTCGGCGAGGATCACGTCGGGTTCGCGATGACCTGCGAGACGATCGCCCGCTACGGCTGCGCCTCGACCGCGATGTGTTACGTGATGCACATGGGCGCGGTCAACACGATCATGCTGCGGCCGACCGAGGAGCTGATCGAGCGCTACATCAAGCCTTTGAACACCGGCAAGATCGGCACCCTGTCGTACTCCGACCCGGAGACCGGATCGCACTTCTGGTACCCGATCTCCTCTGGGGCCGAGCGCTCCAACGGTGGCTATAAGGTGCGCAAGAAGGCCTCGTGGACGACCTCGGGTGGCTTCGCCGACTTCTACGTCGTCCAGACGACGAGCCCGGACTTCACCGGCTACGACGATCTGTCGGTGTTCGTGATCGACGGCGAGAACGTGAAGTCCCAGCCGTCGACCTGGGACGCTCTTGGCCTACGCGGCAACCAGTCAGGTCCGATTCAGGTCGACGACGTCGAGGTTCCCCGCTCGCAGATCGTGGGGCCGGAGGGCGACGGCGCCGCGTCCAACGACGAGGCCGTGGATCCGTGGTTCCTGATCGGCTCGTCGTCGGTGTGGAACGGGCTCGCGCTCGGCGCGATCGACATCGGCAAGCGCCAGACCACACGCAAGCGCCACGTCGACGTCGGTCTGCGCGTGGCCGACTATCCCACGATCCAGGACTACGTCGGCGAAGCGGTGATGGACACCAACGCCAGTCGCATGTTCGTGTACTCGGTCGCCCAGGCGATGGACAAGGCGACCGAGCACAACACGGTCCAGCCTCCGCCGGGCGAGTTCGCGCGCGCCAACTACCTGCACTGGGCGTGGCAGATCAAGTTCGTAGCCGCCAAGAACACCGCCCACGTGGTCGACAAGATGCTGCACGCCTGCGGCGGCACCGGCTACAAGCGCGACATGGAGCTCGAGCGCTACCTGCGTGACGCCAAGGCCGGATGGGTGATGGGCCCGACCAACGAGGTGCTGCGCCAGTTCGTCGGCAAGGCGATCCTGCTCGGCTTCGAGAGCCTCGACTACTGGAACCAGACCTACAACCGACGCGCGGTGGAGAACGAGCTGAAGAAGCTCGATGCCGACGGAAAGCGCAAGCTCGCCGAGCAGCTGCTCACGGAGATCGACCAAGAGAGCACGGCGGCGGCACCCGCGAGCTAGCCCGCGACGATGGCGATCCTGAGTCCAGCCGCGCCGCTGTTGCCCGGCGGCCTGCTGCCCCCCGACCCGGCACTCGAGACCTACGTGGTCAGGCCGGGCGGTGTAACCGTGGTGACGGTGTGGGGCGATGACCGGGTCAGGATCGTCGACCGCTTCGGGGGACAGGTCGCCGAGCTGACGGTCCTCGACGGGCAGGGACACGAGCGGGCCGACGCGATCGGCATGCACGCCGACGCGGTGGCGACGCGGCTGCGTGAGCTTCTCCGCGCCGGGGCCGACGAATTCCTCGGCGCGCTCCACCGGGTCGGCCTCGCCCCGGACGACGCCCGCGCCGCGCGGCTGTTCGGAGCCGACTCGGCGCCCGGCAGCGAGGTCACGTTCATGCCCGCGGAGGAGCTGACGCTGGTCATCGCTGCCCCGGGGGGTCGCGTGATCGACGGCGCCACACCGGCGTCGGAGCTGATGATCGAGGTCCGCCGGGCCACTCCGCGCACTCGCGTCGAGGTCGAATTGCCACCGCCACTGGCCGACCCACGACTGGACTTCCGCGTCGACAAGGCGAGCGCTTCGGCGTACGAGGTCCGCGCCGGGGAGTACATCCAGATTCTCGACGTCAGGGGCCGGCAGTGCTCGGACTTCCTGGCCTTTCAGCGCCAGAAGCTCGAGGCCGGCGTGGAACGGGGCCTCGACTCCACCGTCACCCGCTCGCTGATGGGCAACGCCTACCCGGTGCCCGGCCTGTACGGGAAGTTCTACGACTTGGACATGCAGCCGCTGGTCGAGGTGGTGCGCGACACGGTCGGCCGTCACGACACGTTCGCGCTCGCGTGTCAGGCGAAGTACTACGAGGACCTCGGCTACCCGGGCCACATCAACTGCACCGACAACTTCAACGTCGAGCTGGCGCCGTTCCAAATCGCGCCGCGCCGGGGCTGGGAGGCCCTGAACTTCTTCTACAACACCGCCTTCGATTCGAACCTGCAGTTGATCACCGACGAACCCTGGTCGCGTCCGGGCGACTACGTGATGTTGCGCGCGATGACTGATCTCGTGTGTGCGTCATCGGCGTGTCCGGACGACATCGACCCATCCAATGCCTGGGAGGCGACAGATGTCCACGTCCGTGTCTATCCACCTGAGAATCGATTCTCAGTGGCCATCGCCCGGCGCGTGAGCGCCGACGCAGAGCCGGTGCTGACGCGTGAGAGCGCGTTCCACCCCCGCACCTCGCAGCTGACCGAGAGCTTCGTCGAATACCGCGGGTTCTGGCTGCCGCACTGCTTCAACAACGAGGGCGCGATCGCCGAGTACTGGGCCTGCCGGGAGAAGCTGGCCGTGATGGACCTGTCGCCGCTGCGCAAGTGGGAGGTGCTCGGCCCCGACGCAGAGGTGCTGATGCAGCGCACGATCACCCGCGACGTGCGCAAGCTGTCGGTCGGACAGGTCGTCTACACGGCGCTGTGCAACGAGACCGGCGGGATGATCGACGATGCCACGGTGTTTCGCCTGGGGCCCGACAACTTCCGCTTCGTCGGCGGCGACGAGTACGACGGAATCTGGCTGCGCGACGTCGCCCAGCGAGAGGGGCTGCGCGTGTTCGTCAAGCCGTCGACCGATGAGCTTCACAACATCGCGGTGCAGGGGCCGGAGAGCCGGGCAGCGCTGGCGGAGATCGTCTGGACGCCCCCGACGCAGACGAGCCTGGCCGAGCTGAAGTGGTTCCGCTTCCTGATCGGGCGGATCGGCGGCTACGACGGTATCCCGATCCTGGTATCCCGCACCGGGTACACGGGCGAGCTCGGCTACGAGGTGTGGTGCCATCCCTCCGACGGGCCGGCGGTATGGGATGCCGTCTGGGAGGCCGGAGCGCCGCGGGGGCTCAAGGCGCTCGGCCTGGAGGCGCTGGACGTGCTGCGGATCGAGTCGGGCCTGATCTTCGCCGGCTACGAGTTCGACGATCAGGTTGACCCGTTCGAGGCCGGCATCGGCTTCGCGGTGGTGCTCGGCGAAGAGCCGTTCATCGGCAGCGAGGCGCTGCTCGAGCGCAAGGAGCACCCGCAGCGACGCCTCGTCGGTCTGGAGCTCGAAGGCAACGAGGTCGCCGGACACGGTGACGAGGTCTACGTCGGCCGGCGGCGCGTGGGCGTCGTGACCAGCGGGACGCGCAGCCCGACGCTGCGCCGGTCGATCGCGCTGTGCCGGATGACGGTTCAGTACGCCGAGCTGGGGACCGAGGTCGAGATCGGCAAGCTCGACGGCCTGCAGAAGCGGATTCCCGCCCGCGTCGTACGATTCCCGTTCTATGACCCGGAGAGGAAGCGGCCGCGTTCGTGAGCGAGGTGCGCGAGTGAGCGTGGTCGGCGGGCGTTCAGCCGATCAGGTGGCACAGCCGGGGTGAGCGACCGGGAAGGCATCGCTCGCCTCACCCGGGTCGCGCGGCCCACGGCCAGCGCGGGCCTGATGGGGCCGTTGCGGCCGACCCGAAAGACGCCGTCTCACCCATCCGGCCCCGGCCTCGCCCCGACCACCGGCGTCGCCACCCTGACGCCCAAGGCGGCAGCGGTCGAACGGCAGGCGAGGGAACTGCGGCACGTTATGGGCCGGTTCGCCACCGGCGTCACGGTCGTGACAACGATCGACCGCGACACGATTCACGGCATGACGGCCAACGCGTTTCTGTCGGTCTCGCTGCGACCTCCGCTCGTGCTCGTCTCGCTGGGGCGTTGCCGGATGAACGAGATGCTGCCGCGCACGCGTCGCTACGGCGTCAGCGTCCTGGCTCACGACCAGGCGGACTTCGCCGCGCACTTTGCCGCCCAGCGACCCTCCCCCGTGGACCCGACGTTCGACTGGCACGAGGGCCTGCCCCTGCTCTCCGGCGCGCTGGCCCACCTCGCCTGCCGCGTCGTCGATGTCCACCCGGCCGGCGACCACGTGCTGTGGATCGGGGAGGTGGAGCACCTCGAGCACCAGGACGGTCAGCCGCTGCTGTTCTACACCGGTCGCTTCGGGACGCTGCGCGAGGCCAGGGACCGGGCCGAGGCGGAATAGCTCGCCCTCGCGGCCGATCGGGCCACCGACGCCGAGCCTACTCCCCCACCCACACCAGACACGATGCTTCGCGGCGCACCGCGCGGACAGCGGCGCGGTAGCGGCGCGCGGGAAGCAACGATCGGTCGGGGCCAAACACAAGCAGTCCCGGGTCGCGGTCGCGGACGAGCTCAAGCAGTGCCTTGACCGGCCGGGGGCTGGAGATGCGCAAGAGCTCGGTGCGGATGCCGAGCGCCGCCGCGCGGGCCGCGCTGGCGCGCACCGCCTCGAGGTCCTCCTCGTGCGGCAGCGTGGAGTACTCCGGGGCGAGCACGGCGGTGAGCAGAAACGGGCGCAGGTTCAGCATGTTGGCCAGGATCAGCGGACTGCCGGTCTCGAGCGCGCTCTCGAGCGCGATCCGCTCCGCCCGTGCGTCGACGCGGACCGACAGGGTGCCGAGCAAAATGGGCCGCCGACGCCCGGACAACGCCGCGGCCGCCGCGTTTCTGCCGATGTCGGTGGCCGAGGCCATAGTCGACCCATGATCGCAGGCACGCATCTCCGGCTGGCCGAATTGACCCCCTTTGGACAAACTGGTATAAGAGCGCATCGCTCGCGTGCATGATCTGAGATCCACCTGTTCCGCGACCGGGGCAAGCAGTCCCAAGGAGGGTTGAGTCTTGGCCACAGCCACTGTCGAAGAGGTACAGCTCCTCAAGACGCTGAGTTGGTGGGACGGGTTCGTGATCGCTCTGTGCAACCCGGGCTTCCTGCTCGGCAGCCTCGGCTTCACCCTTGGCATCTTCGGTGCCGCGGGGTCGATGATCCTGTGGGGCCTCTCAGCGGCAATTGGCATGTTGCAGGCCTGGATCTACTCCGAGCCAGCGACCATGTTCGGGCATCGCAGCGGTGGCATCTCGCTGTACGCGCACGAGGGCTGGCGGCGCTACACAACGCTGGTCGGTCCATTGGCCGCGTTCGGCTACTGGATCGGCTGGTCGGTGGTGCTCTCGATCTTCGGCAAGATCATCGGCGACCTGGCCGCGGCCCAGTGGTGGCCGAAGTCGAGCTGGACGGTGACGATCTTCTCGAACCATCTCGGTCTCCCCCACTTCATCGCGATCGGGACGATCCTGTTCGTTTGGGCGTTCAACATCTTCGGCCTGCGACTGGCGGTGTGGTTCACCTACGCCTGCGCGGCCCTACTGATGATCCCGCTGGCGCTGTTCATCATCGGGCCATATATAACCGGCGACTGGCACTCGTCCAACATCCATGCCACCTTCACCGGACCGTGGGGCGGGATCAAGCTGGCCCTGGTCTACATGTTCATCCTCGGGTGGTCGGCGTATGGGACGGAGGCGTGCGCGACATTTGCGCCTGAGTACAAGAGCGAGCGGGACACGCACATGGCGCTGCGCAGCGCGGCCATGTTCATGCTGCTCGTCTGCCTGCTCCTGCCGCTCGGCCTCGGTGGAGTGACCGGGGCGGTCCCGTCGGCCACCGCCGAGGGCCAGTTCTACACCGCCGCGATGACCACCATCGTGGGACACGGCGCGGCCGGCTTCTTCACCATCTGCATCATCGCCAGTCTGCTGCTGTCGATGACCTCCTCGACCGCGGATGCGGGACGTGCGCTGTTCGGGATCTCCCGGGCTGGGATGACGATCAAGCAGTTCGGCGTGCTGAACCGCTTCCACGTGCCAGCGCGCGCGATGACCCTGGATCTGTTCGTAAACATCGCCTTGGTCATCCTGATCAAGTCCAACCTGGCGATCCTGTACATGAGCAACATCGGCTACGTGCTCGCACACGTGTTCGCACTGAGCGGATTCCTGCTCCTGCGCCGAGATCGGCCCGACTGGCCACGCCCGATCAAGGTCGCCCGCGGCTGGCTGCCGATCGCGGCCTTCCTGTGCGCGCTGAACGCGGTGTTCCTGGTGGTCGGCGCGCTGGCGCCGAAGCTGAACGGCTACGGAACGTGGACCGACTTCTGGATCGGCATCGGCGTCCTGGCCGGCTCGTTGGTGCTGTTCTTCTACCGCCGGGTGGTGCAGGATAAGGAATCAATGCACATGCGGGAGGACACTCCCACCATGCCCGACGACGCCGAACGGGCGATGCTTGGTCTGCCCGCCGCGGCAACGCCGGTCGGGAGCTGAGACCGTGGACACAATCGTGCTGGGCTACGACGACACCGAGCCGTCGAGGCGCGCCCTAGCCCGGGCGGTACAGCTGGTCAAGGCGTTCGGCTCACAGCTGGTGGTGACGAGCGTCGCGCCGGTGAATACGCCGGCGACGGCGCGCTCGGCCGGTCCCGATCCGACCGACACCCCGGAGGAGCACGCGGCCGAGCTGGCCGCGGCTCGCCGGGAGCTGGAGGCCCAGGGGGTGAGCGCGGAATATGTCGAGGCCGTCGGGCATCCGGCCGAGTCGATCGTCTCCGTGGCCAACGATCGTGGGGCGGACATGATCGTCGTGGGGACCCGGGAGGGCGGGTTGCTAGAACGGCTGCTCGGGACGAGCGTCAGCGACAGCGTCGCCCATCACGCGCACTGCGACGTGCTGATCGTCCACTCACACTGACGGTTATTCGGGCTCGATCTCCCAGCTGGGGAGATCCGCGATCGCCCGCCGGAAGCGCTTCTTGTGCAAGGGCCGGGCGAACATGCTCCAAGCGCTGGCACCGAACGCGACGACGATCAGTCCCCCGAAGGCCTTGCCCATGACGATGAACGTGATCACGCAGATCAGCGCGATCACGCTGATCATGATTGGAATCCTTCGGTAGCGCAGCTGCGTGCGTCTGATCTCGGCGTACTGCTCGACCGGAATCTTCCGGGTGTTCCAGGTGCGCCCGCACTTCCCGCACGTCCAGCGCTCGCCGTAACGGAGATAGTTTCGCTCTCCGCACTTGCACGTCAGCGTGATCCGCGGGCCGCGGCGGATCGATCGAGGCAACGCCGTTTCGGTCGCCATCAGTGCTCTGGCGGCTCCCAGCCCTCGAGCACGGGCGGCTTGTAGTCGGAGCCCACGGTGCGGGAGTTCTCCACCCACGGACCCAGCTCCGGCTGCGGGAACTTGGTGTGCTTCTCCTTCAGCATGATCCCGTAGGAGTTGCCCGACTGCAGGTGCTTGATCAGGACCTTGCGCGCGATCTCGTGCTCCTGGCCCTCGGGGATCGGGAAGTAGATCTTGATGAAGGAGTTGGAGTAGCGGTCGAACACCGCCGGCGTGCCGTCCTCCTCCAGCAGCTCGACGTCCTCGAGCCAGTTGATGTCCGGTCCTGGCGTCGCCGCCATCAGGTCGACGTCCACCACCAGACCGATGTCCTCCTGGTAGGGGAAGCGACGGCCGGACAGATACTCGGCATCGATCCCGAACACCTTCTCCGGTTCCCCCGGCATGCGATGACCCTCGCCGTTCGCGCCCATCTCAGCGCACCTGTCCGACGCCCTCGCGGTCAGGCGCGAGGTAGTCGATCGGGTTCTCGATGTGGCGCTCCAGCAGCCGCTTGATCTCGTCCAGCGCGCGATCCTCGGACACGCCAGGGATGTAGTTCGTGCCGGCCAGCGGGACCCGCGCCATCGCCGCCGCCTCGGTGGTCAGCGCAGCCAGGTCCTCCGGCTCGAGGTTGTGCACGTTGGTCTTGCCGCACGCTCTCGCCAGCATCTGGCACTCGAGCGTGAGCGTGTGCAGGAAGTTGTAGACGCGATTCGCGGCCTCGTCCACGACCAGCCGCTTGCGCAGCTCGGGGTCCTGCGTGGTGATGCCCACAGGGCAGCGGCCGGTGTGGCAGTGGTAGCACCGGCCCGCGGGCACGCCGACCGTGCCCTCGTAGTCGGTGACGCCGGGTAGCTCCTTGTTGCAGTTGAGCGCCATCAGCGCGGAGTGGCCGATGGCCGCCGCGGTCGCCCCCAAGGCGAGGCACTTGGCGACGTCGCCGCCGTTGCGGATTCCCCCGGCGACGACGAGGTCGATCTCGTCCGCCAGGCCGACGTCCTCGAGCGCGCGGCGCGCCTCGGGAATCGCCGCCATCAGCGGCACGCCGGTCTCTTCGGCCGCGACATGCGGCCCGGCGCCGGTGCCGCCCTCGGCGCCGTCGAGGTAGATGATGTCCGGGCCGCATTTGGCCGCCATCCGGACGTCGTCGTAGACGCGCGCGGCGCCCAGCTTGAGCTGGATCGGGATCTCGTAGTTGGTCGCCTCGCGGATCTCCTGGATCTTCAATGACAAGTCGTCGGGGCCGAGCCAATCCGGATGACGGGCGGGCGAGCGCTGGTCGATTCCCGCCGGGAGCGAGCGCATCTCGGCGACCTGTTCGGTCACCTTCTGGCCCATCAGGTGGCCGCCCAGGCCGACCTTGCATCCCTGGCCGATGAAGAACTCGCAGGCATCAGCCAGCATCAGATGGTGCGGGTTGAACCCGTACCGGCTCTGGATCAGCTGGTAGTACCACTTGGTCGAGAGATCGCGCTCGGGCGGAATCATCCCTCCCTCCCCCGAGCAGGTGGCGGTGCCGGCCATCGACGCACCCTTGGCCAGCGCCATCTTGGCCTCAAGCGAGAGCGCGCCGAAGCTCATCCCGGTGATGTAGACGGGGATGTCGAGCTCGGTCGGCCGCTTGGCGAACCGCGCGCCGAGCACGGTCTTGGTCACGCACTTCTCCCGGTAGCCCTCGATCACGAAACGCGTCAGCGTTCCGGGGAGGAACATCAACTCGTCCCAGTGCGGGATCTTCTTGAACATCGAGAAGCCGCGCATCCGGTAGCGCCCGAGCTCGGACTTCACATGGATGTCGTCGATCACCTCGGGCGTGAAGATGCGGCTGTGGCCGAGCTGGTTGCGCTGGCTCGGGGCGTTCTCGTCTGTAGCCATATCCGTCTCCTAAAGCACGAGCTTGCGCTCGGAGGGCTCGAGCGAGTCGTAGTTGTAGAGCTTCTTGCCGCACACGAACTTCTGGAACTCAGGCGGAGCGCCGAGGTCGTAGCAGGAGAACTTGCGCCCGATCAGCTCGGTGTCGGCGTCGGTCCATTCGCCGGGAACGCAGTCGATCCCCAGCGACGCGACCTTGCCGGCGACGTAGATCACGCCGTCGTACATCGAGTCGCCCAGTCCCGGGCCGACGTTGCCGCAGAGGATCTGGCGGCCGCGCTGCATCATGAACCCGGTCATCGAGCCGGCGTCGCCCATCACCAGGATCGTGCCGCCCTTCTGGTCGATGCCCGTGCGGGCCCCGACCTGACCCTTGATCACCAGGTCGCCACCGCGGATCGCTGCGCCGGTGAGCGATCCCGCATTGCTGTCGATCATCACCACGCCCGACATCATGTTCTCGGCGGCCGACCAGCCGACGCGGCCGGTGATGTGGATCTCCGGCCCGTCGATGATCCCGCAGGCGAAGTAGCCAAGGCTGCCCTCGAAGGTGATCCGGCAGCGGGTGAGGATCCCCACCCCCAGGGAATGACGTGCTCCCGGGTTGCTCACCGTCACGTCCTTGATGCCCTCGTCGTACAGCAGCCGGCGCAGCTCGAGGTTGATCTGGCGCGTCGTCAGCTCACGCGCATCGAAGCTGGCACGGTCGCCGTCGATCTCGGCGATCCGGGGGACCGTCTCGTCGAGCTCCACCAATCCGCGCGCGTCGAAGCGCGCCTCAGGCGCCTGGCCGTCGACCCTTACCGCGTCCATACCATCACCTCGCTCTCGTACGGGTCGTAGGTCTCGATCTCGTGGTCGATCACCGCGCGGATCGCCATCTCCTCAGAAGCCAACGCCACCATGTCCTCGCCCTCGTAGAGCACGAGCGGCTTGGCCGCGAGCTCGTCCTTGGCCATCCCCAGCGCGTTGTCGGACACGCAGATGTAGGTGAACACGCCGTCCAAATCCTCAAGGCTCTGGCGCATCGCGTCCTCGAGCGAGTCGCCGCCCTCCATCCGCTGGGCCAGATACACCGCGATGATCTCGGAGTCGCACTCGGAGGCGAAGCGGTGCCCGGCGCGTTCGAGGCGCCGGCGCCACTGGTGATAGTTGGTCAGCTGGCCGTTGTGCACGACCGCGACGTCGGAGAACGGATACGCCCAGTAGGGATGGGCGTTGGAGATGTCGACATCGGATTCGGTCGCCATCCGCACATGGCCGATGCCGTGGCTGCCGATGTAGCGATCGAGGTCGTACTCGCCGGCGACCGTCCTGGCGTCGCCGAGATCCTTGACGATCTCCAGCGAGTGGCCGACCGAGAGCACCTCTGCGCCCGCCACCGACTCGACGTAGTCGGCTAGGTGCTTGAGCTCGCCGCCGTAGGACAGCATCACGATCAGCGTGTACTCGTTGATGTTTTCGATCGAGACGACCTCCGCGCCGGCGGAACGCAGGCGCGACTGCACCTCGGATTGGCGCCGGCGCAGCGAGTCCGCGTAATCGAACTCGTCGTGGTCGCCCCCGTCCGCGAGTTTGATCCGGAGCACCAGATCGGCGCTCGGCGGGCGGTAGAGCGCGAACCCCGTGGAGTCCGGCCCGCGATGCTTCATCGACTGCAGCATCGCGGTCATGTCTCGCCCGATCCGGTGCGCGCCGTCGCCGTTCTTGTAGATGATTCCTGCGATTCCGCACATAGCTTTCTCCGTACCGGCCGCTGCCCGGCTAGTGGGTCTCCCAGGAACGTTGCAACGTTTCGGGAAGGCCCACTAGGGCAGCACCTCCATGTATTCGTCGCGTTCCCAATCGGTGACCGCGGCCAGATAGCGCTCCCATTCGTCGCGCTTGTAGTGATGGAAGACCTTGTACAGCCTCCCGGGGAGGGCGCTGCGGACGACCTCGTCCGCCGCCAGCGCCTCGAGTGCCGCGCCGAGGCTGTCCGGGACCTTCTCGATGTCCGCGCCCTGTTTGAGCAGCTCGTAGGTGTTTCCCTGCTGCGGTGGCCCGGGGTCAAGCTTGCGCCGGACGCCGTCGAGTCCCGCGCGCAGCAGCGTCGCGATGCTGAGGTAGGGATTGCAGGATGAATCCACGCCGCGATACTCGAACCGGCCTCCGGCGGCCACGCGCACCGTCGTGGTCCGGTTCTGCCAGCCCCAGTTCTTGTAGATCGGCGCCCAGAACCCCGTGTCCCACATCCGGCAGTAGGAGTTGACGGTGGGGTTGCCGATGCACATCAGCGCGGGGAAGTGCTCGAGCATCCCGCCGAGGAAGTGCCGCGCCAGCTCGGATAGCTGCGCTGGGCCATTCGGGTCGTGGAAGACGTTGTGGCCGTCCTCGTCCATCAGCGTGAAGTGGTGGTGATGACCGTTGGCCGAGACACCGGTGAACGGCTTAGGCATGAAGCACGGCAGCAGGTTGTGCTTGCGGCCCACCGCGGCGCACACCTGCCGGTAGGTCGTGATGTTGTCGGCGGTACGCAGCGGCCGGTCGAAGCGGAAGTTCAGCTCCAGCTGCCCGGGGGCGTCCTCGTGGTCGCCGTAGCTCATGTCCAGGCCGAGCGCCTGGCCGAACTGCACCACGTCGAGCAGCACCGGACGCAGTTCCTCGAACTGATGAATGTGGTAGCAGTAGGGCTTGGTCACGCCCTCAGGCGCAGCCCCGTCGACGCTGCGCTTGAGCCACATCATCTCGGGCTCGATCCCGATCAGGAACTGATAGCCGAGCTCCTGCTCGAACTCGTGCGCGATCCGCTTGAGGTTCTGGCGCGGATCGGCGTCCAGCAGCTCACCGGTCTCGGTGTCGTAGCAGTCACAGTACACGCGGGCCACGCGTGGATCCCACGGCAGCACGGCGAACGTGTCGAGGTCGGCGACCGCCGCGAGCTCCGATTCTTCCGGGCCGAAGCCGATGTACTCGCCGTAGCGGTCGGTGAACAGGTTGGCGGTCGCACCGTAGACGAGCTGGTAGCCCCGCTCGGCCACCTGGGGGAAGAACGAAGACACGACACCCTTACCCATCACCCGCCCGGTGACCGAGACCTGCTGGAAGTAGACGTACTTGACGCCCTCAGCCTCGATCCTCCGCGTCAGCGCCTCGATCTTCTCAGCGCGGCCGGGAGCGCTGCGCGCCTCCTCAAGCGTGGCCGGAGCCGGCACGATCCGCGCGCTTGACAGCACCTGCTCGACGCCGCCACCGAACACCATCGCCGGGGCGCTGGGTTCAGGTCCGTCGCCTGCGCCCTTCTCGACCGTTGCCATCTCCGCTCCTTTCTCCGTCCCACTCGCGGGCCAGGCGTTGTCCGCCCCAGACGCTCACGCACACTGTACAAATTGGTACACCGGAGGCGGGTTATACCACCTGAAAATCGGAGCCGCAAGGCAGCCGAGGTCGCGCGGTTGACGGTCGACCGAGGCTCGTTGTACACTAGTGCGCCTTGGGCAATAGCATTGCGTATGGCGCAACGCCCACGATCGCAGATCGAGTAGGAGTAGCCGTGCCCGAGCCGCTTCCATCCTCCGTACCGGTGCTGGTGATCGGGGCCGGCGTTCACGGCCTCTCCACCGCCTGGCACCTCGCGCTCGGAGGTGAGCAGGTGCTCGTCGTCGACAAGCAGGGCATCGGCGCCGGCGCCTCTGGAATCGCCTGCGGCGTGGTCCGCAACAATTACTTCCAGCCGGCGATGTCGGAGCTGATGGCCGCCTGCGTCGAGGTGTGGGAGTCCGATCCGCAGACGCTGCATTACCACGGCACCGGCTATATCGCGCTCGGCCCGCCGGCTCAGGAGAGCGATCTGGTCGAGGTTTTCGAACGCCAGCAGCGGATCGGCTACCCGTCCGAGCTGTACCTCGGCGAAGCCGACGTACAGAAGCACATGCGCTCGCTTTACTCCGACTGGCGCGCGAGCGTGCTGACCGTCTGCCTGCACGAGCGCGCGGGTGGCTACGCGTTCAACCGTGAGAGCATGCACGGGTTGGCCCACAAGGCGCAGGCCGCGGGCGCGGAGATCCGCACCGGCGTCGAGGTCACCGGGTTCGAGTTCGACAGCGCCGGCGCGGTCACGCGCGTTCAGACCAGCGCCGGGACGATCGACGCCGGGCGTGTGGTCGTGGCGGTAGGGCCGTGGGTCGCCTACCTGTGGCGGATGCTGGAGCTCCCCGATCGCCTCGACGTCCGCCAGCCGGACGGGACGATCCACGAGGATCTTCCGATGGGGACCTACTGGTATCTCCAGGAAGGCGAGCTGGCGATCGACCCCGCGACCTTCGTCACCTCAGACGGCAGCGACTCGCCGGTGCTGCACGTTGACAGCGACCAGCCCCTCCACGACGACGACGGGCGCCTGCTGGAGAGCGAGCCGTGGGGGGTCTACTTCAAGCCGGATCGCGATTCGATTCAGGGGGGCGCCCAGCCGCTACGCGTGGGCGATCACTTCCAGGTCGATCCATACCCCACCGGGACCGTCGATCCCAGCTTCCCGGACATGTGGTCGGCCGCGCTGTCGCACTGCCTGCAACGCTTCGAGGGCGGCCGTCAGGCCTACCGCCAGGTGCGCTCAGGCGGGGCGGGAGCGTTCACGGTCGACAACTTCCCGGTGTTCGACCACATGCGCCCTAACGTGTTCGTCGCCGCGGACTCCAACCACGGATACAAGATGATCGCGGTCGGGCGTGAGATCGCGAAGATCCTCGGCGGTGGGCATTCCTCGCTGCTGGCCCCGTTCCGCTACGAGCGCTTTCAGACCGGCGATCTGCACCCGGTCTCGCACAGCCCGTATCCCTGGAGCTAGCCAGGCAGCCAGGCAGCCAGCGAGCTAGCGAGCCAGCGAGCCAGCGGCCGCCGGCCCTCCCAGCGCGCTGCCGACCTCGTCCGCCGCGCGCCGCAGCGGTTCGCGCAGCGCCCGGCGTTTGGCGGCGGGCAGCCGCGTGGCCGGGCCCTGCACGCCGATGATGGCCAGCAGCCGTCCGTCGCGCCCCAGCACCGGTGCGGCAAGTGCGTGCAGATCAGCCTCTCGCTCGCCTGCCGCCTCGGCTACCCCGCTCCGTCGCACCT
>JBPCMW010000020.1:0-18664 GCA_051001875.1 Solirubrobacteraceae bacterium | reverse complement strand
TTGCTCGAGCCGACGGGCGAGAACAGCATGTCGCCCTGCCCGAGCAGCGACTCTGCACCGTTCTGATCGAGGATGACGCGCGAGTCGGTCTGCGAAGAGACCGCGAAGGCGATCCGTGACGGCACGTTGGCCTTGATCATTCCGGTGATCACGTCGACGCGAGGGGACTGCGTGGCCAGGACGAGGTGGATGCCCACCGCGCGGGCCTTCTGGGCCAGGCGGATGATCGAGTCCTCGACGTCGGCGGGCGCGACCATCATCAGGTCGGCGAGCTCATCGATCACGCAGAGGATGTAGGGAAGGGGCGGGTCGCCCCGCTTCTCCCGGGCCCGGTTGAGCTCGGGCAGCGAGCGGGTGCGGGCCAGCGACATCGTCCCGTAGCGCGACTCCATCTCCTTGACCAGGTTCTGCAGCGCGTTGGCCGCCATCCTCGGGCTGGTGATCACCGGGGTGAGCAGGTGCGGGATGGCGTCGTAGTGGTTCAGCTCCACCTGCTTTGGATCGACCAGCACGAGGCGGACCTCGTGTGGCGTGGCGCGGAGCAGGATCGAGGACAGCATCGAGTTCACGCAGGCCGACTTGCCGGCGCCGGTGGTGCCGGCGACGAGCAGGTGCGGCATCTTCGCCAGATCGGCCCCGATCGCCCGGCCGGCGATGTCCTTGCCCAGCCACACGGTCAGCGGAGACCATTCGGGCGGCGGCTCCTGGAAGACGTCACCGAGATGGACGATCCGCCGCCGCGCGTTCGGAACCTCCACTCCGACCGCCTGCTTGCCCGGGATCGGAGCCAGGATCCGAATGTCGGTGGCCGCCAGTGCGTAGGCGAGATCGTCCTTGAGATTCGCCACCTTCCCCACCTTCACTCCGGGGGCGAGCCGCAGCTCATACCGGGTGATGTGGGGGCCGGTGACGCGGCCGATGACCTTGGCCTCGATGCCGAAGTGCCCCAGGGTCTCGACAAGCGTCCGGGCAACCTGCTCCTGCCCCTCGGTGTCGGGCTTGGCGGCCTCCCCGGTCGAGCGGGTGAGCGAGCGGGAGCCCGGCACGCGCCAGACGAAATCAGGGTCGTCGGTCACCGAGGCTCGGTAGCGGCCCTGCGGAGTCAGGTCCTCGGGACGAACCACCACCTCGTCGGCGGCCTCGTCGACCTCGGGCAGCGGGGGCGGCTCGCCGAAGCCGTCCTCGGCTTCGATCGGCGGTGCCTCCACGTGGGTGGCGCGGATCACGAGCTCAGCCGTGTCGGACTCCGGCGGGAGCAAGGGCTCGGGGCGGAACGGTGGCTCAGGCTCATTCTCGAGTGAGGCCCGCCTCGCCGCCTGAGTGGCGGGCGCCAGCGTGGAAGCGGGTCGCCGGGCCACAGTTGCCGCCAGGTCCTCGGTCGAGCGCCGGAGCACACGGCTGGTGCCCGCCACCCCAGATCCGGTCGCCCGGATCACCGTGGCCAGGGTCGCGCCGGAGATCAGAATCAGCCCCGCGAGGAACAGGAACACGGCGAGGATGTCGGCGCCCAGCGTCGAGAGTAGATGGGAGACGACCCAGAACTCGGCCTGGCCGATGATGCCGCCCCGCGATTCGAATGCCCCGGGGTGCCAGAACGAGTGCCCGCTCAGGGCTCCAGGGCCGATCCCGAGCGTCCCCGCGGCGAGCGCGAGTGTGAGCGCGGCAACCAGGCAGATCGCGCCCGTCCGCAGCGGGCGCCCGGGTGGGCGCAGCTCCCGGGCCAGGACCAGCGCGCCGCCGAGGACCAGCGCAGCCGGAATCGCGTATCCGAGCGAGCCGAACACGAACCGCGTGCCCTTGATGGCGCCGTTTCCGAGCGCTCCCCCGGCCCAGTGCAGGTAGCCCACGCCGGCCAGGAAGATACCGAGGGCGATCAGTGCCAGGCCGATGATGTCCACGTGGTGTGCCTCGAGGTTCAACGCCGGCAAGGCAAGGGGCAGCGACGGTCGGCTCGCCATCAGCGAGCGCTTGGCGCGCTTGGGAGGCGAGCGGCGCTTCGCCGGGGACTTCTTACGGGTGGCGGCCATGTCCGAAGGTGTGGCTTCGACGTGCACGGGCTGGCTCCTGCCGAGGACCGCTCCTCCCCCGCCGGGCCTGTATCAACGCGCACTAAATAATCCTTACATCGGCGCTTGTCCCCCGTAGCATCCTCGGGATGGCGGATTTCGAGCGCCCTCCCCGCGTGTTGGTCGTCGAGGACGACGACGCGATCGCCCAGGTGCTGCAGCGCTCGCTGCGTATGGAGGGCTACGACGTCCGGATCGCCGGTGACGGGATCAGCGCGCTGGACCTCGCCCATGCGTTTCTCCCGGATCTGGTGATCCTCGATCTCGGATTGCCCAAGCTGGACGGGATCGAGGTCGCGAAGACGCTGCGTAAGAACGACGATGTTCCGATTCTCGTGCTGACGGCGCGCGACGCTGTCGAGTCTCGCGTCGAGGGCCTGGACTCGGGCGCCGACGACTACCTGGTCAAGCCGTTCGAGCGCCAGGAGCTGCTGGCGCGGCTGCGGGCCCTGCTGCGGCGCCGGCCGCCCCGAGGCCAGGCCACGCTGACCGTCGGTGACCTGAAGCTGAATCCCGACACCCACGAGGTCACTCGCGGCGAGCGCGGGATCGAGCTGACCCAGAGGGAATTTGAGCTGCTCGAGTATCTGATGCGCAACGAGCGGATCGTGATCTCGCGTCAGCGGCTGCTCGACGAGGTGTGGGGTTACGACCCTTTCAGCATGACGAACACGATCGAGGTGTTTGTGTCAAACCTGCGACGAAAGCTTGAAGCGGATGGAGAGCCTCGGCTCCTTCATACGATCCGCGGCGCGGGCTACGTTCTCCGCGTATAGGTCGCTGCCGATCCGTTGGCGGCTGGCCGGCGGCTCCGCGGCGCTGACGTTCGTGATCCTGGCCGGATTCGCGGCGATCGTCGGTGTGCTCACCACCCGCCAGGTGCGCGGGCAGTTCAACGACGAGGTGCGCTCAGCCGCGAACCAGCTCGAGCAGCAGCTGCATCTGCGCTTCAAGAACGGATCGCTCGACTGCTTTCACACCATCCACCTGAGCGATTACGCCAGCGCCGAGCAGGCCCAGATCCGGATCTACAACGATGCGAATCGGCTCCTGTGTACGCAGGACTCCGTCGTCGTCAAGGGCGCGAAGCTGCCCGAGGCCACGCCCAGCTTCACCTTGCCGACCAGCACCGGGACCTTCCAGGAGCTCGGCTACCGCCTCGACGTGCGTGATCACGGCGTCTCCCCCTCCGGTGAGGTCAAGGTGCTGTACGCGCGCCCGCTCTCGGATGTCGATCACACGCTGGCGCGGGTCCAGTTCTTCCTTATCCTCGGTGTGCTCGGCGGGACGATCCTCGCTCTCGCGGCCGGCCTGGCCACCGCGCAGCGTGCGATCCGCCCGATCGCCGCGCTGACCGATGCCGCGCGGGAGGTCGAGCGCACGCGTGATCCCAGCCGGCGCCTGCCTCGACCCGAGGCGGATGACGAGGTATCCGAGCTGGCGCGGACGCTCGAGGAAATGCTCAGTGCCCTGGATTCGGCCCGCACCGACACCGAGGCGATGCTCGACCGCCAGCGGGAGTTTGTCGCCGACGCCTCGCACGAGCTGCGCACCCCGCTGACCAGCGTGCTGGCCAACCTCGAGCTGCTGGCCGAAGAGCTCGACGGCGAGCAGGCGGAAACTGCCCACGCCGCGCTGCGCTCGACCCGGCGGATGAGACGCCTCGTGGGCGACCTGCTGCTGCTGGCCAGAGCCGATGCCCGCCGCGACCAGGCCCGCCGGTCGACCGATCTCGGTGATGTGCTGCTGGAGGCGGCGGCCGAACTGGGACCGGTCGCCGAGCAGCACGAACTGACGATCGAAGCCGGGCCGGCGGTTGTCCCGGGAAGGCGCGACGACCTGCACCGGCTGACGCTGAACCTGCTGGAGAACGCGCTGCGACACACCCCGCCCGGCACCCATGTGCGCGCCCGGACGGCACACACCGGCGGGGAGGGCGTGCTGGTCGTCGAGGACGACGGGCCTGGCATCGCTCCCGAGCTGCAGCGCAGGATCTTCGAGCGCTTCGTCCGTGGCGGGCGCGACGGAGGACGAGGTTCCGGCCTCGGTCTGGCCATCGTCCGCGCGGTAGCCGAGTCGCACGGTGGAACGGTCACGCTCGAGCGTCCGGACCACGGCGGGACCCGCTTCGTGATCAGGCTGCCCGACGCGCCCTCGACGGCGCCGCTCGACCGCGTGCCCGAGACCGATCAGACCTCGACGACGACCGGCAGTACCATCGGCCGGCGACGCAGCCGGTCGTAGACGAACGCGGCGAGATCATCGTGGAGCTCCTGCTGGAGCAAGTCGATCTCCCGCACCCCGTCGGTGGCCGAGCGCTCGAACGAACGCTCGACCTCATCCCGGATCTCCTGCACCAGGCTGTCTGCCTGCTCGATGAACGGAACGCCGCGGAAGATCACCTCGGTGGGCGCCACCGGCTTGCCCGACTGCTCTGAGATCGTCGCGACGACGATGAAGATCCCGTCCGCGGACAGCATCCGGCGGTCGCGCAGGGCGACGTCGGCCGGATCGCCGATGTCGACCCCGTCGACGAAGATCATCCCGGACTGCTCGCGCTCGCCGAAGCGCGCCCCTCGGCCGTCGATCTCCAGCGGTAGCCCGTTCTCGCCCTGGAAGACGTCGTCGGGGTGGATTCCCACCGCATCCGCGAGCTGCGCGTGGAGATGGATCCGCTTGTGATCGCCGTGAACCGGCAATACGTAGCGCGGTTTGACGAGATTCAGCATCAGCTTCAGCTCTTCCGCGTAGCCGTGGCCGGACGCGTGGATCGGTGCCTCCCGCGGGGTGATGACCTCGCAGCCGATGTGGTAGAGCCGATCGACGGTCTCGTTGACGGCGCGCTCGTTACCGGGGATCGGCGTGGCTGAGAACACGACCGTGTCCCCGCGGCGAAGCTTGATCATCCGGTGGTCGTTGTGGGCCATCCGTCGCAGGGCTGACAGCGGCTCGCCCTGAGATCCGGTGGAGATCACGACGACCTTGTGATCAGGCCAGTCCTCGACCTCCTGGGGCTGGATCAGGATGCCCTCCGGCAGATCGATGTGACCGAGCGAGCGGCCGATGTTGACGTTCTTGCGCATCGAGCGCCCGACCAGGGCAATCTTGCGCCCGAGGGCGGAGGCGGCATCGACGCACTGCTGGACCCGGTGGATGTTGGAGGCAAAGCTGGTGACGATGATCCGCCCCTCGGCCCGCGCGAACACCTCCTCGAGGTGCGGCCCCACGTTTCGCTCCGAGGGCGAGAAGCCAGGGCGATCGGCGTTGGTCGAGTCCCCGCACAGCAGCAGCACGCCGTCGCGGCCGAGCTCGGCCAACCGCGAGACATCGGCGGGCGGGCCGTCGACGGGGGTCTGATCGAACTTGTAGTCGCCGGTGACCAGCACCGTCCCCAGCTCGGTGCTCACGGCGACGGCGCAGGCGTCGGGGATCGAGTGGGTCATGTGGACCAACTCGACTGTGAACGGGCCGAGACTCAGCTCGTCCCCGGGGGCCAGATCCTCGAGCCGGGCCTCGCGGAGCTTGTGCTCATCGAGCTTCGAGCGGGCCATCGCCATCGTCAGGCGGCCGCCGTAGACGACCGGCGCCTCGGCGCCGAGCTCGCGCAGGACCCAGGGCAGCGCGCCCAGGTGGTCCTCGTGGCCGTGGGTGATGACAATCGCTTCGATGTCCTTGGCGTGCTCGCGCAGGTAGGTGAAATCCGGCAGCACGAGGTCGATGCCGAGCATCTCGGCGGTCGGGAAGCGCAACCCCGTGTCGACCACGACGATCCGGCCGTCGTACTCGATCACCATCATGTTCTTGCCGATCTCGCCCAGGCCGCCGAGCGGCAGGACCCGCAGAGTGCTACTCACGTGCTGGCTGTCTGGAGAAGTCCGTGGCGCTCGAGCATCCCGCGGATGACGGCCGTCTCGCGCTCGTCGGGCTCGACGTAGGGCAGTCTCGGCCGGCCAACGCCGAGACCGAGCATCTCCAGCGCCAACTTCACGCTGCAGGCCAGCGGGCCGACCATGTCGCGATACACGTCAGCCAAGCTCCGATCGATGTCCCGGCGGCGTTCGGGTTCATCGACCATCCGATGCATCTCCTCGCCGAAGATGTGGCTAACAACGCAGATCCCTCCCGGCTCGCCGAGGTCGAGAACGTCGGCGAGCATGTCATCGTTGCCGGCGTAGATCTCGAGCCCGTCGATCCTGGCCAGGTTGTCCGGATTCGCCTGCTTGACCCCGACGATGTGCTCGAGCTGCGCCAGCTCTGCGAGCAGATCGTTGGACATGTCCGAGCCCGTCCGCTGAGGAATGTTGTACAGCAGGATCGGGAGATCGGTTGCGCGTGAGATCTCCTCGTAATGGCGCACGACCCCGCGTCGGCTCGGACGGTTGTAGTAGGGGTTGACCGACAGCAGCGCATCCGGGCCGAGCTCCGTCGCGCGCTCGGTCAGGTGGACCGCGTGACGCGTGTCGTTGGAGCCCACGCCGGCGACGATCGTGCAGCGCCCGCGCATCTCCTGAACGCCGAGCTCGATCACTCGGAGGTGCTCCTCGTCGTTGAGCGTCGCCCCCTCGCCGGTCGTGCCGCACAGCACCAATCCATCGGAACCGTGCTCCACGAGGTGGTTCATCAGCCGAACGGTCGCGTCCTCGTCGAGCCGGGCGTCGTCATCGAACGGGGTGACCATCGCCGTGAGGATCGCGCCAAGGTTTGCGGACATCGTTCGGGGATTACCGCAGGGGTCGCGGGCGCCCGGCAGTGAGCCGGGTGCCCGCGGTCTTGCGGACGGTCAGGATCCGGCGCCCACCGGCTCCTTGCGCTCACCACTGCCGCGCACGAGCGGGCCCTTGTACGGACCGGGCTTCGGCCGGATTTTTCCCCCTGGGAACGCCAGCCGCAGAATCGTGCGCTGCACCATGCCGAGCTGCTGGTGGAACGGGCCCGAGTTGTACGGAAGCTCGTAGCGCTCGCAGATCTCCCGCACCTTGGGCGCAATCTCCCCGTAACGCGTGCTCGGCATGTCCGGGTAGAGGTGGTGCTCGACCTGGTAGCCGAGGTTGCCACTGATGATGTGGAACCAGGGGCCGCCGTCGATGTTCGCCGCACCGGTCAGCTGCCGTACGTACCAGCCGCCGCGGGTCTCGTCCTTGGTCTCCTCCTGGGTGAACGTGTACGTCTGGTCGGGGAAGTGACCGCAGAAGATGATCGCGTAGGACCAGACATTGCGGATCAGGTTCGCCACCACGTTGGCCTGCAGGGTGCGGACGAACGGCTGGCGGAAAGAGCGCCGCTCGATCAGTTGACGCAGCACGTTCTGGCCGAAGCTCTCCTGCTTGCGCCGCAGCCTCCGGCCCGCCCGCTTGACCTGGACGGTCGGCTTGCGGCTGTTCTGATCGGCACGCTCCTTGGCACTGAAGATCGCCACCTCGACCAGCGCCATCACCAATCCGCTGATCGCGGGCCACGCGATGTAGTCCTTGAGGACCTGGCCGCGCGCCTTGATGCCGATCCCCTTCAGGTCCTTGAGCACCTGGTCCGTCCCCTTCTCGCCGGAGCGGATCGCTTCGAGGTCGAGGTCGTGAACCGCCACCCCCCACTCGAACAGCAGGCTGAGCAGGACGTTGTAGACGGGCTGCAGCAGGTAGACCGGGTGCCACTTCTGGGCCGGATCGATCCGCATGATCTCGTAGCCGAGGTCCTTGTCCTTGCCGATGATGTTGGTGTAGGTGTGGTGGATGTAGTTGTGCGAGTGCCGCCACGACTCGGCCGTCGAAACGGTGTCCCAATCCCAGGCCCGGGAGTTGATCACCGGGTCGTTCATCCAGTCCCACTGCCCGTGCAGGACGTTGTGACCGATCTCCATGTTCTCGAGGATCTTGGCCAGGCCGAGCGTGGATGCTCCGAGCATCCACGGAACCCGCCAGCGCGACGCGATCATCTCGACGCGCCCCAGCAGGGCCAGCCGGCGCTGCAGCGCGATCATCGAGCGGATGTACTTCGCGTCACGGTCGCCCAGATCGGCCTTGACCTGTTCGTGGAGTTGATCGAACTCCTTGCCGATCTCCTCGATCTGCTCCGGGGTCAGCCGGTGCAGCGGATTCTCGGACGTGTCAACCGCGCCGTGGCCGTTGGTGCGATGGCCGTTCTGGGTTGCGGTGGCCGCTTCCATGGTTCTCCCCTCGTCAGGTTTCAAAGATCGATTTCGACTGGGCCCTCGGGCGCGCTGATGCACATCCGGACCATCTCGCCATCCTGGCCGTAGACCTCACCGTTGCGCAGGTCCCGCACCCGGCCGGAGCGAAGCTCGCCGACGCACGTGTGGCAGATCCCCTCGCGACAACCGTAGGGGAGATCGAGCCCGGCCTCCTCCCCCGCCACCAGGATCGGCACCTTGCCATCGGACTCGGCCTCGCAGCGGGACTTGAGGAACTTGATCGAGCCGCCCTCACCCTCGCCGCCCTCGCCCAGTCCGAGCTTGGGCTGAAAGCGCTCCATGTGGAGCCGCTCGCAGTCGCCGTGCTGCTCCCAGTGCTCGGTGAAGGCATCGAGCATCTCTCCGGGTCCGGACATGAACGCCTCGCGCTCGCGCCAGTCCTAGCACAGCTTCTCCATGTCGTGCGGGCCCATGCGGCCGTCGTCCCGCGTCAGCTGCTCGTGCAGACGGAAGCCCTGATGGTGCTCAGCCAGCTTGCGCAGATCGGGGCCGAAGATCACGTCGTCGGTGTGACGCGCCGAGTGGAGCAGCACCACGTCCTTCAGCTCGTGGCTGTGATCGAGGTAGCGGAGCATGCTCATGATCGGGGTGATCCCACTCCCGGCACTGATGAACAGCAGCTTCTCGGGAGGCTGCTCAGGGAGAATGAAGTCCCCCTCCACGCCGCCGAGCGAGACGATCGTCCCCGGGCGGCCGCGACGGACCAGGTACGGGGACACCTTGCCCTCGTCGACGTTTTTGACCGTGATGCTGATCAGCCCGTCCTCGCGCCATGGGTCTGACGTCAGCGAGTAGGCGCGCCAGTGGCGCACGCCTTCGATGTCGAGCCCGATACGCAGGTACTGGCCCGGCTTGTGACCCGACCACCGGTAGCCAGGCTTGATCAGCACGGTGGCGGCGTCATCGGTCTCGTGCTTGATCACCTCGACCCGCCCACGCAGCTCACGCGTGGACCACAGCGGGTTGGTCAGCTCAAGGTAGTCGTCAACCAGTAGAGGGGAGTTCAGCGCTCCAAGCGCATTCAGCACGCGTCGCTGGATCGGATGTACGTTTGGGGGAGCACCTTTTTCGGGCATGTACTCAAAAGTAATATCCCCGAGGTACATTTCCTAACCAGCTTTTGTCCGGTCGCGCCGCAGCCGCAGCTTCCTCCGCTTCTCGCGCATCTCCCGCCCCGCGCAGGGCCGGGACCCGTGGCATGCCCCGGCCCGAGCGGGAGCAGCTGATCCTCGACGTCGCCGGGCAGACCTTCGCCCGGGACGGTTACCACGCGGCCTCGATGGCGGCGATCGCGGAGCTCGCGGACGTGTCCAAGCCGATGGTGTACGCGTACTTCGGCTCCAAGGAGGAGCTTTACGTCGCCTACATCAACCGCATGGGCCGGGAGCTGCTGGACCGCTTGATGCGGGCGATCGGGGAGGACGATCCACCGATCGTCCGCCTGCGGACCCGCGTGGCCGAGTTTCTCGCCTTCGTCGAGGAGAATCGCGACGGGTGGCGGGTCCTGTTCACCGAGATGAGCTCCAGCCGCCCGCTGGCCGAGGAGGTGGCGGAGCTGCGGCGCCAGATCGCCGCGGCGATCAGCCGGATGGTGAAGTCCAGCGTGAGCGCCGATGCCAACCTGCCCCCGGCCGCGATCGACGCCATCGGCCACGCGATTGTCGGCGCCGGCGAGTCGCTGGCCAATTGGTGGCTCGAGCATCCGGAGGTTCCTCGGGAGGCCGTGGCCGACTGGTACGGCGGGTTGGTTCAGGCGGCGGTCACGGCCGTGGTCGGACGCCGCCCGAGCAGCACCGGCTAATCCAGCAGGTGCTCGAGTCCCACCACCGGGGACTTGCTCAGCTCGCCGACCCGGCGGACGGCCAGGAGGACACCCGGCATGAACGACTCGCGGTCGATCGAGTCGTGCCGAATGCTCAGGGTCTGTCCCACGTCGCCCAGGATCACCTCCTGATGCGCGACCAGGCCGGGGAGGCGGACCGAGTGGATCGGCACGTCGCGGTCGGCCCCGCCGGCCTCGCGCATCAGGGTCGCGGTGCGAGCCGCGGTCCCGCTCGGCTTGTCGAGCTTGCGATCGTGATGAAGCTCGATGATCTCCGCGCGCGCCATGTGCCGCGCGGCCTGGGCGGCGAACTGCATCATCAGCACGGCACCGATGGCGAAGTTCGGGGCGATGAAGATGTTGGCTCCGGTCAGGCCGTGCAGGCCCTCGACGTCGAATCCCGTCGTTCCGATGACCACGTGCACGCCGGCGGCGAGCGCCTGCCGTGCGTTCTCGATCGCCGTGTCGGGGATCGTGAAATCGACCAGCACGTCAGCCTCGCCCAGCACCTCGGCCACCGAACACCCGAGCGCCGGGTCCGCCCGCCCGGTCAACCGCATGTCGTCCGCGGTCTCGACCGCTCGGCACACCGTCTCTCCCATCCGTCCCGCCGCGCCGGCGACGGCGACGTTGATCACTCCGCGCCCTCGGACACCAGCGCCGGCTCGATCGAGGCCAGCGCCTGCTGGAAGCGTTCCTCCTCGGGCCCGATGCCCGCCGCGGACAGCTGCTCCGGCGCCCACAGCTCCGCCACCAGGGCGGAGAGGTCCTCGACCGATACGGCCTCGATCCGCTCCATCACCTCATCGAGCGAGAGCAGCGGCGCGGCGGCCAGCACCTCCGAGCCGAGCCGGTTCATGCGGGCGCCGGTCGACTCGAGCGCCAGCACCACGCGGCCCTTGAGGTTCTCCTTGGCGCGCGCGAGCTCCTCCGCCGTGGCCGGATCCTCGCGCATCCGGGCGAGCTCGGTCCCGACCACGTCCATCGCCTTGGGAAGATTGTCCGCACGGGTGCCGAGATACAGGCCGATCTGCCCTGCGTCCTGGTACGCACTCGTGAACGAGAAAACCGCGTAGGCGAGCCCACGGCGCTCCCGGATCTCCTGAAACAGCCGTGACGAGGAGGTGCCTCCGAAGATCGTGTCGAGCACGCGCAGCGCGAACCGTCGCTCGTCGTGGCGAGAAAGGCCGGGTCCGCCCAGGCACACGTGGGACTGCGCGGTGTCCTTGCGCTCGAACCGGCGCCGGGCGCCCGCCGCCGGGGGGGCCTGATCGGACTTCGTCACCATGCCGTCGCCGAGACCCGCGGTACACTCAGACACGAGCTCGACGAAACCGTCGTGATCTACCGCCCCCGCCGCAGCGATGACGATGTTCGAGGGCACATAGCGGGACGCGTGGAAACGGGCGATGTCGGGCACCGGCGTGTGAGCGATCACCTCGGCGCGCCCGATGATCGCCCGGCCGAGCGGGTGCTCGCCGAACACCGCCTCGCCGAGGACGTCGAACACCTTCTCCTGGGGATCGTCCTCGTACATCGCGATCTCCTCGAGAATCACCGCGCGTTCGGAGTCGACGTCGGTCAGCGTCGGCCGGAACACCATGTCGGTCATGACGTCGAGCGCCTCAGTCACGTGCTGATCGATGACCCGCGCATACACGGAGGTGGTCTCCTTGCCCGTGCCGGCATTCAGCTCGGCGCCCATCCCGTCGACGATCTGGTCGATCTCGAGCGACGCGTACTTCTCGGTCCCCTTGAACAGCAGATGTTCTAGCAGGTGCGACAACCCCGCCTCCGCCTCAGTCTCGGCTCGAGAACCGGTGCCGATCCAGAAGCCCAGGGATACAGATCGGACGGAGGGCATTGCCTCCGTCACGATCCGTACGCCTGAATCCAGCTCGGTCAGCCGGTGCTCGAAAGCCACTGCGTGCGGCTACGACCGGTCAGGGTCGCGATCGCGGACGCGCCCGGCATCGCGGTCACGCGGGCCGCGATCGCGGTCACGGTCGCGAGGTCCACGGCCGCGGTCACGGTCGCGACCGTCGCGGCCTCCGCGGTCAGGGCGTTCCCGCCGCGGGCCACCGTCGCCGCTGCCGACGCTGGCCAGCTCCTCGACGGTCTTGCCGGCCACATCCGGGTCCTCGGCCATACGCAGACCGATCCGGCCGCGCTCACGGTCTACCTCGACCACGCGGACGGCGATCTCGTCGCCCTTGTTGAGGACCTCTTCGACGGTATCGATCCGCCGGCCGGGAGCCACGTTGGAGATGTGAAGCAGGCCGTCGGTTCCCTTGGCCAGTTCGACAAACGCGCCGAACGTGGTCGTCTTGACCACCTTGCCGGTGAACTCATCGCCGACCTCGACCTCCTTGGTCATCGAGCGGATCCGGTCGACCAGCGCATCGCCGAGCTCCCGGTTGGCCGCGTAGACCAGAACCTGGCCCTCGTCGTTGACGTCGATCTGTGACTCGAACTCCTCCTGCAGCGCGCGGATCGTCTCCCCGCCCTTGCCGATCAGCAGGCCGATCTTCTCGGGGTCGATCTTGACGGAGGAGATGCCCGGCGCATACCGGGACAGCTCGCCGCGCGGAACCTCGATCACCTTGTCCATTTCCTTGAGAATGAACTCCCTAGCCACCTTCGCCTGGGCGAGGGCGTCGCGCATGATCTCGAACGTCACGCCCGTGATCTTGATGTCCATCTGCAGGGCGGTGATCCCGTCCTTGGTGCCGGCGACCTTGAAGTCCATGTCACCGAGGTGGTCTTCCACGCCCGCGATGTCGGTGAGGATGATGTACTCGTCACCCTCCTTGATCAGCCCCATCGCGATTCCCGCGACCGGGCTCTTGATCGGTACGCCCGCGTCCATCAGCGATAGCGTCGAGCCGCACACCGAGGCCATGGAGCTCGAGCCGTTGGACTCGAAGATGTCCGAGACCACGCGGATCGTGTACGGGAACTCCTCCTGGGTCGGGATCATCGGCACCAGCGCCCGCTCCGCGAGCGCGCCGTGTCCGATGTCCCGGCGCTTGGGACCGCGCATGAACCCGGCCTCCCCGACCGAGAAGGGCGGGAAGTTGTAGTGGTGGAAATAGCGCTTGGTCGTCTCGAGCCCGAGCGTGTCGAGCCGCATCTCCTCACGCGTGGTGCCGAGCGCGACGACGCTGAACGCCTGCGTCTGACCGCGGGTGAACAAAGCGGAACCGTGGGTCCTCGGTGCGACTGAGACCTCGATCGAGATCGGACGGATCTCCTCGGCGCTGCGGCCGTCGGGCCGCTTCTTGTCGACGGCGATCCGCTGGCGGATCAGGCTCTTCTCGAGCTTGTCAAAGGCCCGCTGGGCATTAATCCGGTATTCCGCAAAGGTCTCGGAATCAGGATCGCCGGAGTACTTCGCCAGCACCTCTTCCTCGACCGCCTTGGTCGCGTCCTGACGCTCGAGCTTGTCCTCCACCTGGGTGGCGGCGCTCAGGGCCTCGCCGTGCGAGGCCTTGATCTGCTCGAGCAGATCGGGTTCGACCTGCGGTACCGCGACCTCCATCTTCGGCTTGCCGACCTTCTCGGCCAGCTCGCGCTGAGCGGCGCAGATCTGCTTGATCGCGTCGTGGGCGATGTCGAGCGCATCGAGGATCTCCGCTTCCGGGATTTCGCTGGCGCCGGCCTCGACCATCAGGATCGCCTCATCGGTGCCCGCCACGATCAGGTCGAGCTCGGTGTTCTCGAGCAGGTCCTCCTCGTTCGGGTTGATGACGAAGTTGCCCTCGATCTTCCCGATGCGCACCGCACCCACAGGGGTGGGGAACGGGATCTGGGAGATCATCAGCGCCGCGGAGGCGCCGTTCATGGCCAGCATGTCGTACGGATGCTCGTGGTCGACTGACATCGGCAGCGCCACGAGCTGCGTCTCATGCCGCCAGCCCTTCGGGAACAGCGGCCGGATCGGCCGGTCGATCAGGCGCGCGGTCAGCGTCGCCTTCTCCCCCGCGCGCCCCTCGCGCTTGAAGAATGAGCCGGGGATCTTCCCCGCGGCGTACATCCGCTCCTCCACATCTACGGTGAGCGGCAGAAAATCCACATCGCGGAGGTTGCCCGCGGTGGCGGTGCAGAGCACCATGGTGTCGCCCGAACGGACGACTACGGCGCCGGAGGCCTGTTTGGCCAACTTGCCGGTCTCGAACGAGATCTCCGTTCCTGCGATCTCGACGGACACGCGCTTAACGGCGTCAGACATATTCAATTCCCTTCCTTCTCCTCCACCCTTCGGTCGGTGGAGTGCGTTTCTCTTTTTCGTTCCGAACCTTGGGGATGGTAGCGGCCGGGCTGCTGGGTCGACGATCCGGCGCTCGCGGCGCGGGCACGCTCGCGCTCCTGGCCCAGCTCGGCCAGCACGCTGAGCGGCGTGGCGAGGAGGTCGGCGCGGCGCTCGCGGTCAGGACAGAGTTCTGCGCGCAGAATCGCCACTCGCGCCCGGTCGAGCTGCTGGTCCTCACGGCCCGAGCAGGCCTCGGCGGACAGGAGAAGGCGCTCGAGGAGTCGAGTGTCCCCAGCCAGTCGGGCCACGCCGGCCCGGAGGATCAGCACCCGCGCGCGGATCCCGCCGAACGTCATCGACAGGCGGCTTACTGCCTTCAGGCCCCGGCGAATCCTGCGGTCCAGGCCGGCCGCCGGCACGTCGCCCGCCCCTCCGATGCGCAGCTCGAGCAGCACCTCCAGCGCCAGCACCCCGAACTCGCCCCACACCCAACCGGTGGGCAGCCGGCTGGTGAGCATGTCGATCACGGCGTCGGCCTCGCTGACCGCCTCGGCGTGACGTCCCTGCTCGAGCCGCGCCAGCGCGGTGGTGGCGTGGCGCTCGATCACCGTGCCGCCGTCAGAGTTCACGATCGGTATGGCCAGAGCCGCGTCGAGCGCACGCACGCCGCGCTCAGTCTGTCCACGGGCCAGCTCGGTCTGCGCCTCGTCCAGGTAGGACCAGCACATGCTCACTGGGCTGCCGGTGCGCTGCGCGAGCTCCCGGGTGCGCGTCCACGCCCGCTCGGCCTCGGGCAGCGCGCCACGGCAGAGCTGCAGAGCTGAGCGCGTCTGCCACAGCTCGGACTCCAGGTTGTAGTCCCCGACCGCGCCGAACAGCTCCAGCGCGCGGTCGTTGTGGACCAGCGCCTTGCCCCAGCAGCCGCGCCCGGCGTGCATGATCGCCACCACGTTCCATACGTATGCCCCGGCCGGCGAGTATTCCTGCGCCTCGGCCATGCGGATCGCTCGCCGCGCGTAGGCATCGGCGCGCCGGTTGAGCCCGCTGACTCCGGCCAGCGCCGACGCGTTGGCCAGGGCCTCCGCCAACTCGGCGGATGGCAGGGCCTGCTCGCCGAGGTTGAGACCGGCGACGATCAGATACGACAGCTCCAGCGTGGAGGTGGCATGCAGATAGCTGATCTGCACCAGCTTGCGCACGGCTTCGACCGCAGGCAGCAACATTTCACGCCCCGCCGCGGGCGGGCGCAGAGCGGCCGGGACAACGCTGTGGCTCGCCTGCACGCTAATCCCGGCGGCCAGCCCGCGGGCGAGTTCCAGGCGCCCCCGGCGGACCGGATGACCGAGGCGCTCGAGCGCCTGCTCGAGCAGCGCGCGGCTGCGAGCCATGTCGCCGAGGAAGTAGTGCGCGTCGGCCAGCGCCTTCTCCTGGAGCGCGCGACGCTCGGGAGCCACGTGGGGCGCAGCGGTGATGGCGTCCTCGAGCAGCTGCACCGCCTCCTTGAGGGCCCCGTGGTGCAGGGCCCTGCGGCCTGCCTCCTCGAGGTAGCGCGCGGCGCGGTCGGGCAGCTCGGCCCGAGTCCAGTGGTGGGCCAGCAGCTCCGGCCCGGGCTGACGGCCCTCCGCCTGCTGTGCCTCGTACCAGTGCGCCAGCGCGCCGTGCATCTGCCGGCGCTGGCTACCGGTCAGCAGCCCGTAGGCGACCTCCTGGATGATCTGGTGACGGAAGGCGTACCTGGCCGGCCCGTCGACGTGCTCCTCCAGCGCCACCAGCTCCAGGTGCTGTAGTACCGCCAGCGGATCACGCACCGTCTCCGGCTGCGCCGTCGGATGCGTGGCCGCGACCTCCTCCGCGCTGAACGTCCGCCCCACCACCGCGGCGGCTTTCAGGGTCAGTTGCTGGGTGGAGTCGAGGCGATCCAGCCGGCTGAGCAGCGCGCTCTGGATCGATACCGGGATGCTGAGCTCGGGATGCTCGGCCAGCTGCGCGCCCTGGCCGGTGACCCGGATCGCCCCGCTCTCGATCAACGTCTCCAGCAACGCCTCGCAGAAGAACGGATGGCCGCTCACCCGCTCGAGCACGAGTCCGAGGATGGCGGGACTTATCTGCGTGGTGCGCAGGCGCTGGCGCACGAGCGTGGCCGTCTCCTCGGGGGAGAGCTGCCCCAGCGTCAGGATCCGCACCTCGGGGTCGGCCCGCAAGCTCTCGCGCTCAGAAGCCGAGTCCTCCACTCCCTCGGCGATTCGCTCGGTCAGGATGGTCAGCAACCGGGGCACGGTCCTGATCACGTCGAGCAGCAGGGCCCAGGACATCGAGTCCAACCACTGTGAATCCTCCACCAGCAGGAGGCCCGGAGACTGCTCGGTCTGTCGTCGGACGACGTCGCTGAGCATGGCGCCCAGCTGATCGGCGCGCGCGTCACCGCTGAGCGCGGCACTGGCCGGGGTCTCAGGGAGCGGGCGAACGAGAAACGGGTTCAGCAGCGGCAGGAGCGGCCGGCGGCGCGGATCGCCGCCCACCGCGGCGAGCAGGGCGTCCTCACCGTCGGCGTTGTTCAACAGCGAGGCCAGCAGCGGCCGCCACGGGTGGTAGGCGGTACCGCGCTCGATCGGCTCGGCCGCCACCGTGAACACCCGCAGGCCGACCTGGGCGGCCATCTCGGTGGCGCTCGCGGCCAGCGTCGACTTGCCGATGCCCTGCTCTCCCTCGATCACGATCGTCGCTCCGGCGTCGGTGCTGCGCAGGTGCCCGACGGCCTCCTCGATCAGGGCTCGCTCGCGCCTGCGGCCGATGACCTGGCGCTGGGGCACCGCGGCTGCGCGCAGTGCGATCAGCCGCTGGACGCGGACGGGCTCCAGCCGGTTCTTGAGGGCGAGCATCGGCCGACGCTCGACCTCCAGGGCCAGCGACGTGGCTTCGGAGGTGGCCTCGTCGATCAGCACCTCTCTGACGGCCATCGACCCCAACCGCGCAGCTACGTTGACGGCGTCCCCGAACAGCGTGTATTCACGCCGCTCGTCGATGCCGAACACCCCGCAGCACACCCGTCCGGAGCTGACGCCGACCCCGCTGAGAAAGCCGGCTTCCCTGAAGCGCTCCTCGATCTCGGTGGCCGCCCGCAGCCCGCGATCGACATCGTCATGGTGGGCCCGGGGAGGCAGCCCGAACATCGCCGAGCAGGTGATCCCCTTGCTGTCGAACTGCACTTTCGCGGAGGCGTCGAAGCGCGCCACGATCGTCTGAAAGCCGGCGATCGCCTGATGCTGGCGCTCGAGTTCCTCGGCTCCCGCCGCCTCGGGCGTGGCGAGCGCGACCATCAACGCGGTGATATGGCGAAAGCCCGCCAGCCAGGCCTGGTCGGCGGCGCCCCAGCGAAGCACCAGAGCCGGCACGAGCACCTCGATCTGCTCCGGCTGGATCTCGGCGGTTGGAACCTCCTCCACGGAGTCGGGTCCGCGAGACGCGGCGGCCGCCAGCGACAGGAGCTCGGCTCGCCCATCGGTGGTCTCCCGGCAGTCCGCTCGGCCGGCCAGTGCCTGGGCCGCGTCCGCGCTCAGCAGGACGGCCCCGGGCAGGGCATCCCGCTCGCAGCTCGCCACATCAGCGACGGCAGGTCCACTGGGCAGCAGCTCCCACCGGCCGTCCACGCCGCCGGCAATGGCGATCGTCGCGTCCCCCGCCGCGATGCCGATCCGCGTCGGCAGGGCAGCCGAATCCCGGGCCACGGCGGTCATCACCGCCAGCCCGGCTTCGCCGGCACGGGTCACCGCACTGGCGAGGTCCTGCTCGTCGTTCGCCGGCCACCAGCACAGGAACGAGTCCCCGGCGATGGTCAGGATGTCGCCGCCGTGGCCGTACACCGCCTTCGCCACGGCAGCGAAGTAGCGGTTGAATCCCGTGATCACCTCCTCCAGGCCCTCGGCGCCCCGCTGGGCGAGCCCCTCGACGTGGGCGGTGAACGCCACGATGTCCGACAGCAGCAGGGCGCCGCGCACCGCGTGGCGCTCCGGCTCGAAGATCGGGCCCGCGGCGACGCGGTTGAGCAGAAACCGCGAAACAAAGCTCTGAGCGGTCGCCCGGTCGACTGTCCCCGGGCTGTGTCGCAATGGTGGTCCTGTGGAAATTGACACGCGCTTACGTCCCCGGGCGGGAACCTACCAGCGCCACCGGGGGTGGGACAAGCGCCGCCGGCGGGCGATGCGCAGGCTTTCGGTCCGGAGGCGCTGCGCCGGCGTGACGTTGCCGATACCTACACCGGCCTAAGGAAGCGTCAACAAATAAGGTGGGAGGAGTGGGCTGGGTTATGTAGAACTGTGGTG
>JBPCMW010000019.1:0-34331 GCA_051001875.1 Solirubrobacteraceae bacterium | reverse complement strand
GAACAGGAGCTGGGGCTCCTCGGGGGGATCCAGTACCGCGAATGCGAGGGGCGTCAGCATGTCCGGCTCGGTACCCACAAAGCGCACGTCAACGCCGAAGTCGCGCAGCTCTCCGATTGCCACCTGGCCGAACGGATCGCCGCCGACCTTGGTGAGCACCGCCGCCGCATGGCCCAGGCGCGCGGCGGCGATCGCCACATTGGTCGGGCTACCGCCGACCGCCTTGGAGAAGCTGCGCGCGGCCGCCCAATCGGCCCCGACCTGGTCGCAGTACAGGTCGATGCTGATCCTGCCCACGGTGAGGAGCTCCAGCGTTGCGGCCATCTCCTACGCCGACGTGTGAATCTCGGCCGTCATCTCCTTGGCGACCTCCGCAAGCTGAGGATCGGCGCTGGTGCTCTGCAACTCGTGGCTCAGCTGCTCGAGCTCGGCGCCGCCGGCCATCATCGATGTCAGCTGCTCAATCGACGTCTCGGCCTTGGTGTATGTCCCCATCATCCGGCCCCGGTTGAGCAGGATGAAGCGATCGCCCACCGGATAGGCGTGGCGCGGGTTGTGAGTGATGAACACGACCCCGCGCCCCGCCGTGCGCGCCTGCACGATGTACTTGAGGACGATCCCCGACTGGCGGACGCCGAGAGCGGAGGTCGGCTCGTCGAGGATCAGCACCTTGGCGCCGAAGTAGACCGCCCGGGCGATCGACACGGCCTGACGCTCCCCGCCGGAGAGCGTCCCCACGGTCTGATCGGGATCGCGGACGTCGATGCCCATCTTCCCCATCTCCTGGCGCATGATCCGCTGCGCCTCCTTGATGTCCAGGCGCTGAAGTGGCCCCCAGCCCCGCGTCGGCTCGTTACCGAGGAAGAAGTTGCGCCACACCGACATCAGCGGCACCGTGGCCAGGTCCTGGAAGACGGTGGCGATGCCACGGGCGCGCGCGTCACGCGGGCCTCCGAAGCTCACCGGCTCGCCGGCGATCAGCAGCTCACCCTGATCGGGGGCGTGGACCCCGGAGAGAATCTTGATCAGCGTTGACTTACCGGCGCCGTTATCGCCGAGCACGCAGGTGACCTCACCGGCGTGGACGTCGAGCGACACATCCTCTAGCGCATTGACGCTGCCGAAGTACTTGGACGCCGCGCGCAGCTCCAGCAGCGGTGCTGGAGCGGACGCCGCGGACTCAGTTGCCGGGGCCCGGGGGTGGCTCGCGCCAGGATCGGTTTCGTCCATCTGCGCGTCCCTTTCAGTGCCTGGCCTTCAGGGCTCGGCGGTAGATGACGGTGTTCACGATTACGGCGAGGAACAGGATCGCGCCCATGAAGGTGAAGTTCCACGAGCTGTCCCAGCCCGCGTAAATCACGCCTTCGAAGGCCATTCCGATGATGCATGCGCCAACCGCGGCGCCGATCGCCGAGCCGTAGCCGCCGGTGAGGAAGCACCCGCCGACCACCGCGGCGATGATGTAGAAGAACTCGTAACCGACGCCCTGCTCGGACACGGCGGAGGACGCCTGGGTGAACGAGATGATCCCCACCAGCGCCGCCGCGAGCGAGGTGCTGAGGAACAGCAGGATCTTCGTCCGGGCCACCGGAACGCCGACGTTGCGCGCAGCGTCCTGATCCCCGCCGGCCGCGAAGATCCAGTTGCCGAACGTCGTCCGGGACAGCACCCAGGTCGCGATGATGGTCACCGCGATGAACCACAGGATCGCCGTGCTGTACCCGCTCGGCAGCGCATTGCTCTTGAGGAAGGAGCTGCCGAACAGCGTCTTGGCGCTGCTCAGCCCAGACGGATGAGCGGTGTTCACCGAGACGGCCGTACTGCCGTGGTTCAGCAGCAGCACGCCACCCACGCTGGTCCCGCGCAGCACGAAGAAGGTCGCGAGGGTGACGATGAAGCTGGGCAGCTTCGTCTTGATCACGAGGTAGCCGTTCAGGAGTCCTACGCCGGCGGCGAAGACCAGCGTGCCACCGATGGCCAGCCAGGCGTTCCAGTGCCACTTGCCCACCAGCAGGGCCATCACGATCGCGGTGGCTCCGGACATCACCCCGGTGCTGAGGTCGAACTCACCGCCGATCATGAGCAGCCCCACGGGCACGGCGAGGATGCCGAAGAATGCGGCCTGCTGGGTCCACGCGGCCAGCCCGGTTTGATGCAGCCACAAATGGTTGGGGCTCGAATCGGTAATCGAGAACAGGACGAACACGGCGATTGCGCCCATCAGCGCGCCGAGCTCGGGCCGGCGCAGGACCCGGGTGATCCGGCTGATCGGGATCAGGCGCTCGTCGTTGGCCGACGGTGTGCGCGGCGGCACCGACGCCGGGGTCATGGGTGAGGTTGCGCTCATGTCCTTCGTCTGTCGTGGCCCGGACCGCGGGGCGCGCCGTTCGACGCGCCCGGCGGCCTGAGCTAGTTCGTCAGTCGTCTCCGGCGGAGATGGCCGCTGCGACCTTGTTGATGTTCGTCTTGTCGACGATCAACGGGCCGCTTGCTACGCTGGTCCCGCCGCCAACGGTGTTGCCCTCGTGCTTCTTGTAGAGGTACAGGAACATGATCGGCAGATACCCTTGGAGGTACTGCTGCTGATCGACGGCGAAGGCCATCGAACCGTTGTTGATGTCGTTCTCGACATCCTGGTTGGTGTCGAAGGTGGCGATCTTCACCCCAGTCGGGTGAGCGTTCACGACCGCCGCCGCGATCGCGTTGTTGAGCGTCGCCAGGCCGTTGATCTTCGGATGGGACTGCAGGTACGAGGTCACCTGACCGACGGCCTGCTGCGGGTTCGAAGCCGCGTTCGGGGTCGACAGTGTCAGCTCGGTACAACCCGGTCCGCTCGAGGGCGGGGTTCCGGTCTTGCAGCTGGAACCGACGCCCAGACCCTGAGCGATGCCGTTACAGCGGTCGAGCAGGTTCTGCCCGGACTGATGGATGACGCACAGGACGTTGGGGGAGCCCAGCTTGGCGAAGCGCTGGCCAACCGCCTGGCCCGCCAACTGCTCGGGCTGTCCGACGCAGGTCAGCGCAGCGGTGGCAGCGATGTCGGTGTTGTCGCAACCCGCGTTGGTCAACACCACCGGAATGCCCTTCGCGGCGGCGGCCTTCAGCGTCCCGTTCATCAGGCTCGGGTTGTGGTCGGAGACCACGATCCCGTCGACCTTGGAGTTGATCGCGTTCTGGATCTGCGCGTTCTCCGCGCTGTCGTCGGGCTCGGCCTGACCCTGCTGCTGAGATCCGTAGACCGACGTGAGCGTGCAGCCAAAGTCGGACGCAGCGTTCTTCGCGCCCTTGTAGACGACGCTCCAGAAGCTGCCGTTGTCTCCGTGCGTGATCACCGCGAACCGGTAGGGGCAGACTTTGCCGGAGCTGGCGTTGCCGGCACTGATCTTCACACTGCTGCTGGTACTCGAGCTGCCGCCACAGGCCACCAGCAGCATCGCTGTGGTGCCAACGGCGGCGACGACGAGACTCCGACGGAGTCCTCTCATGCGTAGCCCTCCTGGGGGGTTGGTCAGCCGACGTAATCGAGGGAGGCGGCGCTGAACCGAACGGCGACGGCGAAGCTGCGCCGACCCAGCGGTGGCTCCGTCCGCGTGACGCTCCAGCACGGAAGGCTCACCGTCGGCCCTCGTATCGACCGCACGCTCGGACCCAACGGTCAGTCGACCGCGATGCTCCTCCATCTCCCTCTCTCCTCAAACCGTAGAACTCTCCCAGCCCGAGAGCCGTTAGAGCGCTCTAAAGACCGAGGCGAGGACTATATCCCCGGGAATCTGCGGAAGTCAAGGTCGGGGGCCCCAGGATTGGTGTCGCCCAACCGCGGTCGGACATCGCCCCCGCCGGGATCCGTGCGCGCCGGGGCAATTGCAATCTTGTCGCGCTCTAAGTAACGTGCTCGCGCCCCGTGTCCGCTCCGGTTCCGACCCGCCGTCTCCCGCGCCGTGCGCCGACGATGGAGGATGTGGCCCGGGACGCGAAGGTGTCCCGCGCGCTGGTCTCGCTGGTCATGCGCGAGCAGCCCAACGTCAGCGAAGCTCGCCGCCAGCGGGTCCTCGAAGCCGCCTCCCGGCTCGGCTACCGTCCCAACGCCATGGCCAGGGGTCTGGCCAGCCGGCGCACCCGCACCGTGGGGGTGATCCTCGACGACCTGCGAAACCCGTTCTTCGCTGAGATCGCCGGCGGCGTCGAGGAACTTGCCTCTGACCTCGGGTATCAGCTCCTGCTCGGGGCGGGCGCGCGGCAGGCGCGGCGTGAGCGGATTGCCCTCAACGCTCTGCTCGAGTACCGGGTCGACGGGATCATCCTCGTCAGCCCGAGGATGACCGCCGCCCATCTCGACGCTGCCGTCGCGGGGGTGCCGCTGGTGGTGGTGGGGCGTCAGCTGCGCTCCACCGACGCCGACTTCGTACTCACCGACGAGGCCCACGGGACCCAGCTCGTGCTCGAGCACCTGACTGGCCTGGGCCACGAGCGGATCGCCCACGTCGACGGTGGGCGCGGCGCGGGCGGGCCGCAGCGCCGGGCCGCCTACCTGCGAGGGATGAAGGCACGGGGGCTGGCACGGTACGCACGCGTGATCCCCGGCGACTTCACCGAGGAGGCGGGAACGCGCGCGGCGCAGGAACTGCTGCGCGAGCGACTTCCCACGGCGGTGTTCGCCGCCAACGACGTGATCGCCGCAGGCCTGCTGGGCGGGTTTGACCGCGCCGGCATCATCGTCCCCGACGAGGTGTCGATCGTCGGCTACGACAACATCTCGATCGCCCACCTGGCCCACGTCTCCCTGACCACCATCGATCAACCGCGTACAGCGATGGGCCGGATCGCGCTCGAGCTGCTGCTCGACCGGATCGAGCACCGCCGCAGCGGGGTGCTGCGCCTGCTCGAGCCGACGCTGGTCGTGCGCTCCACCACCGGTCCGCCGCGTCCACGCGCATGACCGGGTCATCGGTCCAGGCGGCCACGCTGGTGGCGCCACATCAGCTCGAGGTGCGTCGTTACCCGTATCCGGAGCAGCTCGAGGATGGGGCGATTCTCCTGCGCATGCTCGCCTCAGGCATCTGCGGAACCGACAAGCACACATACCGGGGCGAGACCGAGCAGTACGTGGGCACTGAGTACGAGCGCACGACGCCGTTTCCCATCATCCAAGGCCACGAGAACGTCGGCGTGGTCTCCGAATTGGGGGAGGGAGGCGCCCACGCCTTCGATGGCACGCCGCTCGCGGTCGGCGATCGAATCGTTCCGGCCCCCAACCGTGCCTGCGGCCGGTGCCATATGTGCGCTCGCGGGTTCCCCTACTACCTCTGTCGCAACCTCGAGAACTACGGCAACTCGCTGACCAGCGCGCGGCCCCCGCATCTGTTCGGCGGCTGGTCGGAGTATCTCTACCTGAAGCCGAGAACCGCCGTGTTCCGGGTTCCGGCGGCGCTGCCCGACGAGGTGGCGGTGCTGACGGAGATCTTCGCGGTCACCCACAGCCTCGAGCGCGCGACCGCGCTGAGGCGGCCCGGCGGATTTCGCCCCGGCGACTCGGTGGTGGTGATCGGGGTCGGCGCGCTCGGGCTGGCCCACGCGATCAAGGCGGCGCTGATGGGGGCGGGCCGGCTGGTCGTCGTGGATCCATCAGCCCGTCGGCGCGAGCTGGCCGCGCGGCTGGCCGACGCCGACGCGGTGAACACCGGCGCGGAAGTGGTCGGCGAGGTGCGCGAACGCTGCGGCGGCGAGGGCGCCGACCTGGTCGTCAACGCCACCGGTTTCCCGGGCTCGTTCACCCAGGCCTTGGCGATGGTCAGGGACGGCGGCACGATCGTCGAGGTGGGGGCGTTCGTGGACATGGGGGAGGAGTCGTTCAACCCGGCCACGCTGTGCGGGCGCAGCCTCTCCTTGCTCGGCATCGGGGGCGAGGACCTTCAGGTCTACGAGGGCACACTGGCCCTGCTGGCGCGCCACCACCGCGCGATTGCGTTCGCTGACATCGTCTCGCATCGCTTCCGGGTGCAGGACGCAGAGCGCGCGATGGCCGTCGCGCTGGACTCGGAGATGTCCTCCAAGGTGCTGATCACGCCGTAGCGCGGGCGTGGGCCTCGGTCAGCGCGCTCGCCACAGCCTCGGCCACCGTCAGCGCCGCCACGGCATCCTCGCCGTCGGCCCCCTCTGGCCGGACACCACTGACCGCGCGGACAAATCCCTCGAGCTGCGCGGTGATCGCGCTGAGGAACGCCTGCGCGCTTTCCTGCGCCCACATGAACTGCACGCGTTCGTAGCCGCGCGTGGCCCACACCTCAGCCCAGCATGAGTCAGGCTGGGGAAAGCGGCGCCCGAGCGAGACGGTGGCCGCCGCGCCGCCCGAAAGCTGCAGCAGAATGCTCGCCGCGTCAGGGTCGCTCGGAGCCACCGGGTCGGTCTCGCTGGGACCGGCCGGGACCGCGGCAACCCAGCTCACCTCTTGGCCGAGCAGCCAGCGCGTCTGGTCGAACTCGTGCACACCCATGTCGACGGCGATGCCACCGCTGTGGGCTCGGAAGCCGGGGGTTGGGGGTTCGGCGTCCCACTGCATGCAGGCGAGCGCGTTGACGGTGCCGAGCTCGCCTCGGGCAAGGCGTCGCCGCAATGCGCGCAGCTCCGGGACGAACCGTCTCCAGTATCCGACCTGCAGGAGGACGCCGGCCCGCCGCGCCGCGTCGGAGGCGGCCTGCGCGTCCGCCGCGCGGATCCCGACCGGCTTCTCGCACAGGATCGGAACCCCGGAGTCCGCGAAGGTTGCCACCAGCGCGCCGTGCTGGTCCGACGGCGCGGCGATCAGCACGGCATCGAAGCCGCCCGCCTGGAGGAGCTCCTCGACCGATGCGTGGGTGGTCAGGCCCTGCGCGGAAAGCGTCGCGCGGAGGGCGGCCACCGGTTCCACGACCCCGGCCGGGAGGACCGACGGGGAGGATCGCATGGCGGCCAGGTGCACGCGACCCATCCGCCCGGCGCCGACCAGGGCGATCCGGACCGGGTCAGCGGAAGCCATCGCTGCGTCCCGCCGCGGCGAAGGTGAACACCGCTACAGCCCGTGGGTGCGCAGGTACTCCCGGTTGCGGCGCTGCTCGATCATCGGCTGCTGCGGATTCTCAGGGTCCGGAAGCACGTCCTGCTCGACCACGAGCCACCCGGCGTAGGGGAGCTCCGCCAGGGCCGCCAGGACCGCGGGAATGTCGATATCGCCTTCACCGAGCGCGCAGAACGCGCGCCGGCGCCAGATCTCCTCCACCGGCGCTGCCTCGGCGACGATCTGCTCGAGCGTGGACATGCGCGCGTCCTTGAGATGGACCTGATTTATCCGATCGCCCCAGTCGCGGATCGCTGCGAGCGGTTCGCCGCGACCCAGCAGCAGGTGGCCGGTATCCAGACACAGGCCCACGTCACTCAGCTCGAGCAAGCGCTCGATCTCCCACTTCGCCTCGACATAGGTTGCCGTGTGGTGGTGGAACGTCGGCTCGTAGCCGCGCTCGCGACAACGGTGGACTGCTCGCCCAAGACCGTCCGCGAACGCGGCCCACCCTTGGTCGCTGAGGCCGACACTGGGATCCAGCGCCGCGCGTCCCGGGAACCGCGAGCGCGCCGACGAGCCCGCATCGGCCAGGGTCGGCTTGGGCGGCTCGCCCGGCAGGTCCGCCACGCTGTCGAATACGTCCAGCAATCCGTCCAGCTCGGTGAGGGCATCAACCATGCGCTCGGGCTCACTGAACGGGAGCTCCACATAGCCACCGGCCAGCCCGAGGCCGCGGGCATCCAGTCTCGAGCGCAGCGTTTCGCTGCTGCCGAGGTAGCCGAGCGGGCCGAGGTCGATGCCGGCGTAGCCAGCGTCGGAGACGGCGTCGAGCAGCGGCAACGGATCCGGAACATTGGGGTCGACGCCGACGGTGATCTCGAACGCCCCGTAGCTGACCGGAGCGTTGGCCACCGTGACGCGTGAGGCAAATTCGGCCGGGAATGGCGACTGGCCGTCGGCGACTGCAGTTCGATTGGTCAACGCCTTCTCCCCGTTTGGAACGTTCCATACATTAAGCCGGAACGCCCCCACGCTGTCAAGCTCCGCGTCCGGCTTGAGTTCTACCAGCTGGCCTGGGCGTAGCCGGGCTTTGAGTCCCACCAGCTGGCCGGGGCGGGGCGGCACCCCGCGGCACGCCGACGCTTGACGCCGGTAGGGTTTGGGCTGTAGAACCAGGCTGGGGCCGCTCCGAGGGGGTCGCCCCCCAATCCACCGAGGGCGGGGTCGCCCCCCCATTTCACCGACCGCGGACCGGTACTCACATGCGGGGTCCCACAGTCGACTATGACCCATTCCAGTACCACGCGAATCCTTACTCTCTTTTTCGGCGGCTGAGGGACGAAGCTCCCGTCTACCACAACCGAGAACGAGGATTCTGGGCCCTGTCCAGATACGACGACGTCCACAATGCGTCACAGGACTGGGAGGCATACTCCAGCGGCCAGGGCAATGACCTGGACGACACATACACAATGTGGCGCCCTGGCAGCCCTGAATCGTTGGATCCCCCAGCCCATGATCGCCTGAGGGCAGTGGTCCAGCGGCAGTTCTCGCCCGGGGCACTGCGAGCACTCGAGCCAAGGATTCGTGACACAGTCGACGGACTACTTCGCCAATACTCACATGAGCACCAGGCCGATATCGCCACCGACGTGGCGAGGCCGGTGCCCTTCGCCGTGATCTGTGAACTGCTTGGGTTTCCCGCGGTCGACCAAGCGCATCTGTCAGCACTGTTCGACCAGATGTTTTCCCGCCACCGAGGCGGCAGAGTTACCAAAAGCGCTTGGCAGGCGCGAACCGCCCTGCGGGAATACATCTTGGCTGCGGCTGCAGAGCGACGACGGCGGCCCCGCGCGGATCTCCTGTCGGCGATGGTGCGTGCCGAGCGGTCCGGTTCGCTGGAGTCGGAGGAGATCGTCGGGTTGTCGCTGATCCTCTTTGTTGCCGGCGTCACGACGACGTTCAGCCTCATCACCAACTCGATTTACGCCTTGGCCGCGGCGCGGGATCAACGTGCCGCGCTGGTGAGTAATCCCGGTTTGATGCCATCGGCGCTGGAGGAGCTCTTACGGTTCGAAGCGCCGATCCAATGGCTCACGCGGGTGGTCACGTCTGAGGTTGAACTGCATGGCGCGACGATTCCCGCGAACTCGAGAGTTGTCCTGATATTTGCCTCGGCAAATCGTGATGAGCGCCGCTGGCCAGAGCCGGACCGGCTTGATTTCGGTCGGTCGGCGCTCCGAAACCTTGCCTTCGGCAACGGGATCCATTTCTGTCTCGGCGCTGCACTTGCCCGGCTCGAGGCGCGGATCGTCCTTGACGCGGTACTGAAGATCTCGCCGGACTACGAGGTCGCCGGTCCGGTCGCCCCCGCCACGTTTACCGGCAGTGAGCGAGGGCTCGCATCGCTGCCGATAGCGTTTTGACCACGACCCAGCTCGGTGCCTTGACAACCCGCTTCCATGGGTGGGAGTCTCCAGCGACCTAAATCGTTCCAACCAGCCTAGGAGAACCGACATCCAACCCGTGCCAGAGACGCCGTCCGCGGCAGCCGACATTCAATCCGCCGCCCGCCACTACATCTGGCCGCAGCTGACGCGGGCCGAGGTGGAGGCCGGGGTCCCGCAGGTGCTCACCGCGGGCGCCGGCGTCCGCGTGCAGACGGCCGACGGCACTGAGTACCTGGATTTGATGAGCACGGTTTCCCGTGCGTCGGCCCTCGGCTACGGGGAGGAGCGGATAGCCAACGCCGTGTATCAGCAGCTGCGACGTCTGCACTACGGGGGCACGGCTTACTCGCAGGCGGACATCACCCTCGAGCTGGCCGAACGCGTGGCCGGCCTGGCGCCGGGTGAGCTGACGGCGAGCGTGTTCGTCGGCAGCGGCTCGGAGGCCAATGAGGTCGCATTGAAGCTCGCGCGGTTCTATCACCACGCACGCGGCGTCAAGCCGCGCGCATACAAGGTGATCGCCCGCTGGAACGACTACCACGGTGCTGCCGGCAGCGCGACCGCGGCAAGCGACTGGCTCGGCGTGAGACGGCCGATGGAGCCAGGAGTGCCCGGGTTCTCACGCATCCCTTCGCCGATGTCATACCGCTGCCCGTTCGGGCTCCCACACCCGAGCTGCGGCGCGGATTGCGCCAGCCGCTGTGCCGAATACCTGGAGCAGCACATCCTCCACGAGGGTCCTGAGCTGGTGTCGGCATTCATTCTCGAGCCGATAGCGCAGGCGAATGGCGTCCAGATCCCGCCGCCCGGGTACCTCGAGCGCGTCCGCGAGATCTGCCGCGAGTACGACGTCGTGTTCATCGCCGACGAGGTGATCACCGGGTTCGGACGGACCGGGGAGTGGTTCAGCGTCGACCACTGGGGCGTGGAGCCCGACATCATGACGATGGCCAAGGCGCTGACCGCCGGGTACGTCCCCCTTGGCGCCGCGATCGCGAGCGGGAAGATCCGTGATGCGCTGGACGGCTACCCGGACATCCACACCTACGGCGGGCATCCGGCCGCCGCTGCTGCCGCCCTCGCCGCGATCGACATCTATGAGAACGACGGCCTCCTGGAGCGTGCGGCCGAGGAGGGGGCTCACGCGCTGGCCACTCTGCGGGAGCTTAAGGATCTCGATGGGGTTGGCGATGTGCGAGGGCTGGGGCTGTGGTTGGCGGTTGATTTCACCGCGGACCCCGAGACCCGCGCGCCCCTGGCGCAGGAGAAGCTCAAGGCGATCGTTGACCGCACGCGCGAGCGCGGGGTGCTGGTGAGCAACAACGGGACGGCAATTGAAATCGCGCCGCCCCTGGTGATCAGCCGCGATGATCTTGATGACGGGCTCGCGCGCTTCTGCGAAGCCGTGCGTGAGATCCTGGCCTAGGACCGGTCAGCGGACCAAGGCATCACGTTGAGCGCTGCCGTGACTGCGGCCACGCTCTCACGCGCGTACACGTCAAGCTCCCGCATCGCCGCCGCGCCCTTGTCGGGCTGAAATGGATTCGGTCCTGGAGCGGTGAACTCGAACACGAACGGCCCGCCGTAGCCCCCCGCCACCGCCGCTCTCAGAAGCGCGGCGAAGTCCAGCTGACCGTGCCCCAGACCGAGCCGGTTCGAGTCGGCCAGGTGAAGCGCCCGCAGCCGCGGCAGCGCGGTGGCCAGGGCGGCGACACTGTCACGCTCCTCGAGTTGCATGTGGAACGCGTCCAGGATCACCCCCGCGCTCCGGGAGCCAAGCTCGGCCGCGAACGAGAGCGCGTCGCCGGCGGTGTTGACCAGGAAGCTCTCGTAGCGGTTGACCGCCTCGACGCCGAGCGCCACGCCCCGCTCGTCCGCGTAATCGGCGACCGCGCGGGCGGCGTCCACGGCTCGCGCCCAGGAGTCCGTGACCGACCCGTCGAAGCGCCCGATGGCGGCGGGGATCAGTCCCACCACGGGCGCGCCGACGTCTACCGCGAGGTCGATACACCCGTGGTAGTAGCGGACCGCGCGGCGCCGCGCTGCGGCGTCCTCGTGCGAGAGGTCGCGCTGGTCGGTGGGCGCCGAGCAGACCGCGGTGATGCCGGTGGCCCGCATGCCGGCCGCGGCGAGATCGCCCGCCAGGCGGGCGCGATCGGCCCGGTCGGGCTCGCCGGAGATCTCGATGCCGCTGCACCCAGCTGTGGTCAGTCGCTGGAGCACAGCCGGCAGCGGTTCCCCGGCGAAGATCCACTCACAGGCGGACAGGACCGGCGCCTGCGGGTTCGGACTCGGCACCTCAGGCCGCTGAGGGCGGGGTGGTCACTTGACCGCCCCGAAGGTCAGGCCGCGGACGAAGTGCCGCTGGACAATGACGGCGAAGATCATGATCGGCAGCGCGCCGATGACGCCTGCCGCGGCCATCGGTCCCCATTCGATCTGGATCTTGCCGATCAGCGTGGACACCCCGACCGGGACGGTTTGCGAGCTCGGGGTGAAGGTCAGGGTCAGTGCGAGGAGGAAGTCGTTGTAGGTAGTGATCACGCTGAAGATCGCCGTGGCGGCGATTCCCGGGGCCGCCAGGGGGAGCACGACCCGGATGAGTGCACGCAGGCGCGAGTCTCCATCGACCATCGCTGCATCTTCGATGTCCCGCGGGATCTCCTCGAGGAAGCTCTGCATCATCCAGATGACGAAGCTGGTGTTGAGGCCTCCGTAGATCAGGATCAGGCCGAGCCGGGTGTTCAACAGCCCGTACTGCGCCAGCGTGAGGTAGAGCGGGATCACCAGCAGGATCGGAGGCAGCGCGCGGACGAGCAGCGCGACCACCAGCGCGGCCTGGTTGAGGCCGAACCGCAGCCGAAACCGGGCCAGCGCATACGCCGCCAGCGTGCCGAAGACGAGGCTGGCCACGACCGCCACGGACACCACGATCAGGCTGTTGACCAGGAACGAGCCCATGTGGTAGGCGCCGAACAGCCGGGAGTAGTTGCTGCCGGTGGGATGCTGCGGAACCAGCGATACCCCACGGAAGATGTCGACGGGCTGCTTGAACGACGTCGTCAGCATCCACCAGAACGGGAACAGGGACACGAGGATCGAGACGCCGAGGACGCCCACCCGCGCGAATGAGAGACCGCGCGCTCGCGTCATGTCCGGACTCCGGCTGCAGCGTTGCGCATCAAGCGGATCGCGACGATTGACAACAGCACCACGAGCACCAGCAGTGAGACCACCATCGCCATGGCCCGACCGTAATCGGTGAACTGGAACGCCGTGTTGTATGAGTAGGTGCTGATCAGCTGCGTGGACGTGCCGGGGCCGCCCTTGGTCAGGACGAAGATCTGGTCGAACGTCCCGACGGCATCGATCAGGCGCAGCACGACGGCGACCATGAGCACCGGCCGCAGCAGCGGCAGGGTGTGGTCGAAGAACAGGCGCATCGGGCCCGCGCCGTCGACTCGCGCCGCCTCCAGCGGTTCCTGTGGGAGCGACTGGAGTCCCGCCAGGATGATCAGGAACAGCAGCGGCGTCCACTCCCAGATGTCGACGGCGACGACGCCCAGGAATGCGCTTCCGGGATTCGCCAGCACGTTGGGGCTGCCGAGCCCGAGCGCCGAGAAGATCGGATTCACCACCCCGATGTCGGACGCGTACATGAGCCGCCATATCACTCCGACGACCACTGGCGCGACGGTCATCGGCAGCAGCAGACTGACCCGGATGAACCGGGTGAAGCGGAGCTGGTTGTACACCAGCAGCGCGAGCCCGAGGCCGAGCAGCGTCTCGATCGAGACCGCCAGAGCCACGTACCTGGCCGTCGTCCCCAACGCGGTCCAGAACGTGTGGTCGCTGAAGACGTCCGAGAAATTCTTGAACCCGGCCGAGCCGACGTCGCGCCCGTACCGGAACGTCCGGAAGCTCGACCTGATCCCGTAGATCAGAGGGTATGCGGCGACCGCCGCGAGAGCGACGGCCGCCGGCGCCAGCAGCAGCCACGGGCTGGCCAGAAATCTGGCCCACCAGTCGTTGCCACGGCGCCGGCGTACGGGAACGGCTACCGACGGGGCATCCATACCGATTGCTCAGTACGGCCTAGACGTAGCCGCCCTTCTGCTTGATGAACGCGGTCATCTCGTTCGCGGCCGCCGTCAGCTGCGTCTTGGCGATCGCGCTGTAGCCCTTTTTCTGCTGAATCGCGGTGACCAGTGCCTGGTTGAGGTGTGTGCCGAGGATGTCCTCGAACTTCGGTTCGTCCGGAGTCTTGGGCTTCGGCACGGAGTTGTTGACCGCATCCTTGATTGCGGGCAACCACCGGTACTGCTTCGTCGCCTGGGGATCCTCCAGGGCCGATTTCGTCACCGCCGCACTACCACCCAGGCGAGCGAAGTCGGTCTGGACCTTGCTCGAGGTGAACCACTCGAGGAAGTGCTTGGCACCTTCGGTGTTGGGCGCCCCCGACGCGATCCCGCAGATGAACGTGCCGATCGGCGGCGCGCTCTTCTCCTGGGCGGGCGTGGCGGCCATATCGATCTTGCCCACGACCTGGGATGCCGTCTTGTTGTCGACCTGATGCACCAGCCCCGTGTACTCGGTGAGCGCCGTGCACTTGCCCTCGAGCATCACCTGTGTCTCTTGGTCGGTGTCGAATTCCGCCACCCCAGCGGGCATGTACGGAATGAAGCTCATCAGCCGCTCGAGCGCGCCGATGCCCTCGGGGCCGGCGAACCCGGGTGACCAGTCATCCTTCACGAACTGGCCGCCGTAGGAGTTGAGCAACGGCAGGTAGGTCATCATGATCGGATTGCCCTTGAGTCCGCGGGCCGACCAGCCAAACATGTTCGGTGGTTTCGCCTTCGCCGCGGCGACCTTGGCGATGTCGTCCCAGGTCTTGGGCGGCCCGCTGAAGAAGTCCTTGCGGTAGTAGAGGATCTCGACGTCATCGATGATCACGACGGCGTACAGCGCCGGCTGGTCGCTGGCGAAGTCCTTCAACCGTGCGCCGGTCTTGGGCGGCCAATAGCCCTGCTCGAGGCCCTTGGGGAGGATGTCCGGATTGGCCTTGAAGCCGATCTGATCGAGGTTCTGAATGATCTTCCCGGCGGCGAACTCCGCCACCCAGTTGTCGTCCATCACGTAGATGTCGTACGCGCCGGTCTTGTTGAGCCCGTCGTTCTTGGAGTTCTGGTACCAGGCGTCGTAAGCGGTCTCGTTGTACTTGACCTTGATCCCGGTCTCCTTGGTGAACCGCTTGATGAACGTGTCCCGGAACGGCGCCATCGCGTTGTCCTGAAAGGAGCCGATGGTGATGCTCCCGCCGCTCGACCCGCCGCCGCTGCTGCTCGCGGTACTCGAGCTCGATGAGCCGCAGGCGGCGAGGAAATTCGCCCCGAACAGCCCTGCTGCGCCGACGGCGCCGCGTTCGATGATCGTCCTCCGGGTGAACTTCCCGCCCTTGGAAATGCGATGAATACCGTCGCCCGCTTGTTCAGCCATCTCTCGCTCCTGTTCGTCGGTCAGATTCCTGCGGCTGCTGCCTGTCCGGCGCCCGCGGCGCCGCGCTCCGTGGGCATCGCCAGAGCGTTGCCCGACTCCTGGTCGAAAAGGTGGACCCGTCCCCCGAGGGGCCGCACCGCACAGCTTTCCCCCACCGCCGTGTGAAAGGTGGCCGGCGCCCGGATATTCAAAAGCCCTCCCTCCAGGCGCACCGTCACCAATGTTTCGTTGCCCAGCGGCTCAACGACGTAGATCTCTCCGTCGAGGCTGTTGGCCGTTCCGGGCCCAACCAGCTCCGCGTGCTCGGGACGGAAGCCAAACTTCACCCTTCCGCTGGTCGGTGGCTGCGGCAACGGGAGTGACCCAGCCGCATGTGTAAGCGTGCCGTCGGCGATCTCGCCGTCGAGGATGTTCATTGGGGGCGAGCCGCAGAAGCGGGCGACGAACAGGTTGGCCGGGCGCTCGTAGAGCTCCGTCGGCGTGGCCAGCTGCTGCAGCCTCCCATTGCACATCACAGCGATCAGGTCGGCCATCGTCATGGCCTCGATCTGGTCGTGGGTTACATACAGGGTGGTGGCGCCGAGTTCGCGCTGCAGCCGCTTTATCTCAACTCGCATCTGCAGGCGAAGCTGCGCGTCGAGGTTCGACAGCGGCTCATCCATCAGGAACGCCTGGGGCCGGCGGATGATCGCGCGGGCGAGCGCGACGCGCTGACGTTGGCCACCGGAGAGCTGGCGCGGTGTGCGGCTGAGCAGGTCGCTGATGCCCAGCATTTCGGCGACGCTGCGTACTCGTTCGTCGCGATCAGCTGGTGCGCTCCTGCGCAACCTCAGCGGATAGGCGATGTTCCCCGCGACCGTCTTGTGCGGATACAGCGCATAGCTCTGGAACACCATCGCCACGTCGCGGTGGCGCGGTTCGAGCTTGGTGACGTCCCGCTCGCCAATGAAGATATGGCCGGCGGTCGGCTGCTCGAGTCCGGCGAGGAGGCGAAGCGCCGTCGTCTTTCCGCAGCCCGACGGGCCCAGCATCGCCATGAACTTGCCGTCCGGCACCGAGATGTCGAGGGGAGCAAGCGCTTCGGTGGATCCGAAGCTCTTGCAGACGCCCTCGTACTTGACAATCATCGCCCTGCCTCAGCCCTTCGCCGGGACCGGTGCGGTTTCTTCCACCACGGCGCGCAAGCCGTCCAGCGAAGCGATCACGCCCTCCTCGGCGGTCAGCGTGGGGTCCTCGTGTTCGATCGAGACCGGGCCGTCATAACCGGCCTCGCGCAGGGCCAGCATCAGCTCTTGCCATTCCGCCAGCGGTCGGCCGCGACCAACGGCGCAGAAATGCCAGGGCGTCGTCTCGGCGTCGGCCGGCCAGCGAAAATCGAGTACACCGTGGAGCGCCACCCTCTCCGGGTAGACGATCGTGTCCTTCCCGTGCACGAACCCGACGCTGTCGCCGAGGGCGCGGACCGTCGTCACCGGATCGATTCCCTGCCACCAGAAGTGGCTCGGATCGAGGTTCACCTTGACGTTCTCCCCGCAGATGCCGCGCAGCTCTTCGAACGAGGCGACGTTGTAGATCGAGGTGCCGGGGTGCAGCTCCAAACAGATGTTGACGCCGGGCGCCGCGGTACTGGCCCACTTCGATAGCTCCCGCCAGTACGGGCCAATCTGGTGCTCCCATTGCCAGTCCCAGAGGTTCTCCATGTCGGGCAGCCACGCCCCCCCCGCGAAGACCGGCCATCCGCCGCCCCCCGGGCCGCCCGAGCAGCCGCTCATGGCGACCACGCGGGAGATGCCGAGCATCCCCGCCAGTTCCACCGCCCCGCGGAGTGCGCGATCGTGGGCCTGCGCGATGGCCGCATCGGGGTGCAGCGGGTTGCCCGAGGCATTCAGGGCCACCAGTTCGACTCCGTGGGATTCGAGGCGCTCGCGGAACCGGACGCGCTCGGCCGGGCGCGAGAGGACCTGCTCGAGTTCGATGTGCGGAGCGGGGGAGTAACCGCCTACCCCGATCTCCACCGCGGTGATTCCGTGCTCGGCGCACCAGGCAAGTGCCGCGTCCAGCGGCATGTCGCCCAGAGCGTCCGTTAGGAGAGCGATCGTGATCAAGAATGGCCTAACGATGAAAGGTTCATCCCCTGAAACATGGAACCTTCCATAAACCTTGCTCCATTGTCAAGGTTAGCTTTGGGTTGCCCCGCTACGCGCGCACGGCGACAGAGCCAGAGTCCCGACTTCGCCCGTTCACGCAATCGCTAGCCGATCGATAGGGTTGCCCTCAGGCACTGGTGAACCGTTCCAGACTGAAAGCGGCGAAGCGCTCAGAGGGAGGCCCGACACAGCCGGGGTGGGCCTCGCAGCGGCCCACGATCATCGACGTCGCCAATCTCAGCGGCGTGTCGAAATCGACAGTCTCGAACGTCATCTCGGACAAGGGACACGTGGCCGAGGCGACGCGGGCGAGGGTCCTCGAGGCGATCGACGCGCTCGGATACCGGCCGAACGCGCTGGCGCGCGACCTGGTCAGGCGTCACGCCAACACGATCGGCGTGCTGGTCGGCGATCTGGCCAACACGTTCTACGCCGAGCTCGTAAAGCTGATCGAGCTCCAGGCGTCGGAGGCGGGCTACACCACGATCGTTTGCAACACCGACGGCGACCTCGAGCTCGAGCGGGCACGGGTCGAAACGCTACTCGAGCGCCGGGCGCGTGGCGTCGTGCTCCTCCAGTTCAGCGGCGACGCCGTGGTGCTCGATGAGCTACAGGCGGCAGACGTGCCAGTCGTGGTGGTGAGCTGCGCGGACGAGCGGTCAGACTGCGTCGCGGTGGACGATTCGGCGGGCATGGCGCTGGCGGTCGAGCATCTGTACTCCGTCGGGCACCGGTCGATAGCGCACGTAACCGGCCCCCTTGTTGAGCCGGCGACACGGGAAGCGCGCTTCGCTGGGTTCGAACGGGCGATGGCGCACAGGGGCCTGAATCCGCGCTTGCTGAGCGCGGATTGGGAGGGTGGCGAAGCCGCGGCGATCCGGAAGCTCCGTGGTCTCGTGAGCGGGAGCGCGAGACTTACCGCGTTTGCGGCCGCCAATGACGTGATGGCGATCCGGCTGATGGATGCCCTCGAGGCGGCGGGAGTACGGGTGCCCGAGGATGTGTCGGTGACCGGCTTCGACGGCATCGAACTGGGCGCGCACGTGCGCATCAGCCTTACCACCGTCGCCCAACCGCGCGTGGAGCTGGTCACGCGTGGTTTTGAGCTACTGCTTGATCGCATCGGCGGTTATCGCGGCGTCGAGCGGTGGCGACGCGTGAAGCTCGACCCCGTGCTCGTCGTCAGAAATTCGACCGCCGCTCCCCCTGGATGACATCCGCATTCAAACGCCCGACGATCAACGATGTCGCGGCACTGAGCGGCGTCTCGAAGTCGACGGTCTCAAACGTCATGCGCCAGAGCGGCACGGTCTCGGATTCGACACGGTCGCGCGTGATGGAAGCCGTGGCGGAGCTTGGTTACCGGCCAAACGCGACTGCGCGCAACCTCCTCCTGAGGCGCACGAACCTGGTGGGGGTTGTCGTCGGCGATCTGGCGAACGCGTTCGATGCTGAGCTCGTGACCGGAATCGAACGGCAGGCCGCGGGGAGGGGCTACACCACGCTGGTCTGCAACACCGGGGGTGACCCCCGCCTGGAGGCATCGAGGATCGAGGCGCTGCTGGAGCAGCGGGTGGACGGGATCGTGCTGCTCGACTTCACCGGCGACCGCGCGGTGCTCGCACAGCTCCTGGCCGAGCGGGTTCCGGTGGTGATGGTGAGCTGTTGGTCGGAGTACGCCGACTGCGTGGCCGTCGATGACGTGGTCGGCATCGACCTCGCGGTGCGCCATCTGGTCGAACTGGGTCACGAGCGAATCGCCCACGTGGTCGACCCGGTCATGGAAGCTACGACGCGTAGGGCACGTGTGGAGGCCTTCGAGCGGGCTCTGCTCCGCGCCGGCCTGTCGCCCCGCGCCGAGTGGACCGTCGTCTTCGATCCCGACCATGCCAAGGCCCCGATCCTGCCAATGCTCCGCGCGGCGGACCATCCCACCGGCATTGTCGCCGCGAACGACCACACCGCGATCCGGCTGATAGAGCTGCTCGAGCGCAACGGCCTCGCCGTGCCGCACGACGTCTCGCTCGTCGGGTTCGACGGGATCGACATCGCCGGCCTCGCGCGGATCGGCCTCACGACCGTAGTGCAGCCGCGCGACACGCTCGCGCGGACGACGTTGGAGCTCCTGGCTGCCCGGATTGAGACCGGCTACGAGGAGGCGCCCCACCAGCACCGGCTGATCCCGTCGTTGGTGGTGCGCACGTCGACCGCGCTGCCACGATGAGGGCGTGAGTCCGTCCGGGCTGCCGCTCCTTGACACGCCACCGGTCGGTCGAGTCCGCGCTCCTTGACACGCCACCGGTGGTCGAGTTAGATGCCTGGAACGTTCCACAGGCCTGATGACGTGGAGGAGTTCGGAGTGGCGACACGTAAGCGCGTTGGGGTGATCGGCTGCGGGCTGATCGCCCAGGTCATGCATCTGCCCTACCTCGCTGAGCTGAGTGATCGGTTCGAGATCGCCGCGCTCTGCGACGTCTCGGATGAGGTGGTCGAGGCGTGTGCACAGCGCTACGGCGTGAGCTGCATCTCTACCCGCGCCGAAGACCTGCTTGAGCAGCCGCTCGACGCCGTGATGGTGCTCATCCCCGGCGACCACGCGCCGCTGGCCATAGCCGCTGCCGACAGGGGACTCCACGTGTTCGTGGAGAAACCGATGGCCATTTCCTCTGCCCAGTGTGCCGAGATGATCCGCGCCGCCGAGGCGGCGGGCACCACTCTTATGGTCGGGACGATGAAGCGTTATGACCGGGCATACGAACGATTCGTCGAGCTCGTGTCTGCGGTCGAGGGTCCGCGGCTCGTGCGGGTGGAGACGCTGGAATCGCCGCTCGAGCCCTACGTGACGCACTATCCGCTCGTGCGCGCGACGAGGCCGCCGGCTCCCGAGTTGATCGCGCGCTGGGAGGCGGAGGAGAGGCCGCATCTCGACCTCACGCTCGACTCCGACCCGGACGAGACCAATCGCTTCGTGTACCGCAACATCCTGCTGGACAACCTCGTCCACGAGTTCAACATGCTGCGGGGGGCGTTCGGGGAGCCGACCGCGGTCTGTTATGCCAGCCTCGACCCGAGGTCGGTCGCCGTGCACATGCGCTTCGGCGATCTCGACTGCCACCTTTCCTGGGTCGACCTCCCGGGGATTGCGCGCTACAAGCAGGAGGTTGCGCTGTACGGTCCCGACGAGCGGCTGGTGCTGACGTTCCCGTCCCCGTTCCTGCGCAGCGCAGCCACTCGCCTGAGCGTCGAGGGGGGCGAGCGCGGCACCTCACACGCCTGGAGCCGCGACGAGGTCGTCTCCTACGACGCGGCGTTCAAGCGCGAGCTGGAGGAATTCCACGACTCGATCATGAGTGGGCGCGCACCGCGAACTTCCGGTGCCGACGGACTCCGTGACCTTCTGCTCTGCGAGGCGATCGCCCGCGCGCACCGCACCGGCGCGCCCGTCGCGGCCCCCACCGAACCGCCCGCCGCGATCGTCGCCCAGGGAAGCGAAAGCAGCTAGGGCGCGCCGCTCGGCTCAGCCGGCGGCGGCCGCTGCTGACAGCACGACCTTCATCGCCTCATCGCGCTGAGCGAGCTCGAGCGCCCTCTGCGCAGCTTCCAGGGGTAGGCGATGGGAAACGAACCGGTCAAGCGGCAGGCGGTCGAGATTGCGGGCCAGCAGCTCCATCGCAGGCGCATAGGTCTCTGCGGTCTCACCGCCGATGCCGAGGACGCTGACGCTCTTGGTGCAGATGTCGGCGTTGGGATTGATTGCCACCGGCCCCATGTCCACAAATGCTCCGGCCTCCACCACGGTTCCCCCGACCCTGACCATCTGGAGGCTCGATACGAACGTCTGCGGCACGCCGCTGCAGTCGAGCACGATATCGGCGCCGCGGCCGTTCGTGGCCTCTCGTACCCGCGCGGTCAGCTCCTCGGGCTCGAGCTCACTGGCGTTCAGCAGAGTGCTGGCGCCGAAGTCCGCCGCCAGGTTCAGCCGGGAGGGGAGACGGTCGATGGCGATCAGGTGCCCGGCGCCCATCAGTCGCGCCTTGATCAGGTGGCACATGCCGAGCGGCCCGATGCCATAGACGACCACGCTCTCGGCGAACGTGTCGTTGAGCCGGCGTGCGCGCTCGAAGCCGTGCGTGACAGCCATCGGCTCGGTCAGCACGGCGACGTCATCGGGAAGCTGGTCCGGCACCCGGAACAGCTGGGTTCCGGGGAGCAGGTACATGTACTCCGCCCATCCGCCGAACAGGTACGGGGCGCTCGCGCAATTGAGGCTGTTGCCGTAATCCTCCAGGCGCTCGCACATGTAGTACGGCTGGCCGCTGCGGCAATACCAGCACCGCCCGCAGCTCACATTGGCCGCGGGTACGATGCGATCGCCGGGCCTGAGCGCGCGCCCATCGCTGTCGAGCACCTCGCCGCCGACCGCCGCTACACGTCCGACGTTCTCATGACCGCAGATGAGCGGGTACTGGATCTGGCGCTCGTGCGGTGTCCCGGCGTACTGGAGGGTCTCGCCTCGGAACGTGTGCTTGTCGGTGCCACAGATGCCGGACATGCTCATCTCGAGCACGACGGCACCGCGCTCTGGCTCCGGCAGCGGGAAGCGCTGTAGCTCGAGCACTCCGGGCGCTTGCATGACTGCAGCTTTGGCGGTGGCGCTCATGGTCTCGGTGTGGGGCCTGGCGCAGGTGGTCTCGCCTACAAGCTTGCCGCTCATCGTCTCGTCGGCTTGCCGGGCCCTTGGTTTGGAGCGTTCCAGATCGGCTGGGTGACGTCAAGGAGGCGCCACCGCCGGCCGAGCACCGCACCAAGCTCCGGCGCCCGCGTAGACTGTGGTGCGTTGTTCGGTGTCAGCGCGAACTTGGCACCACGCGCGTTCCCACGGGGCAGTGTGGTTCGTTGTTCGGGCGCCGTTGCCCTGGCCCGCGCGAGTTACGCCCCCGGAGGAACGAGTCACGCCCCCGGATGCACGACCGCCTTGACCATGGCCGGATCGTCACGACTAGCGCGCAGCGCGGCCTCGGTCCGCTCGAGCGGGAACCGAGCGCTGATCAGCGACTCGACGTCCACGTGGCCGTCCGCAGCGAGTGCAATTGCCTCCGGAAACGCGTGGGCGTAGCGAAACGTCCCGGTAACGATCAGCTCTCGGCGCTGCAGCAGATCCAGCGGCAGGGTGACCTCCGTTGCGCCCATCCCCACCAGAACGGCCGTCCCGGCGGGTCGTAGGCAAGCGATCCCGCCGGCCAGCGCCGCGGCCTGCCCGGAGCACTCGATCAGCGCGTCGACCTCGACCCCCTGCTCGGCCGGCGGCCGCGCGGAGACGTCGAGCGCACGGTCGAAGCCCAGCTGCCGGGCCGCCTCCACGCGGATCGCGCTGACGTCGGTGATGACGACCTCCTCGGCCCTCAGCGCCCGTGCCGTTTGTGCCACCAGCAGGCCGATCGGGCCCGCGCCGGTCACGAGAGCAGACGACCCCTCCTGCAGATGGGCTCGGTGGCATGCCCACACCGCCACCGCGAGCGGCTCCATCAGCGCGCCAGCGTCATCGGAGAGCTCCCGCGGAAGCGGGAACACGAAGTCCTCGTGTACGGCCAGGTAGTTGGTCAGCGAGCCGTCGATCGGTGGCGTCCCGTGAAAGCGAACCTTCGGACACAGGTTGTAGCGCCCCGCCCGGCACTCCCGGCAATCCCCACACGGGATGCCCGGCTCGATGCAGACCCGCTGGCCGAGCTCGCGAGGTGCCGCCTGCTCTCCGAGCTCGACCACGCGCCCGCACGTCTCGTGGCCGAGCACCAGCGGCGAGCGCACCACTCGCGTCCCGATCCGCCCGTGCTCGTAGTAGTGAACGTCGGAGCCGCAGACCCCCACGGCGGCGACCTCCACCAGCAATTCGTGCGGCCCCGGCGCCGGGACGGGCCGGTCCTCGATGCGCAGGTCGCCGGGACCGTGCAGGACGACCGCGCGATTGGTCCGGGTGTTGTCCGGCACGGTGCCGACTATAGGCGCGTGCGCCGGTGGGTCTGGTCGACCGCGGCCGCACCGACTACCTGCTCGACGCTGAACTTGAGCTGCATCACCAGGTAGTAGAGGAACAGGACGCGGCAGCCATCCGCCGCCTCGCCAACCCCCGGACGGTTCAGGTAGTCCTCGCGCGGCCGGCCATCCAGGCGTTGGCGGGCTGAAGGTCGAGCTCGGGCGCGCCCAGAGCGTTGCCGCGAGCGCCTGCGCTCCGAGAAATCGCGCCAGGGATAGCCCATGGCCGTTGCCATCAGCCTCGAGCCAGCCGCGAGCCAGCCGCGAGCCTGGGCCCGCATGAACAGCTGGCTGAGCTCGGCGACGAACAGATAGCGGATGCGGCCGGGTCGCGCGCCCTGGACACCAACGATCGTGACGTCGGGCTGCCCGGCGTCCGCTTCAGGGGCGCAGGTACTACCGGCTTGTCTGCCGGCTCGACAACGGCACGCCAGATGAGCTGCAGACCTTCGACCGGCGCAGATCGTCGTCACAACGGGCATGGTCAAGAAGAACGCCGAGCTGTTCACCGACGCCGAGTACAAAGAAGGTTCGAGACCCGCGGGACGTTGTGAGATAATTCCCGCCGTGGAGGATGGCGAGCCGCGGGCCGCTCCGGCCCATGAAGCGGAGGCCGTGGCCGCCTCCCAGCGCAACCTGACGATGGCCACGGGTGGCGTGGCGTCGATCGTCGCCCGGGGCCTCAGCGGCAGCTTCAGCGGCATCCATCCGTCGCTCGGCAAGCGGGCCCGGATCGGCCGCGACGCCGAGAACGACCTCGTGGTCGACGATCCGCTGGTCTCGCGGTTCCACGCCGAGCTGCGCGCCCGGCCCGACGGCCGGCGCGAGCTGGTCGACCTCGGCAGCCGCAACGGCACGTACGTGAACGGGCGCGCCGTCGAGCGCGCGATCGTCGAGGAGCTCGACATCGTCAGCATCGGCCACCACACGTTCCGCCTGGTAGGCACCGGGCTCGAGGAGTACGTCGATACCGGCGCGGTGACCTTCGAGGCGCTGGGGCTGAAGGTCCGCACGCCGGCCGGACGCCGGCTGCTCCACGACGTCACGTTCCGGCTCGAGCACCGCAGCTTTCTCGGGATCGTCGGCCCGTCGGGCGCCGGCAAGTCCACCCTCCTCAACGCGCTCACCGGCTTCCGCCCGGCCACCGAGGGGCGGGTCCTCTACGACAGCCGCGATATGTACCGCGAGTACGACGAGCTGCGCATGCGCCTCGGCTACGTGCCCCAGGAGGACGTGATGCACGCCCAGCTGACGGTCGGCCAGGCGCTGGACTACGGGGCGCGGCTGCGGTTCGCCCGCGACGTCGGCGACGACGAGCGGCATGCGCTGATCGCCGAGGTGCTCGCCCAGCTCGGGATCTCCGAGGCGACCGACCTGGAGATCCACCGCCTGTCCGGAGGCCAGCGCCGCCGGGTCGCGGTGGCCATGGAGCTGGTCAGCAAGCCGTCGCTGCTGTTCCTCGACGAGCCCACCTCGGGCCTCGATCCCGGCAACGAACGCAGCCTGATGATGCTGCTGCGCGAGCTGGCCGACGGCGGCCGGACGGTGATCGCGGTGACTCACAGCATGCAGAGCATCCGCATGTGCGACCGCCTGCTCGTGCTGGCCGCCGGTGGTCGTCCCGCGTTCTTCGGGCGCCCGCAGATGGCGCCGGTCTTCTTCGGCTGCGAGGACATGCAGGAGGTCTTCTGGCTGCTCAACGCTGACAGTGAGCGCGACTGGAGCGCCAAGCTGCGCGCCGATCCCGAGTACGCGCGCCACCTCGAGGTCGCCGAAGAGCCGGCCGAGCGCGAGCGGCGTGAGCCCGAGGAGCCACCGCGTGAGCGACGCATCCGCGGGCTGAAGCCCTGGTTGCGAGTGAGCTCGCCGCGGGCCCTGCACGCCGAGGCGCTGCGATGGAGCTCACACTTCAGCGTCCTCGTGCGCCGCTACGTGCGGGTGATCGCGGGGGATCGCCGCAACACCGCTCTGCTCGTGCTCCAGCCCGTGGTCCTCGGCGTGCTGATGCTGGCCGCGCTCCCGGCCCACGAGCTCGCAGCGCCGGGGGCCGGACAGGTTCGGGCCGTCTCGCGCGCCGGGCTGGTGCTGCTCGTCGTGCTGCTCGGCGCCACATGGCTCGGCGCCTCCAACGCCGTGCGGGAGATCGTCCGCGAGCTCCCGATCCTCCAGCGCGAGCGGGCCGCCGGGCTGGGGGTGGTCCCCTACCTGGGCTCCAAGCTCGTCGTCCTCGGGACCCTCACCGTGATCCAGTGCGCGGTGATGGCGCTGCTGGCGCTCGCCCGCCAGGGCTCCCACGATCAGGGCAGCCTGCTCGCGAGCCCGCTGCCCGAGGTGGTGTTCGCCGCGGTGCTGGCGGGACTGGCCGGCATGACACTGGGCCTGCTCCTCTCCGCGCTGGCCTCGACGGCCGATCAGGCGATGACAGTGCTGCCCGTGGTGCTGCTGCTCGAGATGCTGTTGGCCATGGGCGGCCTGTTCCCCGACGTCGTCGACAAGCCGGTGCTCAAGCAGCTCAGCTACGCCGCCGGCACCCAGTGGTCGTTCGCCGCCGCGGCCTCCTCGGTGGACCTTGAGCGCATGCGTGCGCTCGACGACATCGCCAGCCAGGCGCCCAGGCTCCGGCTGCAGGACCCGGTGGGCCGGTTCCAGCGGCTGGCCGCCACCCTCGGCGGTCCGGCGAGCTGGAAGCACGAGCCGGGCGCCTACCTCGAGGATGCCGGTATCGTCCTGGTCATCTCGGGGACGGGAGCGGTCCTGGCGGGGCTGGCGATCCGTCGGCGGCGGCCGGAGGCCTAGTAATGCGGGCGAGATGGTTGCGCCGGCTCGGACTCGGCGCCGCTCTGGCCCTGGCCGGTTGCGGTCCGGCGCTCGTGCGCCCGCCCCGGCTGCTCACCGGCGGGCCTAGGTGGCAGGCGGTCGTGAGGACGATGCCGGCGATTGTGACGCCGGGCTCCCCCAACGCCTGCGGCGTCGGCGGACCGGCCTGCATTGACGCCGTGGTAGGGGAGATGACCCGCCGCTTCGACGGCCTGCGCGCCGACTGCAGTCACGAGGCGCCGTTCTCGCTCATGTACCTGCGAGTCACCCAGGGCGTCGGCAGTCAGGCCAGGAACCGGTTCCGCAGCCAGGCCTATCTCAACCACCTCGACGCCGAGTTCGCCAACCTCTACTTCACCGCGTACGACAACTGGGAGGCCGGACGGAAGCATCTCGTCCCGGCGGCGTGGCAAATCGCCTTCGACGCGGCCGACCGCGGCACCACGACCGTGCTCGGGGACATGCTCCTGGGGATGAACGCGCACATCAGCCGCGACCTCCCCTTCGCGCTCGCCCGCACCGGGCTGACCGAGCCTGACGGACAGAACGGTTACGCCGACTTCAATGCCGTCAACGGCCTGCTCGGCAACGTCACGCCGGAGATCCTCCACGACGAGGCCACCCGCTTCGACCCGAACCTGACCAACCTCGGGCTGCCCGAGAGCCAGCTCGACGCCACGAGCCTGCAGCAGCTGCTCGGCGCCTGGCGCAGCGAGTCCTGGACCAACGCCCAGCGGCTGCTCGGTGCCTCCACCCCGGCCCGGCGGGCCGCCGTCGCCCACAGCATCGAGAACGGCGCGGCCGGGCGCGCGAGGCTGATCGCCGCGCTGTCCTCGAACCTCGTGGTCGGTCCCGATGCCGCCAAGCGCAACGCCTACTGCCGCTCGCACCTCTAGCCACGATCGCGCTGCGCCCGGCGCCCCGGCCAAGCCGTGCGAGCGCGGAGCGTCCCCTCCGACCGCGACCGCTGCGAGTTGCGTCGGGTTGACCGCCTGAGCGGCTGCGAGCTGAGCTCTGTCGCTACGTCTAGGGCAGCGGTCGGGCGACCGTGCAGTGCTGACCGCCGCGACCCGATCCGGGGCGGCCTTCAGTATCGGTCGCGCAATAGCTGGTGCGCTACGCCGGCGGTCTCCGCGGAACGAAGTGCGATGTCTCCTCCCGTCGAGCCGGGCACGCTTGGCGACGGGCGACGTATCCAAGAGACCGAATACTGCCCGCTCGCTCGTGGGTACCGCCTGCCTCGCGCGCTATCGCTTTCGTCTTCTTGCCGCTTCGCGTCGCGCCAGTCCTCGGCGACCACGCTTGGGGCTCACAGCGCGACCTGCGCGTCACCATGCGGTCCTCACCGGCCCCGAAGGAAGATTATTGGGAGTCGTGCGGCGCCCGACGCGATGACCGGCGGCGAGCTCTGCGGAACCTCAGCGCGATTCGCCTGTCGGATGCACGTGAGCGTAGGCGAGGCCGAGCTTGCGCTGTGCGACGAGGTGATGCCTGTAGGCGCCGCTTGAGGAGCTCCGAGCGCAGCGCCGCGCTCACGCGAGGTCCTTCGCGGTCAGTTCGAGGTAGAGGTCCTCCAGCGAACGCGCGTCGAGCTGATCGAGCCGCATGGTTGTGAGCGGGCGGCCGCGGTCGATGATCAGCACCTGGTCGACGGTCTGTGCGACTCGGCGAGCACGTGGCTTGAGATGAGTACCGTGCGGCCCTGGTCTGCGAACTGGCGCAGGAAACCGCGAAGCCAGTGCACGCCGGCCGGGTCAAGGCCGTTGGCGGGTTCGCCGCCAGCCCCGAAACGTACGCGACGACGGAATCGCTGTGAAACGCAGCCGACGAGCTGAGAGAGCGCTTGCACCCCGTCAGGTCACGCAGAGTGCACGCTACGGTGTCCCGATGGCGGTTTCATCCGCAGCCGGATCTGTCCGAGACGCTAATGGCCCCGCGCGCCGGAGGGTTACGGCCCGCGGGCCGATTCTGGCGCTCACGGCGCTGGCCGTGCTCGTTCTCGCGCTCGGGGCTGCGATGTACGTCTATGACCAGGGCCGACGCGATGTGATCGCCAACGGCGTCCGGGTCGGTGGCGTCGAGCTCGGCGGACTGAAGGTGGCGGCGGCGCGTGCGCGGCTGAGGTCCCAGCTCGCTGCCTCGCTCACCGTGCCGGTGACGGTCACCTACCACTCGCGGAAGTTTTCGATCAGTGGTCGCCAGGCACGCCGTTCGATCGACGTCAACAAGCTTGTGCAGCGGGCGCTGAACCGCAGCGACAGCGGCTCGATCATCACCCGCTCGTTCCGCGGGTTGTTCGGCGGCCACCTCAACGTCGAGATCCCCATCGCCTACCGCTACGACCCTGCGGCGGTCCGGGCGTTCACAGCCCATATCCGGGCGGCGATCGACCAGCCGGCCCGTGACGCAACCGCCCTGCCAGACTCGAGCGGCACCCTCGCTCAGGTCTCCAGCCGCGAAGGGGTGAGCGTCAACTCGACACGGCTCAGCGCCAAGGTAGAGCACGCGCTCACGCATCCGAATGTCCGGCGCCCGATCGCCGTGCCCGCGCGGAGCCTGACGCCATCCGTGACCACCTCCCAGCTCGCGGCTCGATATCCGTCCTACATCGTGGTCGACCGGGGCACCTTCACCCTGCGGCTCTACCGACACCTCAAGCTCAGCAACAGCTATCCGATCGCCGTCGGCATGCAGGGCCTGGACACCCCGGCGGGGCTGTGGCACATCCAATGGATGCAGGTCAACCCACCGTGGTACGTGCCTCACGACGCCTGGGCCGGCTCGCTCGCAGGAACAGTCGTCCAACCCGGGCCCTCGGACCCTCTCAAGGCCCGGTTCATGTCCTTCGACGGCGGCGCCGGTATCCACGGCATCGACCCAAGCGAATACGGAACCATCGGCCACACCGCCTCACACGGCTGTATCCGCATGACGATCCCCGACGTAATCGACCTCTACAGCAAGGTCAGCGTCGGCGTGCCCGTCTACATCATTTGATCACCAGACGCGTGGCGACTGGGCCCAATTTGGCCGCAACCTGAGGATCGCCCCGCGACGTCGGGGTGACGTGCTCCGCGAAGTGCTCGACGACCTGATCTGGCCGCCGGGCATTGAATGCCTTCAGCCAACGGTGCGAGCGCGCGCCGCGGAGGGTTCCGCCAGAATTGCCCGGAGACCGAGGGCTGCTTAACCACGAGCTCGCGGTCATGCCGTCCTTGCGCCGCTCGCGGCAGCGTGATGCGCTTTGATCTAGATCCCCAGCTCGCCGGAGGCCATCTGCGCTCCCTTGACCCGGTTGGCGATCTTTTGGAACGCGATATCCCGAGCGACGTCCGGAGAGCCGTGCTTGGGCTTCATGTCGATGCTGAACGGCGCGAAGCCGCAGTCATCGGTGGCGCCGAGGCGCTCCTTGGGGATGTACTTGGCCGCGGTGAGGAGCTGGTCCCGAATCTGCTCGGGCGTCTCGACCGTCGGGTCGAGCCCGTTGACCACGCCCATAAAGCACACCTGCGCCACTCCGTCGGCATCCTCCCGGCGGTTATCGCCGCACAGCTTGTAGACCTTCTCCTTGTCCTTCTCGCTCGCGCACTGGATCAGGAAGTAGCCGGCGTTCATCTCGAACATGTGGTCGAGCAGCTTCTCGTAGGGGACCTCAGCGCTGTGCACCGAATCGGTGTCTCCGCCAGGGCAGGTATGGATGCCGATGTTCTTGCGCTCGTCGGCGGAGAAGCGAGCGAACAGCCGATTGTTGAGATCGATGAACTCCTGCAGCATGTTCTTCCCGGTCCAGGGGTTCCGTGAGTCGTTCTTGTTCGCCAGCCGGCCTTCGGTGAAGTCGACCGAGACGCGGACCGCTCCAGCCTCGAAGCACTGCCTGATGTCCTTCTCGGCTTCATCGATGCAGTCGTTAAGGAACTGCTCTCGCGAGTAGCCATCGATCTCGCCCTCCAGCGGGTAGAGCAGCATCATCATGGAGGGGGAGATCACCGCCTGCTTGACGGGTTTTGTTGCAATCGCCTTGTTCTTCTTCACGAACTCGGAGGCGTAGGTCTTATAGCGGAACGGGCCGCTGGTCAGCCGCGGCAGCTGACGGTGATGACCATCGTCGAAGATCGCGAAGTACTGGCCGTCACCGGCGAGATGCTCGGCGATGCCGGTGCCGGCCAAGGTGTCGGTGAGGTTGTAGGTGGCGAAGCTCGACTCACGCTGCTCGCCATCGGTAACGCACCACTGGCCGGTCTGCTCCATCCGCTCGATCGAATCTCGCGCGGCCTCGTCCTGGAGGCCGGTGAGCTGTGCCCGGGTGATGTTCCCTTTGTCGTACTCGGCAATGGCGGACTGCAGCTTCGCTGGCCGCGGCAGGGAACCGACGTTCTCGGTGGGAATGGGCATCTTCTCTCTCTCCTTTTAGATCAAGCTGACCGGAGCGGACGCCGGACCGGCAGTCAATCCTACCGTCGGACCCAAGCACCGTTGTCTCGGATCGCACGCGGATCTCGGGCGATCACCCAGGGGCCGCCGAGCCGGGGCGCGACGCCAGCATGGGGGGGCGCTGCCGGCGTGCCGCGATCGATGCGTCGGTCCCCGAAGCGGGTCTCGTTGTGAGTTGCGCCGCTGGCTGCTCGCGGCATGTCAGGCGGCTTGTGCGAACAGTCGGGTGAGGAGCTCGAGTCTGCTGTGGACGCCGAGCTTGTCGAAGATCGACTTGAGGTGGTCTTGGACGGTGTAGCGGGAGATGAACATGTGCTCGGTGATCGCGTGCGTGTCATGGCCTTGTGCGATGAGGGTTACGAGTTCGCGCTCACGGTTGCTGAGGCCGTAAGCGCGGCAGACGAGTCCGAGGATCTCGTCGATGCCGGCTGCGTGGACGGTGACCGCGATCCCGCTGTCGGGGTCATCGAGGCGTGCCGTTTCGATGACGGCCCAACTACCGTCACCGGCTCGGACGCGGACTCGCCGTCTGGCTACGCTGTCGGGAGTCGCGGCGTGGACCACGCTCAGAAGGTCGAGAACCCGACCGGTGTGGGCTGTCCGAGCGCCACCGAGTAGCGCCGTGCCCACGCGTGAGTTCGTGTGTCTCGGCCGAGCGCGTACGATCGAGGATCTGCAACAGCGCCCGACCAGCTTGGAGGGATGAGTCGTGATCCGGAGTGATGTGAGGTTCTCGTCGGACGGCGTTGAGTGTGCGGGCTGGCTCTACCGGCCCGACATCGACGGACTGTCCCCCCTGGTCGTGCTGGCGCATGGGTTCTCGGCCACGCGGGAGCTGCGGCTGGACGCCTACGCCGAGCGGTTCTGCGCCGCCGGCTTCGGCGCGTTGGTCTTCGACTACCGGCATTTCGGCGCCAGTGCGGGCGAACCGCGCCAACTGCTCGACATCGGCAAGCAGCAAGCGGACTACCGGGCTGCGATCGGGCACGCGCGCGCCCTGGATTGGGTCGATCCCAACCGCGTGGCATTGTTCGGCACCTCGTTCTCCGGTGGGCACGTACTGGTCGTGGCCGCGGCTGACCAGCGCATCGCCGCGGTCGTCTCGCAGTGCCCGTTCACCGACGGGATCGCCTCGCTGACCAAGATGGGCGCCGCCAACATCGCCAAGGCAACCGCGGCGGGCGTTCGTGACCAGCTTGGCGCGCTGATTGGCCGGCCTCCTCGCTACATTCCGGCCGTAGGACCGCCGGGTTCGTTTGCCGTCATGAGCACCCCCGACTCCCAGCCCGGCTTTGAGGCACTGCTGCCCGCGGAAACGCGTTGGGAGAACCGGGTTGCCGCCCGAGTGGCTCTGCGTGTCGCCGGCTATCGTCCCGGGCGGTCAGCGGCGAAGATCGCCTGCCCGGCGCTGTTCTGCGTCTGCGACGGCGACACGGTGGCCCCGTCAGACGCGACGGTGAAATTCGCCCAGGCCGCGCCGCGCGGAGAGATCAAGCGTTACCCGGTTGGCCATTTCGACGTCTACCTCGGCGCAGCGTGGGAGCGGGCGGTCGCCGATCAGACCGACTTCCTCACTCGTCACCTCTTGGCAACCCGAGAGAGCGAGACGATTGAGCTAGTGAAGGGGCCGCCACGCGCTTCCGAGATTCATCCCGCCGCTGTCGAGTGAGCCTGCCCGCCAACACCGGGTAGTCGACGTTCCGCACGACCTTGTGGGTGTGGTGTTGCGGCTTGGCGACGGTCGATCAGTTCCTCGATCTGCTCGCCGGAATCTGCCCATGCTTCACACGACGGTCGGGGCGGTCGGCTCGGAACCGGCAGCAGTGGCTTGTTCGCCCGACGCCGCGGTCAGCGGCTCGCTCGGGGTCGTCGATCTGCGTGCTCGTAGTAGGCACTTCCGGCGATTTCTCGACCGTGGAAGCGTCCCTCGTAGGATGCGCCGCCGATCCAGCCACTACCAAGCCCGTAGATCAGCGGCGTGTCGGGGGTCAGCTCAAGCTCGAATCCGTCCTCCGATGGGTCTCCGAATCGCCAGCGGTAGCGCAGCGGGACCAGCGTGGAGCGCCCGTCAGGGGCGATGAGCGCCGCGTCTCGCGACGAGCCGAGGATCTCGCATTCGACGCCGTGAAACCGGCTTGACTGCGTGCCTCCGACCTCCTTGACATAGGCGCTGTTGAGCAGCTGGCGACCAGCGATCAACACGTGCGTGAGTAGAAGCAGGGTGTCCGCGTCGACTTTCAAAACTTGGTAGGTGAATAAGTCAACCGGTAGCTTGAGCGCTGGAGGCACTGCTCGGTTGAGGATCGAGATGGCGCTCACGCCCTGGGCGTGCTCGAAGGAACACAACCCCGATACCGCGAGACGTTCGCCCTGCCAGCGAAGCGTGCCTGAGTAGCGCGCAGGCAGACTGACGTGGTCATAGAGCGCGCTGCGCATGAACCAGGTGATCTCGTCCGTGCAGTGCAGCTTGAGGTCGAGTTCGAATCCCGGGAGTCGGGCGCTGAGCTCAAACTCGGGAAAGGTCCCCTGGACCTCGAGCTCCTCACCGAACCGGAGCAGCGACCCGTCGTCGCGGAACTCGCAATCCTCCGAGATCGAGTACGAGCCGAACCACTCAGGAGCGGTAGCCGCAGTTCCCAGAGCGACCGTGGCCGTGTCCCGCGGAGAGGCGAGCACGGCGTGGTTGGCGTCGAAGACCTGGGTTCCGGACTGACCCATGAGCACCATCGACGCGAAAAAACGATGAGGCTCGGGGAGATCCGGTACGACGAAGTTGTAATGCACGACGCCGTAGCGTCGGCGATGGTTAATCGGCCTAAACAGCGGCGGGTCGGGAAGTGGATGCTCGTTCGAGTCCGTTGCCCTGCACACGCGTGCAAAAGCAGGTATCAGCACAGCGTCGAGCACCGCATTCTGCACGCGGGTGAAGCCGATCATGTGCGCGCGACCCGTCTGTATGGGGTAGAGCTGGCGGAGCGGCGATCGCCGCCAACGGGGGCGGATGTCCGAGGCGTTGAAAAACGGTCCATCGCGCAGGTCTATCGCAAAAAGTAGCCTTACCTCCATGGCTACGGTCTTGGCACGCGCATACCGTTGTTCTGCCTTCGGCTACGTCGCGCTGTTCGTTGGCGTCCTGGTTGTCGTGTTCCTGTCCTACACGGGGGCGTCCGTTTGGATCTTCGCGCGCTACTTCAAGCTGGCGGATCTGCGTATGTTCCTACTGGCGGGGGAGTCGGGGGTTCTCGTGGGAATGATCATTTCGGCTGCGGTCACCGCACGCAAGGAAGTCGGGCTCACTGAGTGGCTCGGCGGCGGGGTGACCGGCGACCGAGCGGTCGAGGCCTGGGACGCGCTCGCCGGCCTGCCGGGGCGACTTATCCGTCGCTCGATGCTCATCGTCGGGGGAATCACCGCTCCGCTGCTTACGCTTGCGAGTGTCCGCGCCCAATTGGACGTCGCGGTCATCGGGTTGCTGTTAGCCGGCATGGTCGCTCTGAACTTCGGCTGCGGCTCTTTTGCCCTGACCTTGCTCGACATCTTCCTGCGACCGATCCGGGCCAAGATCGATAGCGGGCTGCCGCGTGACTTTCAGCCCTCGTATCTAAGCGTCGGGATGAACCGACGCCTAACGGGGGAGCTCTCGCTCCTGATCCTCGCCCCGGCCTTCCTCACGGCGGGCCTGCTGGCGCCAACGGGAGGAGGATCTGCTGCCTTCATCAAGAGCTTCCTGGTGAGCGGGGTGGTCGCCGGAGCCTTCTCGGCACTCATCGGACAGGCGCTCATCGAGCGAGTCACCGGTCCCCCTCTCTGTCAACGTCCGGCGAGACGCTCACCATCGAGGAATCAATGACCTTGAGGGCGAGAACGGAGAACGCTGGAGATGTTGGAGTCGAGCACGAATGGAGCTGGAGCAGCGGGCGAGGCTGC
>JBPCMW010000018.1:0-16817 GCA_051001875.1 Solirubrobacteraceae bacterium | reverse complement strand
TCGACGGTCCCGGTGGGGACCGGCGCGGCGATCAGGCGGATCTTCGCCGCCCAGGCCCAATCCGGATTTGCCTACGTCTCGTGTCCGGAGTTCCTCAAGGAGGGCTCGGCCCTGGAGGACTTTCTCGCCCCGGACCGGGTCGTCGTGGGGGACGACGGCGACTGGGCCGGCGACGCCGTGGTCGACCTCTACGCGCCGCTGGGCGCGCCGCTGGTCCGGACCGACATCGCCAGCGCCGAGATGATCAAGCTGGCCGCCAACGCGTTTCTGGCCACCAAGATCTCGTTCATCAACGAGATTGCGAACGTGTGCGAGGAGACCGGCGCCGACGTCCTCGAGGTCGCGCGGGGGATGGGGCTCGATCAGCGAATCGGAACGCATTTCCTCAAACCGGGGATCGGCTTCGGCGGGAGCTGCTTCCCCAAGGACGTGTCCGCGCTCAAGCAGCTGGCCGGCAACTCGGGCTACCACTTTCAGCTGCTTACGGCGGTGATCGAGGTCAACGAGTTGCAGAAGCGCCGCGTCATCGGAAAGCTCCAGAAGCACCTCGGTTCCCTGGTGGGCAAGAAGATCACGCTGCTCGGACTGGCGTTCAAGGCCAACACCGACGACATGCGCGATGCCTCCTCGCTCGTCCTCGCGGCCCGTCTGCAGGCCGACGGCGCGCAGGTGCGGGCCTATGACCCCGTGGCCGAGGACGAGGCGCGCAAGCTGATGGTAGGGGTCGAATTCGCCGACTCTGCCCTCGGCGCGCTGTCCGGCTCGGACGCGTGCATCCTGGTCACGGAATGGCCCGAGTTCCGGGACATCGACTGGTCGGCGGCGGCCGAGAGCATGACCGGCAAGCTGGTCATCGACGGACGCAACTACGTCGACGCGGCCTCGGTGCGCGACGCGGGCTTCGTCTACGAGGGCATCGGGCGCTGACTTGCAGGCGTTGATCCTGGTCGGGGGCGAAGGCACGCGCCTGCGGCCGCTGACCTCGACAATTCCCAAGCCGGTGGTTCCGCTCGTCGACCGCCCGTTCATCTCCTACATGCTCGAATGGCTGCGCGGCCATGGGGTCGACGACGTGATCCTGTCGTGTGGCTTCATGGCCGAGGCCGTCCGCAGCGTGCTGGGGGATGGTGATGCGCTCGAGCTGCGCCTTCGCTACCTGGCGGAGCCTGAGCCCCTCGGCACCGGGGGCGCATTGAGGTTCGCCGAAGAGCTGCTCGAGGATCGCTTCTTCATGCTCAACGGCGATGTCCTCACCGACATCGACCTGACCGCTCAGCTGCAGGCGCACGAGCGAACCGGGGCCGCGGCGACGCTCGCCCTGGTCGGAGTCGACGACCCCTCGGCCTACGGGCTGGTACGTCGCGACGATGACGGGTCGGTGAAGCAGTTCGTCGAGAAGCCCGGCCCCGAGCAGATCGACACGAACCTGGTCAACGCCGGCGCGTACGTCTTGGAGCGCTCGGTGTTGGAGGGCATGGCTCCGTCCGGCACCAGGATCTCGATCGAGCGCGAGGTGTTCCCCGCGCTGGTGGGCAACGGGCTGTTCGGGTTCGAGTCGGACGGTTACTGGCTCGACATCGGCACGCCAGAGCGGTACCTCCAGGCGACCTTCGACATCCTCGAGGGCGCCGTCCGCACTGAGGCAGGGACAGCGCTGCGCGCGGCCGGGCTCACCTTGGTGGACGGGGCCACGATTGAGGGGCAGGTCCTCGCCCCGGCGCTGGTGGGCCCCGGCTCGGTGATCGCCCCCCACGCGACGGTCGGCGGGCGGGTGGTGCTGGGAAAGGGCGTCACCGTTGGCGAGGGCGCCCGGGTTGAGAGCTCGGTGGTGCTCGATGGGGTGAGCATCGGGGCCCATGCCACGGTGCATTCCGCGATCATCGGCCCGGACGTGTCAGTCGGAGGGCACTGCCACATCGAACAGGGCGTCGTCCTCGGCGCCGGCGTCAAGCTCGGGGCGGACAACACGCTGAGGGCCGGCGCGCGTATCTTCCCGGGCGTGGAGCTACCCCAGGGAGCGATCCGGTTTTGAGCACTCACACCACCGATCTGGGCCGCGAGGCCGTTGCCGCGCTTGATACGTCGACCCAGATGGAGGACATCCTCGGGATGCCGGACCAGCTGCGCGACGCGCTGTGGCGGGTGGAGTCGGCGAATCTGCGGTCCGCCGAGTCGCCGGATGGGCTGGTGGTCGCCGGGATGGGCGGCTCGTCGATTGGCGGGGCGCTGGCCCGGGCCGCGCTTGGGGACCGCGCGTCGCGGCCGATCGTCCTGGCCCGCGGCTACGCGCTGCCGGCCTGGACCACGCCGGACACGACGGTGCTGTGCGCCAGTTACTCGGGCAACACCGAGGAGACGCTTGGCGTCTACGAGGCAGCGGGCGCCCTGGGGGCGCCGCGGATTGTCACCACCACCGGCGGAAAGCTGGCCGAGCTGGCGCGGGAGGACGGCGTGCCCGTGATCCCGCTGCCGGGGGGGTTTCAGCCCCGTGCCGCGGTGGCATATTCCCTGGTCGTAGCGCTGGAGATCGCCGGGCTCTGCGGTGCCGGAGAGAGCCTGCACGCCGAGATCGACGTTGCCGCCGCCCACGCCGAGCGGCTGGTGACCGAGTGGGCGCCGGAGGCCGCCGACGACTGCCTGCCCAAGCGCTTGGCCCGCGGGCTGCACGGGACCGTGCCGCAGATCTGCGGCGCAGGTCTGACGACGCCGATCGCCTACCGTTGGAAGTGCCAGATCAACGAGAACGCCAAGGCGCCGTGCTTCGCCAGTGAGCTGCCTGAGCTCGATCACAACGAACTCGCCGGCTGGGACGCAACGGCCGATCTCGCTCGCTTCAGCGCCGTGTTCCTCGACGACTCCGATCTGCATCCCCGGATCCGCCAGCGAATCGAGCTGACGCGCGGGATCATCGCCGGGAGCGGCGCCACGACCTATCGAGTCGACACCATCGGCGAGACGCGGACCGAGCGACTCGTCTCCCAGGTGCTGCTGGGCGATCTCGTGTCGCTGTACCTGGCGGTGCTACGCGGGGTCGACCCCTCGCCGGTGAAAGTGCTCGAGCAGCTCAAGGAAGCGTTGGCCAGCGGCTGAGCGCGCCGCGCCGCGCCGCGCCGTCGCATGACGCGGGCGGCGATCCGCTCCGAGTCAGCGAAGTTCGATCCCTCGCTGTTCGTAGAGCCGCGTGTCGGCCGCGCGCAGCAGCTCGTCGACCGTTTTCCCGTCGCCCGGGAAGCTTGAGATCCCGACGGTGAGGTCCCAGGATGACTGCAGCCCGATCGCCCGCCGCCGCTCGAGCACCTCGGCCTCGATCCGCTGAGTCGCGGCGCGGGCGCCTTCAGGGGTCTGCTCAACGAGCAGCAGTCCCATCTCGTCGCCGCCGAGTCTCCCGACCAAGTCGTTTTCCCGCGCGCTGTCCTTGAGCAGCGTCGCCGTGGCCCGCAGCAGCTTGTCGCCGGCGCCATGGCCCTCGCTGTCGTTGACGGTCTTCAGGCCGCGGACGTCGACGTACGCGAGCGCCAGTGGGCGCCCATACCGGCGCGCTCGTTCGAGCTCGCGGTTCGCTGCTTCGGTGAACCCTCGGCGGTTGAGCACCCCGGTGAGGGGGTCGGTGAGCGCCGCCAGGCTCATCTCGGCAAACCTGCCCGCCTGGCGGTGAACGCGTGCGCCCGACCACACTGCTGCCGCGCCGGCCACGGCAGCCAGCAGCAGCGCCCCGGCCAGCGCGAGCCAAACCGCGTCGGGTACGACGCGCACAATCCGCAGAAACTCGCTTGGCCGGGGCCTCGCCGAGGTTGGCAGGCGACTGCGGCGGGGGGTGGTGCCCACGGTCGCGCCGGCGGAACCGCCCGCCGGCGTTCCGGCTAAGGCCTCGGTCGTGGTTTGATCCCCCGTCTGGAAGGGCGAGATCAGTTGCCCAGAGGCCGCTCCGGCCGACAACCCACCGATGCCGGCACCCCCGCTCCCGGTGCCGATGCCAGTCCCAGTCCCGGTCCCCGCGCCGCCGAGCAACCCAGCCGTGGCGCTCGAGTCCAGGGCGGTCCGGGGCGCTCGGGGATTGGCGGCCGTCGAGGTGGAGCTGCTGCGCTCAGCGGCGGCCGGTAGCTGCAGCGTGGGCACGGGAGCGGCGGCCGGCAGCTGCAGCGTAGGCACCGGAGCGGCGGGCAGAGCAGAGGTGGGGGTCACCGCCACCGCAGGAGCGGCGAGGGGGGCCGGGAGTTCGGTTGCGTGACAGTGCCTCGTGCAACCTCCGTGTGAGTGGCTGGGAGAGGCAACCGCGCCGCTGGCCGTCCCGTGGCCCGGACCGTGTTGGCCGTGGCTCGCGCCGTCAGATCCGCTCGTGCCGCCGTGCTTGCTCGAGCCGCGCCCGTGGCCGCTGTTGGCGTGGCCGTTGTTGGCGTGGCCGCTGCTGCCCTTTCCACCCGAGCCGCCACCGCCGCCGTTTGAGTTGTCGTGATCCGGTGGGGGCCCCGAGGAGCTGGAGGCTGGCCCGGACCCAGCGTTCCCCGGCCCCGGCCCGCCGTCCTGGCCGCCTTTCCCCGGGTGGTCGCTGGCCACGAGCGCGACCGCGCTCCGAGCGACGGCGTCAGCCTTCCTTGATGCCTGGGCTGCTCCGTGGTCGGCGGCGGCGCCCGGAACTCCGACGCCAACGCTCAGCGCGGAAACCAGTAGCGCGAAGGCGGGGAACCGCCTAGCGCGCGTGATGATTTGACGAGATTGTGGGCACCATTCCAAGATTCGGCTCCTGCCCCGACTTGGGTTCACACCTGCCTACCACCCATCTAAGCGACAAACCCAAGCCGCGAGGCCCGAACTAAACGAATAGCGTAGACCCGAATCCGCCCCAAACCTTGACACGAGCGTGGTAACGTTGGGTCGAGATGGAAGCCCTGACGATCCACGAAGCGGCGCAGACCACCGGTTGGTCTGCACGGATGCTGCGATACGTCGAGCGCACCGGGCTGGTCACGCCCGACCGCTCAGCATCCGGATATCGCCTCTACGGACCCGCCGAGCTGCAGCGCCTGCGGACGCTGAAGGAGCTACTGGGCCGCTTTGACGTCGGCCTCTCCGACGTGGCCTTCGCGGCGCGCATCGCCAGCGATGGCGAGCTTCGGACGGCGGTCGAGGACTGGCTGCGGGCCCAGCCGAGCCGGCCAGAGCACGTCGAGCCGGCCGACTGGCTGCGCTTCGAGCAGGACAAGCATCAGAGGCTGCTCACGGCGGCCTGACCCCAAGCTTTGATCAACCCGATGACGATTGTGGAGAACCTATGAGCACGACTACCGCAAAGACCGATTTCAAGGTGGCGAACCTGGATCTGGCCGAGTTCGGCCGCAAGGAGATCCGGCTCGCCGAGCACGAGATGCCGGGGCTGATGGCCACCCGCCGCGAGTACGCCGACCGGCAGCCGCTCAAGGGTGCCCGGGTCACCGGCTCGCTGCACATGACGATCCAGACGGCGGTGCTGATCGAGACGCTGACCGCGCTCGGCGCCGAGGTGCGCTGGGCGAGCTGCAACATCTTCTCCACCCAGGACCACGCGGCGGCCGCGATCGTCGTCGGCCCCGAGGGCACGCCTGAGGATCCCCAGGGTGTGCCGGTGTTCGCCTGGAAGGGCGAGACGCTCGAGGAGTACTGGTGGTGCACCGAGCAGGCGCTCCGCTGGGCCGGGGGGACCGAGTTCACCGGTCCGAACATGATCCTCGACGACGGCGGCGACGCCACGCTGCTCGTGCATAAGGGCGTCGAATTCGAGCTCGCGGGAGCGGTTCCGGACCCGTCCACCGCAGACTCGGACGAGTTCCGTCTCATCCTCGAGACGCTGCAGCGCTCGCTCGAGGAGGATCCGCAGCGCTGGACGAAGGTGGCACAGGACATCCAGGGCGTGACCGAGGAGACGACCACCGGCGTCCACCGGCTCTACCAGTTCGCGGAGCACGGGCAGCTGCTGTTCCCGGCCATCAACGTCAACGACTCCGTGACGAAGTCGAAGTTCGACAATAAGTACGGCTGCCGTCATTCGCTGATCGACGGGATCAACCGAGCAACCGATGTGCTGATCGGAGGCAAGGTTGCGCTGGTGTGCGGCTACGGCGACGTCGGCAAGGGCTGCGCTGACTCTCTGCGGGGGCAGGGCGCCCGCGTGGTCGTGACCGAGATCGACCCGATCTGCGCGTTGCAGGCGGCGATGGACGGCTACCAGGTGGCCACCATCGAGGACGTGATCGGCACCGCCGACATCTTCATCACGGCGACCGGCAACAAGGACGTGATCACCGCCGAGCACATGTCGCAGATGAAGCATCAGGCGATCGTCGGCAACATCGGCCACTTCGACAACGAGATCGACATGGCTGGGCTGACACGTCTCGGTGGGATCCAGCGGATCAATATCAAGCCTCAGGTCGACGAGTGGGCGTTCCCGGACGGGCACACGATCATCGTGCTCTCCGAAGGCCGGCTGCTTAACCTCGGCAACGCGACCGGACATCCGAGCTTCGTGATGTCCAACTCGTTCACCAACCAGGTGATGGCGCAGATCGAGCTGTTCGGTCACACCGACATCTACGAGAAGCGCGTGTACACGCTGCCCAAGCACCTCGACGAGAAGGTGGCGCGGCTGCACCTCGCCGCGCTAGGCGTCAGGCGGACCGATCTCACCCCAGCTCAGGCGTCCTACCTGGGCATCCCGGCCGGGGGCCCCTACAAGCCCGACCACTACCGGTACTAGCCGGCCCGCCGGCTCTGCTCGGATGGACCGGGCCTCGACCCCGCCCCACGAGATCGCCGATCTCGCCCTCGCTCCCGAGGGCGCGGCGCGGATCGCCTGGGCCTCCGAGCAGATGCCGGTGCTGGCGCAGGTCCGCAGACGGCTGCGCGAGGACCGGCCGCTGGACGGGATCCGGATCGCGGGCTGCCTGCACGTCACCGCCGAGACGGCGAACCTCGTCACCACCCTGATCGAGGGCGGCGCGAGTGTCTCGTTGTGCTCGGCCAATCCTCTCTCGGCGCAGGACGACGTCGCCGCATCGCTGGTGCTCGACCACGGTGTCGAAGTGCGAGCGGTGCGCGGGGAGGATCTCGACAGCTACGCCGAGCACGTACGCGCGCTGATCGCGGGCCGGCCCCAGATCACGATCGACGACGGCGCCGATCTGCTCGTCACCGCGCATGGGCAGGGAGGTGAGGTGCTGGAGAACCTGATCGGCGCGACCGAGGAGACGACGACCGGGCTGGTCAGGCTGCGGCGCCTGGAGGACTCCAACCAGCTGCGCTGTCCCGTGCTGGCCGTCAACGAGGCGCGCACCGAGCGCGCGCTCAATGACCGGCACGGAACCGGCCAATCGGCGCTCGACGGGATCATCCGCGCCAGCCACGTTCTGCTGGCCGGTCATACCGTGGTCGTAGTCGGTTACGGATGGGCGGGTCAGGGCGTCGCCGAGCGGTCACGCGGTGCCGGCGCGGTGGTGATCGTGTGCGAGGTCGATCCGCTGCGGGCGCTCGAAGCGCGGATGGCCGGCTACGAGGTGTTGCCCGCGCTGCAGGCGGCTGAACGGGGCGACATCTTCGTCACCGTGACCGGTTCGCGCCGGGTCCTCAGACGCGAGCACTGCGAGCGGATGAAGGACGGAGCGCTGCTGGCCAATGCTGGCCACTTCGACGTCGAGCTCGACCTGGATGAGCTCCGCGAGCTGGCCAGCGGCGGCATCCGGGAGGTCCGCCCGCTCGTCGAGCAGTACGAGCTTCAGGACGGACGGCGGCTGAACCTGATCGCGCGTGGCCGCGTGGTCAACCTCGCCGCTGCCGAAGGCCATCCCGCCGCCGTCATGGACGTTTCGTTCGCGCTGCAGGCGCTATGCGTGGAGGAGCTCGTGCGCACCTCAGGGACGCTGTCCGTGGCCGTGCATCCGGTGCCGGCCAGGATCGATCGAGAGGTGGGGAGGCTCAAGCTCGCGGCACTGGGCGTGGAGATCGACGAGCCGACGCTCGAGCAGGAGCATTACCGCGAGTCGTGGGGGTAGGACGGGTAGGACGGTCACCCTCCTCCGTTTCTGTAAGGATCACTCCGATGGAGGGCTCCACCAAGGCACGCGCAGGCGCCAAGCGCTTCGGCGGCATCGACCTGGGCGGGACGAAGATCGAGGTGGTGATCGTCGACTCGCGCAACAAGGTGCTGGGTTCGGCTCGTTCGCCCACGCCGACCGAGGGTGGCCCGCAGGACGTGGCCGACGAGATCGTCAACGCGGTGAGAACGGCGTGCACCGCCGCGGGCAGCGAAAGCTCGGAGCTGGGCGGCGTCGGTGTCGGATCGCCAGGAATTGTCGATCCGGTCAGCGGAGCGGTGACCAGTGCCCGGAACCTTCCGGACTGGGAGGGAACGTTCGAGCTCGGGGAGACCCTTGCCCAGGTGCTCGGCACCACGGTCCGCGTCGGCAACGACGTCCAGGTGGCCACCGAGGCAGAGTTCCACCTCGGCGCGGGCCGGCCCTATAAGTCGCTGCTGGGCGTCTCCTGGGGCACCGGTGTCGGCGGCGGTCTGGTGTTGGCCGGCAAGCCGTGGGTCGGGCGCGGGGGGGCCGGTGAGATCGGCCATATGGTGGTGAAGAACGGCGGAGCGCGCTGCCCATGCGGCCGGCGCGGCTGTATGGAGGCCTACGCGGGTCGCGCGGCGATGGAGGCGCGGGCACGACGGCAGGTCAAGCGGGGGGCCCGGACAGAACTGTTCAAGCTGATGGAGCACCACGGCCGGCCGCGTCTGACCAGCGGCATCTGGGCGCGGGCGCTCGAGCAGAACGACGCGCTGGCTGAGGAACTGATCGAGCGGGCGATCCGCGCACTGGGCGCCGGCGTCGCATCGGCGGTGAACCTGCTCGACGTGGAGGCCGTGGTGATCGGGGGCGGCCTTGGCGTGCGTTTCGGCCAGCCGTTCGCCGAGCGGATCCGTGCGGCGATGCAGCCGCACCTGTTCAACGACGAGCATCCGCCCGACGTGAAGGTCGCCGCGCTCGGCGACCTCGGCGGTGCATTGGGGGCGAGCTTGCTCGTGCGCGCCGCCCGCCGCTCGCGGTCCTGATCGTTCCAGCGAGCCGCTGGTTCAGGCGACCTCGTAGCGCTCAGCGCGCTGCGCCTCGCGCTCAGACTCGCTCAGCATGCTGACGAACAGGACCACGAGCGCGATCCCCATCACAACCGACTGCTCAAGCGCCATCAGCAGGCCCGCCATGTTCTGATCCTCGCCCGGGCTGAGATTCCAGAAGTGCGGGTGATGGGCATAGAACGGATAGATCGCCGTGGGGGCGAAGGCGAGAGCGATCCCGAGAATTCCGACCAGCAGCTTGGTGGCGACCATGTAGGCGATCGGACCCATGCCGCCCAGCCGCATCCGGCTGCGGATCGGGGAGAGCAGATGCCACCAGTAGAGAGTCCCCGCCGCGCCGAAGCAGACGTGCTCGAGTGCATGGACGTTGGCGTTGCGCAGTGCCGCGTCATACATCGCCGGGACGTGCCACAGCCACATCAGGCCGGCGTAGGCGATCACCGCGGTGGTTGGATGGGCCAGGAAGCCGGCGCGCCGCTCGATCACGTTCAGCCGGCGCGTGGCGGGACGCAGCAGCACCTTCGTCAATCCCAGGATCATCAGGATCGGGGCCACATCGAGCAGCAGGATGTGCTGGACCATGTGCATCAGCATCAGTTGCTCGCCGAGCACGTCCACCGGGGATACGAGCGCGATGAAGATCGCCAGCAGCCCGCCGGTGAACAGGGCCAGCCGCGCCAGGGAAGGAGGATGACGCTCGCGCGGGGTGCTGCGGGCGCGACCCCAGGCCTTGAGGTAGAGCAGGGCGAGGGCGAGCACCGCCAGCAACACACCGGGCTCGAACGACCAGGCGATCTTGGGGACCATCAGCGTGCCATTGTGGCAATCGACAATCGGCCTGTGGAGGATTACTCTCCGGTGGAAGAACATTCACCTTCCAGCTAGGAGGTCGGCCGATGCGCATCGAGGTCAAGGGCCGCAACCTGCACGTGTCTGAGGATCTGCGGGAGCACGTCGAGAGGCGCTTCCGGAAGATCTCCAAGCAGGTGTCCGAACTGGCGGAGCTCGAGGTGGAGCTTTACGAGGAGCGCAACCCGGCGATCGCCGATTCTCAGGTGGCGGAGGTCACGCTCCACCTGAAGGGCGTGACGCTCAGGGCTCGCGACGCCTCTCCCGATATCGCCCACTCGATCAATCTCTGTGCCGATGAGCTTTCCCGACAGGTCAAACGTCACCGCGACAAGCGACGCAAGCGTCGCGAGTCACGGGCGGCTGCCTCCGCGCCGACCAACGGCGACATCTCGCCGCTCCCCAGCGACATCTCCCCGGCGGCGTAGTCCGTGGTCCAGCGGCGGCGGCTGCCGCGCCCGCGGGCCACGGTGCTCGGCCTCGTCGTGGTGCTTGGGGTCATAGCCGGGGCGGCCACGGCAGGGGCGGCGAACCTGAGGGTGCGCGGAACCTCGTTGATCGACGGGCCGGGGCGAGGCCACGTCGTCCAGCTGCGCGGCGTCAACCGCTCGGGGCTCGAGTACGCGTGCATCCAGGGCTGGGGGTTCTTCGACAGTCCGCACCCCAACCAGATCGACGATCCGGCCATGATCGCCGCGATGAAGAGCTGGGACATCAATGTCGTGCGCGTGCCGCTCAACGAGGACTGCTGGCTGGGGATCAACACCCCGCGCGGCCGCGGCGGGGCGCCCTACCGGCGGATCGTCGAGCGCTACGTCCACGCGCTCGGCGCTGCCGGGCTGTACGTGATCGTCGACCTCCACGTGGCGGCGCCCGGTGCGACCAAGGCCACGGACATCGACCGGATGCCCGACCGCGATCATGCGCCGTCCTTCTGGCGTTCGGTCGCCCGAGCGTTCAGATCGGATCACGCCGTCATCTTCGATCTCTACAACGAGCCCAACCACGTCGACTGGAGCTGCTGGCAGCACGGCTGTCAGATCCCGGCCTACGACGACGGCTACGGCCTCCAGCCCACATACCGGGCCGCGGGCATGCAGACGCTGGTAGATGCCGTCCGCAGTACCGGCGCACGGCAGCCGCTGCTGCTCGGCGGGATCTCGTGGTCGCTGGACCTGTCCGGTTGGCTGTCCCACGAGCCGCGGGACCCGCGTCACGCGCTGATCGCGTCCGACCACAACTACGGTGGGCTCAGCCCGTGCGCGTCGTCGTGTCGCACCGCGATCCTGGCCGTGCACCGGCGAGCACCCGTGATCTTCGGCGAGCTGGGGGAGACCGACTGCCGCCACGGCTACATCGACGCGATGATGTCGTTTGCCGACGCGCACGGACTGGGCTACCTCGGCTGGACCTGGGATGCGGTAGCCCCCGGAGGCTGGAGCTGCACCGGCGGGCCTTCGCTGATCAGCGACTACCGCGGGACGCCGACGGGATTCGGGGTGGGCTTCCGGGATCACCTGCGCGCGCTTGGCCGGCCGCCCGGGTGACCCGAGCGCCGGCGGGGTAGCTTCGGCGATTTCTCGAACATAGCGCGAGAAATCACGTCGTCGCGCAACGGGGAAGGCGGCCGCTACCGGTCTCCGCCAAGCCTTCCGGCTCCGACCCCCACTGCTACGCTAAACCGATGTCCATCCTGGACCGCGCGCTTCGCATGGGCGAGGCCAAGAAGTTCAAAACCTACGAACAGCGCGTCGGCAGGATCAACGGTTTCGAGCCCGAGCTCGAGCACTCCACCGACGCTGAGTTGAAAGAGGCCGCCGACGGGCTACGCGAGCGTGCGCGCGAAGGCGAGAGCCTCGACGACCTGATGTTCGAGTGCTTCGCCCTCGTCCGCGAGGCCGGTAAGCGCTCGATGGGCATGCGTCACTTCGACGTGCAGCTGATCGGCGCGATGGTGCTCCACGACGGCTCGATCGCCGAGATGAAGACCGGCGAGGGCAAGACGCTCACCGCGACGCTCGCGGTCGTGCTGAACTCGCTCGGCGGACGTGGCGTCCACGTGGTCACCGTCAACGACTACCTGGCCCGACGCGATGCGTTGTGGATGAAGCCGCTCTACGACGCCCTCGGCGTCACCGTCGGCGTGCTGCAGAACATGCAGCCCTACGAGGAGAAGCGCGACGCCTATGCGGCTGACGTCACCTACGGCACCAATTCCGAGTTCGGCTTCGACTACCTGCGGGACAACATGGCCACCACGCTCGAGGAGAAGGTTCAGCACGGAGGCCGCCCGAAGCCGGAGGGGGGCCAGTCGCCCTACCACACGTTCGCGATCGTCGACGAGGTCGACAACATCCTCATCGATGAGGCACGTACCCCGCTGATCATCTCCGGTGCGCCGGAGCAGGCGGCCGACTACTACGTCAAGGTCGCGCGACTGGCGCCGAAGCTGAAGCCGGGGAAGACCCCGGAGGGGATGGATCCCCGATCGAAGAAGGACTTCGTCGCCGACTTCGACTACGAGTTCGAGGAGAAGCACAAGACGGTGGCGGTGACCGAGCAGGGCGTCGCCAAGGCCGAGCGCTTCCTCGGCATCGACCATCTGTACCGCGCCGAGAACGGTCCCCTGGTCAACCACCTGATCCAGTCGCTCAAGGCGGAGTCGCTCTACAAGCGGGACGTCGACTACGCGGTGGTCGACGGCGAGGTCAAGATCATCGACGAGTTCACCGGGCGGATCCTCGAGGGCCGGCGCTGGTCGGAGGGCCTGCACCAGGCGATAGAGGCCAAGGAGGGCGTCCGCGTTCAGGAGGAGAACCAGACGCTCGCCACGATTACGCTGCAGAACTACTTTCGCATGTACGACAAGCTCGCCGGGATGACCGGCACCGCGCTGACCGAAGCCACCGAGTTCATGAAGATCTACAAGCTGCCGGTGGTGCAGGTTCCCACCAACCAGCCGATGATCCGCAAGGACCGCAACGACCAAGTCTACAAGACCAAGGACGGTAAGTGGGCGGCGGTGGTCACCGAGATCGCGACCCGGCACGAGCATGGCCAGCCGGTCCTGGTGGGAACGATCTCGGTCGAGGTCTCAGAGCTGCTCTCCGAGAACCTGAAGCGCCGCGGGGTCAAGCACACCGTGCTCAACGCTAAGCCCGAGCATGCCGAGCGCGAGGGCGAGATCATCGCCGAGGCGGGCGCCCCCGGAGCGGTCACGATCGCCACCAACATGGCCGGTCGCGGCGTCGACATCAAGCTCGGCGGCAACGCGGAGCACCTGACCCAGCTCGAGCTGGCGAAGCTGGGATTGCAGCCGGAGATGCCGGACTACGACGAGCATTTCCACAAGGTCATGCCGGAGATCGAGCGGCGCGTCGAGGTTCTGCGCGAGGAGGTCCTCGAGGCCGGCGGCCTGTTCATCATGGGCACCGAACGTCACGAGTCCCGGCGCATCGACAACCAGCTGCGCGGGCGCGCCGGCCGCCAGGGTGACCCGGGCGAGTCGCGGTTCTTCCTCTCGGCGCAGGACGATCTGGTGCGGCTGTTCGCCGGCGAGCGGATCTAACAGATCCTCGATCGTCTGGGCAGCGTCGACGATGAGGGCAACGAGGAGCCGATCGAAGCCGGGATGCTGTCCAAGCAGATCGAGAAGGCGCAGAAGAAGGTCGAGGAGCAGCATTTCCTGATGCGCAAGCACACGCTCGAGTACGACGATGTGCTCAACCAGCAGCGCGAGGTGATCTACACCTACCGCGACGAGGTGCTGGAGGGCCGCGACATGAGCGAGGCCGCTCGCGAGGAGGTGTCGGGGCTGACCGCGCGGCTGGTCGAGGAGTACACGGCGGGCGACTTCGTCGAGGACTGGGACTTCGAGGGCCTGATCCGCCGGATCGAGGAGATCTTCACGCCCAGCGAGCAGATCACCGGCATCGACGCCAACCAGGTCGACCGCGAGGATCTGACACACCGTCTCCAGGAGGAGGCGCTGGCTCAGTACGACCTCCGCGAGGCGGAGCTCGGGGCCGAGCTGATGCGGGCGCTCGAGCGCTTCCTGCTGCTGCAGATCATCGACCAGCGCTGGCGCGAGCACCTTTACGACATGGACTACCTGCGAGAGGGGATCCACCTGCGCGGGTTCGCGCAGATCGAGCCGCTGGTGGCCTACAAGAACGAGGCGTTCGAGCTGTTCCGTGACCTGATGAACAGCGTCTGGGGTGACTTCGCCCGGATGATCTTCCACGTCGAGGTGACCGTCGAGGGCGAGGAAGGAGGTCAGCCGCCCCAGCCTGCGCCGCGGCGGCTCAATCCGAGCTCCAACTCCTCGACCGCGGGCCGCAGTGTCACCTACTCCGGCGGTGGCGGCGCCCAGGGGGCAATGGCGATGGCCGCGGCGGCAACCGGCGCGGCCGAGGGCTACGCCGAGCCGGAGGAGATCGCTCCGCCCGCGCCGGTCGAGCAGCGACGCGTCGACCAGGCTGAGCAGATCGGCCGCAATGACCCCTGCTGGTGCGGGTCGGGCAAGAAGTTCAAGAAGTGCCACGGCGCGTAGTTTTGGGTCAGAGCCCCAAACGATGCGTGTCCGCGCCGCTGCTAGTGTGACCGGCGATGGCCACCGCCCCCTCAGAGCCGCTCTCACAGCGTCTCGCAGCCATCCGCGAGCAGCTCAAGCTGCTAGCGGACTATCTTTGACCCAGCTGCGCTGAGCGAACGCGCGGGCGCGCTTGAAGGGGACATGGGCGCACCCGGCTTCTGGGACGATCAGGAGCAGGCTGCGCGGACCACGGCCGAGCACTCCCGCGCCACGAGGAAGCTCACCGTGTTTCGCGAGCTCGAACGGGACGTCGAGGATCTGGAGCCGCTGGCCGAGCTGGCCGAGGAGGATCCTGAGATCGCTGGCGAGCTCGAGGAGCAGATCCGGCTCGTGCAGGCGCGCCTGGAAGAGCTCGAGGAGGAGCGGCTGTTCTCCGGCCCCTACGACTCTGGCGACGCGCTGGTCACGGTCAACGGGGGGGCGGGGGGGACGGACGCTCAGGATTGGGCCGAGATGGTCCTGCGGATGGAGATGCGCTGGGCACAGATGCGCGGGTTCGAGGTCGAGCTGCTCGAGATCTCCGCCGGGGAGGAGGCCGGGATCAAGTCAGGCACGTTCCGCGTCAAGGGAGAGAATGCGTACGGGCTCTACAGCAGCGAGAAGGGTGTGCACCGGCTGGTGCGCCTATCGCCGTTCGATGCCGCTCACCGGCGCCAGACGAGCTTCGCCGGCGTCGAGGTCTCCCCGGACGTGCAGGAGGCCGGGGTCGTCCAGATCGACGACGACGACCTGCAGATCGACACCTACCGCGCCAGCGGCGCGGGCGGCCAGCACGTCAACAAGACAGACTCGGCGGTGCGGATCACGCACCGGCCGAGCGGGATCGTGGTCCAATGCCAGAACGAGCGCTCGCAGTCCTCCAACAAGGCGACCGCGATGGCGATGCTGCGATCCAAGCTCGTCGAGCTCGAGGAGCGCAAGCGACGGGAGGAGATCGCCCGCGAGCGGGGCGAGGCACAGGACGTCAACTTCGGCTCGCAGATCCGCTCCTATGTCCTGCATCCCTACACCATGGTCAAGGACCACCGCACCGATTACGAGATGGGAGACATCAACCGCGTGCTCGATGGTGACCTCGACGGCTTTGTCCGGGCGTACCTGCTGAAGGCCGCAAAGCGTTGAGCTTCCGCGACCCGCCGGCGCAGCCGACTGCGCCGTATCTCGAGGCGATCACCGCATACGGATTCCGCGGCTCGACCCGCTTTCACGTGCCCGGTCACAAGGGCGGCGAGGGCGCCGACCCGGGGCTGCGCACCGCGCTCGGCGAGCAGGCGTTGCTGCTCGACATACCGCAGGACATCGAGGGCATCGACGTGGGTCCTTCGCCCACGCCATACGAGCGCGCCGAGCAGCTGGCCGCTGAGGCGTATGGCGCCGAGCGCACGTGGTTTCTGACCAACGGCGCCACGCAGGGTAACCATGCCCTGTGCATAGCGCTGGCTCCGGCAGGCGCGCCCGTGATCCTGCAGCGCAACTCGCACGCCAGCCTGATCGATGGGCTGATTCTCAGCGGCGGCCGCCCCAGCTGGGTGGCCCCCGAGTACGACGCTGAACTGGGTATGGCGCACGGGGTCACGCCGGCCGCGCTCGAACAGGCGCTGGCCGGCACTCCAGAGGCAAAGGTGGCGTTCATCGTCTCGCCGACCTACTACGGGATGGCGGCCGACGTGGCCGCGTGCGCCGCGGTCTGCCACGACGCGGGCGTATCGCTGGTCGTCGACCAGGCCTGGGGCCCGCACTTCGGCTTCCACGCGGGCGTGCCGGCCAGCGCGCTGGCGCTCGGCGCCGACGCGGTGCTCACGTCGACGCACAAGATCGTCGGCTCGCTCACGCAGTCGGCGATGCTCCACGTGGCGCCGTCGGGGCGGATCGACCCGGACGTGGTGGCCCGCATGGTCAGGCTGACGCGCTCGACGTCGCCGTCCGCGCTGCTGATGGCGTCGCTGGACGCCGCGCGGCGGCAGCTGGCGGTTCACGGGGAGGCGCTGCTCGCGCGGACGAGGGCCGCCGGCGACGCGGCGCGCGCCGCGATCGACGCCGTTCCCGGCGCGCGGGTGATCGGCGACGAGTCCGTCGGCCGCCCCGGGGTCGCAGCCTGGGACCCGATGCGGATCGTGATCGACGTGCGCGGGACGGGCTGCACCGGCTACGAGGTCGCGGCCGGCCTGCGCGAGGCGTTCGACATCCACGTCGAGCTCGCCACGCACGCGACGATGGTCCTGATCCTCGGCCTCGGCCAGCCGCCCGAGGACCTCGAGCGCTTCGCGCACGACTTCG